>CAYPOZ010000093.1:0-9479 GCA_964412415.1 uncultured Isosphaeraceae bacterium | reverse complement strand
GTCAGGGCGCCGGTGTCACCGGTGGAGTGAACACCATCGTCGACGCTGGCCGCGCCTGCTGCAGCCGCGCGGCGACCTGCTCGGTCCGCTCCATCGCACGCAGCGCGTTCTCGCCGGCGAGCTGACGCAGCTCGGCGTCGGTCCAGCCGCGACGGATCAGCTCCGCGAACAGCTTCGGGTAGGTCGACACGTCGTCGAGGCCTTCCGGCCAAGCGTCGTTGCCGTCGAAATCCCCGCCGATGCCGACATGATCGATGCCCGCCACGCGGCGGATGTGTTCGATGTGGTCGGCCACCATGCCGATGGTGGTGCGCGGGCGCGGCATCGCGGCGCGGCCCTCGTCCATGATCCGCTGCGCCTCTTCGGGCGTCGCAGCCGCTGCAGCGCGTGCACGCAATGCGGCCATGTAGGGCTGGGTCACGCGACCGACTTCGCAGTTGATGAAGCCGGCCACGAAGGTGACCATCACTACGCCGCCGTTCCGCGGCAGCTCGCGCAGGATGTCATCCGGGACATTGCGCGGCACATCGCAGACGCCGCGCGCCGAGGAGTGCGAGAAGATCACCGGGGCCTCGGTGATGCGCAGCGTGTCTGCCATCGTGGAGGGCGCGGCATGCGAGAGGTCGATCAGCATGCCGAGCCGGTTCATCTCGCGCACGACCTCCTCACCGAAGGGCGTGAGACCATCATGCCGCGCGGGCACCATCGCCGCAGCGTCGGCCCAATCGGTGTGCGCGTTGTGCGTGAGCGCCATGTAACGCACGCCGAGATCGTAGTAGGCGCGCAGCGCACCAAGCGAGTTCTCGATGCCGTAGCCCCCTTCCATGCCGAGCATCGAGGCGATCCTGCCGGCACGGTGGGCCGCGCGGATCTCCGCCACGGTGGTCGCGAAGCGGAAGGTGTCGGGGTAGCGCGCGATGATGCGGCGCGCGATCTCGATCTGCTCGAGCTGCGGGCGCGCGAACGGGCCACGGCCCTCGCCCGGGATGTAGACCGACCAGAACTGCGCACCGAGGCCGCCGGCACGCAGCCGCGCGAGGTCGGTGTCACCGGGTGTGGGCTTGCGCAGATCGTAGGCGACGATGTCGCCGGGCGCGTCCTTGAAGCCGCGCACGGCGTAAGGCAGATCGTTGTGGCCATCGACGAGGATGGTCGAGCGCAGCAGCTTGCGCGCATGCTGCAGCGCGACATCTTCGGCGGTGCCGTCCGGCGCGGTGGCGCAGCCCGCGAGCATCAGCGCGAGCAGGACCGCCGCAGCGCCGCGCACCGTCACGCCCCCGCCTTGAAGGTGTCGCAGGACTGCATGGAGCCGGTCTCGAGCCCGCGCTTGAACCACTGCGTGCGTTGCTGCGCCGTGCCGTGGGTGAAGGACTCGGGCTGCACATAGCCTTGCATGCGTTTCTGGATCGTGTCGTCACCGACCGCCGAGGCAGCTGCGAGCGCTTCCTCGAGATCGCCCTGTTCGAGGATCTGCCGCGAGCGCTCGGCGTGGTGCGCCCAGATGCCGGCGTAGCAGTCGGCCTGCAGCTCCATCATCACCTGCAACTGGTTCTGCTGCGCCTTGCTGGCGCGCGCCTGCGCCTGACGCACCTGCTGCGAGGTACCGGTGATGGTCTGGATGTGATGGCCGACCTCATGCGCGATCACATACGCCTGCGCGAAATCGCCCGCCGCCTTGAACTGCGTCTCGAGTTCGTTCCAGAACGACAGATCGATGTAGACCTTCTGGTCGCCCGGGCAATAGAACGGCCCTGCGCCCGAGTTCGCACGGCCACAGGCCGTGACGACCTCGCCGCTGAAGAGCTTGAGGACGGGCGGCTGGTACTGTGCGCCGCCCGCTTTGAAGATCTCGGTCCAGGTCTCTTCGGTGTCGCCAAGCACGGCGGCTGCCGCATCGCCTGCAGCATCCGTGGGCGCACCCATGACGCCGGTCGGTGCGCTCCCTGCGCCGGGCATCCCGCCGCCCCCGGCGCCCGTGACCGCGGAGCCGACTTGGACGATGCCGAGCGCCACGCGCGGGTCGATGCCGAACAGCCACGAGGCGATCAGCGCGAGCACGATGCCGCCGAGACCGAGTTTCATGCCGCCGCGACCGCCGCCGCCCATGCCGCGGCCCCCGGCGCGCTGTCCGCGGGCATCTTCCACATTGCTGCTGCGGCGCATTTTGTCGAGACGCATGTCGAGCTCCTGATACAAGGGGGACGGCGGATATGAGGGCGATTCCCTGCGGAGCATTATATATCTTTTGAACTATTTGCCCTGCGACGGGGTTCCGCCCGGTCGATTGAATACAATCCGTTGCCCTTATCATCCTGTCATCCCCATGCCCCCGCCGCGACCCGTGTTGCCCACCCTGCCGATCCTCGAGGCGCTGCCTGCGCTCCGGGCGGCGCTGGCTGCAGGTCCGGCAGCGGTGCTCGAGGCCCCGCCGGGCGCCGGCAAGAGCACCGTGGTGCCGCTCGCCTTGCTCGATGAGCCATGGGTGCATGGTCGCAAGATCCTGATGCTCGAGCCGCGCCGGCTGGCTGCGCGTGCGGTGGCGCAGCGCATGGCCGAGACGCTGGGGGAGGGGGTGGGCGCGACGGTCGGCCATCGCATGCGGCTCGACACACGGGTCGGTCCGCACACCCGCATCGAGGTGGTCACCGAGGGCGTGCTCACGCGCATGCTGCAATCTGACCCAGCGCTCGAGGGCGTGGCGGCCGTGCTGTTCGACGAGTTCCACGAGCGCAGCTTGCAGGCCGACACGGGACTCGCACTGTGCCTCGATGCGCGTGCGACGCTCGACACCGATCTGCGGATCGTCGTGATGTCGGCCACGCTCGACGGCGCCGCGGTGTCCGCGCTGCTCACGCGCGCGACGGGTGCGAAGGTGCCCGTGGTCACGGCGGCGGGTCGTCTGTATCCCGTGGAGATCCGATACCTCGGCCGAGCGATGCCGGTCTTGCCGGGCGGTGACGAGTCGCCCGAGCGGCTGCTCGCACTCGCCGTGCAACGCGCACTGCGCGAGTGCGCGGGCGATGTGCTCGCTTTCTTGCCGGGCGCGGGCGAGATCCGTCGCACGCTTACGATGCTCGGGGGTATGCCCGAGGTCGATGACTCGGTCGTGCTGCTGCCTTTGTACGGCGAATTGGCCCCTGCCGAACAGGCGCGTGCCTTGGAGCCCGATCCTGCTGGGCGCCGCCGTGTGGTCCTCGCCACCAACATCGCCGAGACCAGTCTCACGCTGCCCGGCGTGCGCGCGGTCGTCGATTCGGGACTGGTGCGCCGCGCGGCATTCGATCCGGTGACCGGCATGAGCCGCCTCGAGACCCGGCGCATCTCGCGCGCCGCTGCCGACCAGCGCGCGGGCCGCGCCGGACGCGTCGCCGAGGGGACCTGCTACCGCTTGTGGAGCGAGGGCGCGCAGCGCAGCCTCGCGGCGCAGACGCCGCCCGAGATCATCGAGGCCGACCTCGCGCCGCTCGCGCTCGACCTCGCGGAGTGGGGCGCTGATGAGGCGGCGGCGCTGCCCTGGCTGGATGCCCCGCCCGCGCCCATGCTCGACAGCGCGCGAGACCTGCTGGGCCGTCTCGGGGCATTGGACGATGCGCAGCGCATCACCGCCCACGGTCGGGCGCTCGCGCGCTTGCCGGCGCACCCGCGGCTTGCGCACCTGCTGCTCGAGGCGCAGCGTCGCGGCGAGTCGCGGCTCGGTGCGCAGCTCGCCGCTGTGCTCGGCGAGCGCGATCTCCTGCGAGGCCGACCGGGCGATGCGCGTGATGCCGATGTGCTGGCGCGTCTCGATCTTGTGCTCGGCCGGGGCCGTGGCGGTGGCGCTGCCGGTGACATCGACCCGGGCGCAGTGGCGCGCGTGCGCCGTAACGCCGAGCTCTTCGAGCGGCGTCTGGTCGAGCGTCGTCGCGCGGATGACCCGGCGGTAGAACCACGCGCGCCGATCGGCGCCGCAGGTCTGCTGGCCTGCGCCTATCCCGATCGCATCGGGCGCCGTCGCGCCGGCGACGCACCGCGCTTCCTGCTGGCGAACGGCCGCGGCGCCGCTTTTGCGCATGTCGACCGGCTCGGCCGCAGCGAGTTCATCGTCGCCCTCGACCTCGATGATCGTGATCGCGAGGCGCGCATCCTGCTCGCGGTGGCGCTGGATCGCAGGACGCTCGAAGCTGCAGCTGACGGACGCCTGCGGCGCGCGGTCGAGGTCGCGTGGTCGTCCCAGGACGAGGCCGTGGTGGCGCGCGAGGTCGAACGGATCGACGGCCTCGTCGTCGGCGAGAAGCCGCTGCCGCGCATGCCACCCGAGGCTGCGCGCGCGGCGATGCTGGAGGGTCTGCGGCAGCTCGGACTCGACGCGCTGCCCTGGACCGACGATGCCCGCGCGTTCTGCGCACGCATCGGACTCGCGCGCCGCAGCGCCCTGCCGGGCACCGGAGACTGGCCGGACTTCGCGGTGGCCGCCCTCGCAGCAGACTACGACTGGCTCGAGCCCTGGCTCGAGGGGATCACGCGGCGCAGCCATCTCGCACGCTTGCCTGTATTGGACGCGCTGCGGCTGCGGCTCGGTGCCGAGCGTTGCCGCAGACTCGATGACTGGCTGCCGTCGAGCCTCACCGTGCCCACCGGTTCGAAGATCCGGATCGACTATCTCGATGACCTCGCGCCTTGTGCATCGATGCGTATGCAGGAGGTGTTCGGCATGGCGACCACGCCGCGGCTCGCCGATGGGCGCTTGCCCGTGACCTTCAAGTTGCTGTCGCCTGCACAGCGACCGCTGCAGGTGACCGCCGATCTCGCGAGCTTCTGGCGCAACGCCTATGTCGAGGTACGCAAGGACATGCGCGGGCGGTATCCTCGTCACCACTGGCCCGAGGATCCGTTGCAGGCCGAGCCGGTGCGCGGCATCCGCCGGCGGAACTGAAGGGCGTACCGATCGGAGGGGCGGATGATGATGACGGATCGTGTCAGGGTCTGGATGTTCGGCGCTGCGCTCTGGTTCGCCGCTGCGCCTGTGCCGGTGCGCGCGCTCGAGACCGCCGCCGCGGACGATCGTATCGTCGCGCGCGAAACCTGTCCGGCCCGGGACCCCGACTACGACGACTACCGTTCGCGCCAGATGGCGAACTATCGCCGAGAAGCGAAGGCCGCGAAGTCGCAGGGACTCGCGATGAGTCCCTCGACCGTAGCAGAGGCCTCGATCCTCTCGGCAGCCGAATACCTCGACCGCGGTGCTCCCGGCATCACCTGCGAGCGCATCACCTATCTCAGCGATGGGCTGAAGGTGGTCGGTTATCTTTGGCGTCCTTCCACTGCGCGCGAGGGCGACCGCTTGCCGTTGCTCGTGTTCCATCGCGGCGGTGCGCTTGAAGACTCGAAGCTCAGGCCCAACACCCAGTTCGGCTTCGATCGCTTCGTGCGCGCAGGGTATGTCGTCATCGGCACGCAGTACCGTGGCAATGATGGTGGCGAGGGTCGGGAGGAGTTCGGGGGCGCCGATGTGCGCGATGTGCTCGCCGTGACGCGCGTCGGACAAGCCTTGCCCTATGTCGATCCGCAGCGGGTGTTCGCGCTCGGCTATTCGCGCGGTGGCATGATGGCGCTGCTCGCGGCGCGGGCAGGCGCACCGCATCTCGCGATCGCCACGGTGGGCGCACCCACCGATCTGCGCAGCGCCCGCGCGGCGGCGGACGCCGGCAGCCTCGCGACGGCGCGTCGCCTGATCCCTGGCTTCGATGCCGACCCGGATGCTGCGTTGAGCGCGCGCTCGGCGATGGCCTGGGCGGAAGAGCTGCGTGCGCCGGTGCTCATCCTGCACGGCGGCGCCGACCCCATCGTCTCCGCCGCCGCACACGCGCTGCCGTTCGCGGCCCGCCTGCGCGAGCTTGGCAAGGTCCATGACCTCGTGGTCTACGAGGGTGACACCCACGGTCTGCAGATCAGCGGTCGAGAGCGCGACGAGCGCATCCTCGAGTGGTTCCGGCGTTTCGACGCCGTGCTGCCGTCCCCCTAAGGACGCGCGGAGAACGGCGTGCCGCTGCGTCCATGCAGCGACGCCTGCAGCTCAGCGACGATGGAGAGCGCGATCGCCTCGGGCGAGGCGCCGCCGAGATCGAGGCCGACGGGCGCACGCAGCCGTGGCCGCAGCGCCTCGGCCAAAGATCCGAGCTCCGCGTACAACCGCTCGCGTCGTGCAGCGGGACCGAGAAGACCGACATACGGGATGTCGCTGACGGCGAGCGCGGCGAGGTAGCGGCCATCCGCGACCAGGTTGTGGCTCATCACCACCGCCGCGTCGAACCCGTCGAGTGCGACGACGGCGCCTGGGTCAGCGGCATCGACCGTCACGACACGGACCGCACCTGGGAAGCGTGCGGCCTCGACATAGGCCGGTCGGTGATCTACCACGGTCACCTGCCATCCGACCTGCGACGCCATCCGCACGACCGGCTCTGCGTCGGGGCCTGCACCGCAGAGCAGCAGCGCAGGGGCGCGTGCAGCAGCGACTGCGAACGAGCCGTCGCGCAGTGTCGCGCGGCCGGGTGGCAGCACACCGACCGACGAGGCGCTGTCGGCACGGCCGCCGAGCGCGCTGCCCATCGACAAGGTACCGTCGCCGCTCGCGAGATCGATCTCGAGCAGCGCCGGCTCGCGGCGTATCGCGGTCGACAGCCACCTATGCAGCAGCGTCAGAGAACTCCCCGCCTCGAGGCGCCACAGCAGGATGCGCATCGCACCCTCGCAGCCGAGGCCGAGCCCCCAGACCGGGTCATCGGAGCCGCGGCCGTCGTAATGGCGCTCGAGGATGCGATCGTCACCGGCCAACAACCGCTGCGCGTGTTCATGGAGGTCGCCTTCCAGGCAGCCGCCGCTCAGCAGGCCGCAGCGTGCGCCGCTCGAGGACAGCAACATCAATGCGCCCGGCTTGCGGTAGGTGGAGCCTTCGGTGGCGATGACGAATGCCGCGACGAGCCGGTGTCCGGCGGCCGTTTCGCGATCGAGGAACTCCAGCATCGCGGGCGCTGCGGCCGCTGTCAGAGCGGCGCACCGTCCTCGCGGCTTACGGCGATGACCGCCGAGCGCGCGGGCAAGCCGCCACCATCCGGCCAATGGCTCGCAGGCGCGTCCACCGTGCCGCCCTCGCCGGGGTGTTGGATGCTGAGGAACAGCGTCTTGCCGTCGGGCGTGAACTCGCAGCCGCAGACTTCGGCGCCGACCGGCGCACTCAGCACTTGTGTCAGTCGTCCTCGATCCGGCCCGCTTGTCGGTACCACGAAGCAGCCGTTGTTGCCGATCAGCCGGGTGTCGGCATCGGTCACCACCCACAGGCGACCGGAGGGGTCGAAGCCGAGGTTGTCCGGACAGGCGATCGGGCTCACAGCACCGCGGTCGGCATACCCCGCGTAATAGACATCTTCGCGGGCAAGCTGTCCGGCGGCGAGGTCCTCCGCGCGGGTCAGGAAACGTGCCGCGCCATCACGCGGATCGCCTGCGAGCAGGAACACGTTCCATGCGAACCGCAGACTGGACGCATCGTCGCCGTCCTCGATGAGTTCGACGATGTGGCCGAAGTCGTTCTTGGGCCGCGGATTCGCGGCGTTCGGACCGAGGTCGATGTTGCGGCCCATGAAATCGCGGCGCTCAGGCGCGCGCGAGTCGTTCTTGGTGAGCGCCATGTAGACGCGCCCTGTCACCGGACTCGGTTCGACGTCCTCAGGCCGGTCCATCGGCGTGGCGCCGAGCAAGTCTGCAGCCTCGCGGCAGCGGATCACGACCTCTGCTTGGCTCGTAAAGCCGGCTCCGCTGTTCAAGGGACCGCGCTCGTCGTACACCAGCGGCAGCCACTCGCCGCGTCCGTCGGCGTCGAAGCGCGCGACATGGAGCGTGCCGTGGTCGAGGAGGTCACGGTTGGCGGCACGGTCCTTCGGGTCGAAGCGGTCGCGGCTGACGAACTTGTAGACATACTCGAACTTGGCGTCATCGCCCATATAGGCGGCCACCCGCCCGTCCTTCGTGA
Source organism: uncultured Isosphaeraceae bacterium (assembly GCA_964412415.1). Taxonomy (GTDB): domain Bacteria; phylum Planctomycetota; class Phycisphaerae; order Phycisphaerales; family SM1A02; genus ZLKRG44. The sequence goes on along the minus strand of CAYPOZ010000093.1, from coordinate 1,474 downwards.
GGATGGTATTCGCCCCTTCATGGCAGAAGCGGCCGAGCGCGGTGCGCTTGCGCGGCGCCATCGTCGGGTCTTGCGGATCGATCTCGACGATCCAGCCGTGCCGAAGCGCCTCGCGCGGTTCGCGACGGACATCGAAGCGCGGATCGACGGTGTCCCAGCCGTAGGCGGAGCGCTCGCGCAGCGGCCAGCGGCGGTGCGCGCGCTTCGTCGCTTCGTCGGCGTCCGCGCCGCCCGCCCAGGTCCGTGCGCCGCCGAAATAATCCTGGATGTTCTCCTCGGCGGTGAGGTAGGTGCCCCAGGGCGTCTTGCCGCCCGCGCAGTTGGCGAAGGTGCCGAGCACCCGTGTGCCGGTGGGGTCGGCGTTGGTCCGCAGCAGCGACGCACCGCGCGCGGGTCCGGAGATCTCCATCGGGGTGTTGGCGGTGATACGCCGCGTCGCAGCTGCACCCCGCACGACGCGCCAACCGCGCATCCCGCGGCGCACCTCGAGCACGCTCACGCCATGCGCCGCCTGCATCCAAGCGACGATCTGCGGCCGTGCCGCGATCATCGCGGCGACCTGTCGTGCTTGATCCGACTCGGATCCGGACAGGCCTGCAAAGACCAGTTCATCCACATATTCGTGGTTCGCGCAGAGCAGGCCGGCATTGCGTCGCCCGCGCATCGGGAAGAAGGCCAACGCGTCGTTGCTGGTGCCGAACCTTCGTTCCTGCCGCGTCGCCGCGTCGCGGTCCAGCCAGTCGAGCGTACGCAGATCGCCGGCGGTGAGGCCCGGGTCGCCATCGAACAGCGGGTCGCCGAAGCCGACGATCACCTGTGACCGCAACCCTGGTGACAACCGCAGCGCGTCCTCGCGTGATGGCGCGAGGGCCGCGTAGGACTTGGCCTTCGCACTGCGCGTGGTGTCCGCCCCCGCGCCGAGGGCGGGCAGGGCACCGGTCGCTGCCGCGGCGCCGGAGGCGACGAGGAATCCGCGCCGCGACAAGCGTTGCTCGAGGAGTGCGCCGAAATAGACGGACTTGAGGGTCATCGGATCGTCCTCGTTACGGGAGGTCTATATTTTAGCGGGACGTCGCCACGGTCGGCGTGAAGATCATGTGGCAGGTGAGTCGTTGACTGGCAGGCCTTCGAGCACAGTCACGAAGAAGCGGCCCTTGCCTTCACGCAATCTCTTCGCCGCCTCGTACTCGGCCGACTTCCAGAAGCCCCAAGCGGCTTCCTTGGAAGGGAACTGCGCGATCAGGATGCTCTCGCCGCGCGGGTCGCCCTCGGCGACCTCGACCTTGGGGGCTGGGGTGATCGTCAGATAGTGCCCGCCGTACTTGCGGTAGATCGGCGGCAGCGCAGCGCTGTAGGCCTTGAAGCCTTCCAGATCGGTGATCTTGCCCTGCACCAGCAGATAGGCGGGCGGACCGCCTGCGGGCGTATCGTTCATCCGATGAGTCCTTCCGCGCGCTTCGCGGCCTGTACGGAC
>CAYPOZ010000092.1:5705-9776 GCA_964412415.1 uncultured Isosphaeraceae bacterium | reverse complement strand
GCCGCGTGATGCAGGTCCGCGACGGTGACGTGCTGGTGGAGTTCGGTCCAAAGAGCCAGGGTGTCTGCCCAGTGGCGCAGTTCGAGAATCCCCCGGAGCCGGGCACCGAGATGGAGTTCATGGTCGAGCGGCTCGACCCGTTCGAGAACGTGCTCATCCTGTCGCGGCCCGGTGCGGTGACGCGCGCTGAGTGGGGCACGCTCGACATCGGGCAGGTCGTCGAGGCGCGCTGCGTGGGAGTCAACCGTGGCGGCCTCGAGATGGAGGTCGCGCACCACCGCGCCTTCATGCCTGCGGCGCACATCGACATCAGGCACATCGAGGACACGTCGACGCTGATCGGCGAGAAGTTCCCGTGCATGATCATCGAGCTCAAGAAGGAGCGCGGGAGGATGGTGCTCTCGCGGCGCAAGGTGCTCGAGCGTGAGCGCGACGAGAAGCGCAAGCAGCTGCTCGAGTCGCTCAAGCCGGGCCAGCGCGTCACCGCGACCATCGTTTCCGTGCAGCCTTACGGCGCGTTTGCGGATCTCGGCGGCCTTGACGGCCTCATCCCCATCGGGCAGCTCGCCTACGAGCACATCAAGCACCCATCCGAGGTTGTGAACCCCGGCGACGAGGTCGAGGTGAAGGTGCTGCGGGTCGAAAAGGCCGGGAAGAACTCGAAGGTCACGCTGTCGCGCAAGGGCGTGATGGTGGACCCGGTTGTGACGGCGCTCGAGTCGATCTCTGCGGGCAGCACCGTGCAGGGCCGCGTCACCCGCTACATGGAGTTCGGGGTGCTTGTGGAGCTCGCGCCCGGGCTCGAGGGGCTCGTGCACGCGACGGAGATCACGCACGAGCGCGTGCACAACCCGATCCATGCGCTCAAGATCAACGAGACGATCAACGTCAAGATCCTTTCGGTGGACCGAAAGAACCGCCGTGTGTCGCTGTCGGTGAAGGCGCTCAAGGACCCGCCGCCGCGCACCGACGCGCGTGGCGGCCGCGAGCAGCGCGGACCGCGCGATTCGGACAAGCCGGGCGAGCGTGCGGTGGATCCCGCGATGAAGAAGCTGCTCGCGAAGTTCGGCGGCAACCGGGAGCTCAAGGGCGGCATCATGTGATGCGCGCGCGGCTGCGCACGTGCGCGGCCGTGGCGACGGTTGTGGGCTTTCCCGTGACCATGTCGTGGGCATCGTCGGCGTGGGGCGCGAGCGCCGTGGGGATGCGCGTGAGCGTCAGCGCGAGCCCATCCCTCTGCGAGTGAAGCTGGTCGCAGCGGCCAAAGGCCGTATCGAGCGTGGTGAACTCGGGCTCGTCCCAGCCCGCGGCGACGAGCGTGACCGCGGCCGCGCCGATCCGGCGGTCCGAGACGATGCGAAGGTGCGCCCGAGGGTCTGCGTCGAACTCGCCTCGCGCGGCGCGTCCGGCGACGGTCACGTAGGCGTCGAGCGCCTGGGCGAGCAGTTCCATCACGGCGATGAGCTGGCGGTCGCGGGCCTGCACCGATTCGGCGTAGGCCTCTGCACCGAACTCCGCCTGCTGCATCGCCTGCGCGACCTGGCGCACGAGGGCATGGCTCGGGAGATCGGCATCACGGAGACGAAGGTGCCCCACTGCCCCGCGGATCGCGTCGGCGATGCCGTGCGCCTTGCCCTCTCGGAGCCGGCGCGCCGCCTCCTGGGCAATCCGCTCCGTGCGGTTCACGATCCCGAGAGCGGGCGGTCCGCCCAGATGTCGCTTGGCTCGACGCCGTCAGCTGCACGGCGCAGCAGCAGGTAGACGCGGGTCGACGCGGCCACCGTCATCGAGAGGATCGCGGCGCCCTCGAGGCCGCACAGCACGGTGCGCCAGAACCCAAGCGCGCCGGCGCTGATGCGCGCCGAGATGCCGTCGGGCACACCGACGCCGGGCGCGGCGGACTCCAGGAACATGAAGCGTCCAGCCGTGCGCGCGGGCGTGCTCTCGCCGAGCACCGCGTACGCGTCGAAGGTCCAGTTCCAGGCCTGCGTCAGCGCGTAGTCGACCATCACGGTGCCGATCGCGAGCGCCACAAGCGCGACCGCCGCATAGCCAACCGCCAGCAGAGGATGCGCGAGCAGGTACGCGCCGGCACGCTGCGCGCTCTCGACGGCATCGGCGCCGTCGCATGCGACGGCCGGCGCGAAGAGCGTGAGCCCGAAGGCGACGATCATGACGGCAAGCACCGCGACGAACGCAAATCCCAGCGAAACCGGCAGCAGCACCGCGCTGGCGACATCGAGCGCGGGGAGCGCCATCCCCAACCCGATGCCCGTGGCCACCGCCATGCACACCACCGCAAGACCGAAGGGCAGCACTGGGCCGATCGCCAGCGCGTGCATCCGCCGACGTGCGTAGCCCAGAGCCTCCATCACCGTCGGGTGGCCCGCTTCGGCGAGATCGAAGGCGTTCATGCGCGCGAGTGCGCCCGCTGCAAGACCGGTCACCGTCGCCGCAATGAACCCGAACACGATGCAGAAGACCGGCGACACGCTCCACATGCGCGATGGAATGGTGAAGACCATGCCGCCGAGCGCAGCGCCCGCAGCACCCGGATCAAGCGACACCATCGACCGCACAAGCGCGAACCACTGCGCCGACACCGCATCGCGCAGTGCCTCGAACGAGCCTCGCGGCCGGGCGGCCTCGATCGCAGCAGACATGCGCGCCACGGCCGCGGGATCCTTGGCCACGTCGTCGCCTGCTGCCACAGCGGCCTCAAGCATGCGCCGCGCCTGCGAGGCGGTGACGCTGTCTGGGTCGGCGTCGCCCAGACGCTCCTTCGAGAGTCGCATCACAACCTGCGAGCGGATGAGGTCCCGTGATGCTCGCTCCGATCGCTCGTCGAGCTTGCCGACGAAAAGACCGGATGGCGACACGGTGGCGGGCATCACGGCATCCCACACGCTGCCGAAGGCGGAGAGCACGATGAGCATCGCGAAGGCGATGAACACGCGGCCCGGACGCAGACCCGCGGCGATGGCGCCCATGATGCGCGGGAACATCAGCGCGCGGCGCAGGTCGATGGCGTCGACGATCACCCGACGCGAGGAGTGGGGTTCGGTCATGTCGCGCGCATCATGCCACGAATGACGCCGCCATGCCTACCGCCAGGATGGCGAGCAGGGACACGGCGAAGGCCACCCAGAGGCGGCGGCCGATCAGGTCATCGGTGGACACGGCGGGTTCCGCACGCTCCGGGACGGTCTCGGGGGCTGTCTCGATGCCTTCCATCTGGGCATACGACATCGGGGGCCGGGCCTTGAAATCGCATCCGCAAGCGGTGCATGTGCGTCCCGAGCGGCCCGTGGCGGGCCCGCCACAGCGGCGGCAGCGGCGCACGGCCAGACGGGATGCTTGCACGGGCGTCGACATCGACCCAAGTGTAGCCCTGCATTCGCGAGGTGCTAGCGTGAGCGCGCAATGTCCGATCACGCTGAGGATCGTTCGTGGACAGACCTGTGGATCCGGCTGCTGGAGTCGGCGGCACCCCCCTGCGGCTCTGCGGTCCCCGATCCGGCGCTGCTTGGCGACCCGCGACGGCCCGAGTGCAGGATCTGGTCGCTTGTGTCGGAGGCGGATGCGACCGGGAACGCGCCGGCAATCGGTGCCCAGTTGCGTGCGATGGTGCAAGCCGCGCCTGGACCTCTGCTTGTGCACGGCGATCGTGACACGATCGAGACGTGGACCGAGGGCGAGCTCTGCTCCATCCATGCGCTGATCAGGATTGCGGCAAATGACCCGTGGTGGCGGGAGCGGCTGCAATCTGCGGTGGACTGGCATCTGGAATGGACGCAGCCCGACAACGCGACGAATCGGCCGTGGGGTATCCACGTCTTTCTTGCGCTCGGCGGACTTGAGGGGCGGATGTACGCCGAGACCATGCTCCACAACGCGCAGGCGGGCGGAGCGCAGCAGGATCCGCTAGTCGCGTGGGCGCTCGGCGATGCGGCGAGGTGGCTCCGCGCCGGGATACCCTTCGCCCGATGAGCGATTCCCTCAAGGCCGTGCTCGACCGGGTCCGCGCGGCGCACCCCGAATCCGTGCAGCGACTGTGCGACTTCCTGCGCA
>CAYPOZ010000092.1:1177-5621 GCA_964412415.1 uncultured Isosphaeraceae bacterium | reverse complement strand
CGGGCCACCCGATGGTGGTCGCGACGCATGAGGGGCCGCCCGGCTGGGACGGTCCGCGCATCCTCTACTACGGCCACTACGACGTGCAGCCGCCGGATCCGCTTGCGCTGTGGACGAGCCCGCCATTCGAGCCGACGATCGTGGATGGCCCTAAGGGCAAGCGCGTGGTGGCGCGAGGCGCCGTCGACGACAAGGGCCAGGTGATGACGTTCATCGAGGCGTTCCGTGCGTGGCGCGACGTGCACGGCACGCTTCCGTGCCCGGTCACGGTGCTGCTCGAGGGCGAGGAGGAGTCGGGCAGCGCAAGCCTCGAGCCGTTCCTGAAGGCGCACTCGAAGATGCTCGCCGCGGATGTGTGCGTGGTGAGCGACACAGGCATGTGGGACATCGACACGCCCGCGGTCACCACGATGCTGCGTGGACTGGTGTATGTGGAGATCACGGTGCACGGGCCGACGCGCGACCTGCACTCGGGCATGTACGGCGGTGCGGTGCCGAACCCATGCAACGTGCTTGCGTCGATCATCGCGCAGCTTCATGACGCGAACCGAGTTGTGCAGATTCCAGGTTTTTACGACGATGTGCGCGAGGTCAGCGCGGCGGTCAAGGGGCAGTGGTCGAAGCTCGATTTCCCCGAAGGCGAGTTCCTCGGCGACATCGGGCTCAAGGCCGGGTTCGGCGAGAGCGGGCGATCAACGCTCGAGCGCACGTGGTCGCGCCCCACCTGCGACGTCAACGGCTTCTGGGGCGGGTACACCGGCGCGGGCGCGAAGACGGTCATCGCATCGCATGCGAGCGCGAAGCTCTCGTGCAGGCTGGTGGCCGAGCAGGATCCGGCGAAGGTGCTCGCGGGCATCCGCGCATTTGTGAGGCGAGGCTGCCTGCAGGCTGCCGCTACGAGCTCAGCGAGTTTGGGGCCGCACCTGCATTCCGCGTGCGCGACGACAACCCCTTCCTGGGCGCGACGCAGCGCGCGCTCAAGGGAGTGTTCGGGCGCGATGCGGCGCTCATCGGCTCCGGCGGCAGCATTCCCGCGGTGGGCGCGATCCGCGAGTACACGGGCGCGGACGCGCTGCTTGTGGGATTTGGCCTCGATGACGACTGCGTGCACTCGCCCAACGAGAAGTTCGAGCTGCGGTGCCTCCTCAACGGCACGCTCTCGCACGCCGCGATGCTCCACGAGTTTGGCCTGATGCGTCGGTGATGCGCGCGCGAGGATCCAGCATCGCCGGGGCCGTGCGCATGCTGATGCGCGCGTTCGCGGTGGCGGCGTCGGTGATGTGCGCTGCTCCGGCGCTCGCGCAGGGCACGATCGCGCTCGAGTGGTTCGGCGCTGGCGGCATGTGGCGGCCGGGCGACTGGGTGGGTGCGCGCTTCACGGTGCGCTGCGACGTGACCGAGAGCACGCCCGCGCAGCTCGTGTGGGAAGTGCGCGACGGACAGGGCGACATTGCCGAGCACGAGCGAAGAATCGTGGTCGATCCCGGATCCACCACGCGCGCGTGGATGTACGCGCAGCTGCCGCCCTCGTCTCAGGCACGGATGCTCGATGACCAGGTGATGGTGGTGCGCGTGTACGAGGAGCGAGGCGGCGAGCGCGTGCGGGAGCTTGCGGCCGCGCGCATCTCGCCGCGATCCGCGGAGCAGCCCAACTTCGGCGTGGAGGTCGAGCATGACCTCATCGGCGTGCTCGGGCAGGCGCGCATGGGTCTCGATGCGCTCGCGACGCCCTACGGCGGGAGCCCCTACATCCCCTCGATGAACTCGATCACCGCGATCGGCCGCGGCATGCGGCCCGCGGATATGCCAGACCGGTGCGAGGGGCTGGCTTCGTTCGGTGCGATCATCTGGACGGAGGGGTCCCCCGCTGCGCTCTCGGGCGATGCGGCGCGCGCGATGCAGGAGTGGGTGCTCCGCGGCGGCAATCTGGTGATTGTGCTGCCCGAGACGGGCGATCCGTGGGGCGTGGTCACTGCGTCAGACCATCCGCTTCGCGCGCTGATGCCCGACTGGCGCGCGGAGCGGCTCGATGCGGTGCCAGTGCGAGAGCTGATGCCGATCATCAGCAAGTCCTCGCAGCTGGCGAACCCATCGGCGACGACGCCGCTTGTGGTGTTCCGTGAGGCAAAGGCGCCAGGCAGCGCGTGGGATCCGCTGGTTCTGATGCCGGTCAAGCGCGCGCGCGCCACCGGGCTGCCCGAGCCGCGCGCCGATTCGCTCGATGGTGTGACGGTCGCGCTGCAGCGCACGTGGGGACACGGTCAGGTCACGGTGCTCGGTCTCGATGCCGATGCGCTGCACCGCCGCGCGCTTCAGCCTGGCGGGCTGCCGCAGGCGGACATCTTCTGGAACCGGGTCCTTGCGCGCCGTGCGGATGCGCCGAGCACCACCGAGTACGACGCGCTGCGCGACGCCAAGCCCAGCCGCCTGCTTGAGGGCAACCCGGCGATGACCGACCTCGGCCGCGGCGAGCTTGTGTCGAGCATCATCGGCATGCGAGGGCAGGCCGCACTTGGCATCCTCGGTGCGTTCGGTCTCTTCCTGACGTACTGGCTCGTGGCAGGACCTGCAGGCTTCGCGTTCCTCAAGTGGAAGGGATGGGAGCGGCACGCGTGGGTGGCGTTCGCGGTGACGGCGCTTGCGTTCGGCGCCGGCGCTTGGATCATCGGCGGACTCACGCGATCCACGCAGACGCGTGTGCAGCACCTGACTGTGCTCGACGCCGTACGCAGGCCCGCATCGCAGGAGCGCCGCGACGAGCCCGTGTACCAGCGCGCGAGCGTGTGGTTCAGCGCGTTCCTGCCCGGATACGGACGCACGCCGATCTCGATCGCGGGCGACGCACCCGTGCGCAACTGGGTCTCGACATGGTCGCCTCCTCCGCAGGGCAGCATCGACCGATTCCCGGATTCCGCGCGCTACCAAGCGCCGCTTGATTCGCCCGCGACGCTCAACCTCCCGGCGCGCGCCACAAGCACCGAGCTCTCCGCGTCGTGGCTCGGTGTGGTGGATTCGCGCTGGGGCTCGCTGCCTTCCGCTGATGATGCGCGGCCTCTCGTGCAGGACGTTGTTCCTGGCGCGCCGCCGCGCGTGCGCCTGAGCGGTGTGCTCTCGCACTCGCTGCCTGCGACGCTCAAGGACGTGCGCCTGCTCTACGTGTCGCCGCTGCGCACACAGCTTCCGCGGTTCGCGACGCGTGCGCTGCCGCTGATCCAGCCGAGCGGAGAGCTGCCGAACTTGGGCAGGTTCGGCATCATCCCAGAGTGGCCGGCAGGCAAGCCAATCGAGATTGCGGACGTGCTCTTCCCCGGGGGTCCCGATGACCTGCGATCGGCGCTTGGCTCGATCGAGGACGGCATCGCCAAGCGCTACGCGGAACCGTTCATCGAGGACCGCTTCGGCATGCGAATGACCGGCATGATCACCGCCGACAGGGACAGGCTGTTCCTGGACATGCTCGGGCTCTACCACATGCTGCAGCCGCCGCAGTACGTGCGGAGCGCGCCGCCTGACACGGAGTCGCCGGAGGGCGCGATCGGCGTGGGCAACGCGGCGGATTCCGTGCGCGCGAGCCGCGTGCTCGGCCGGGGCATGGACCTCTCGCCGTGGCTGACCCGGCCCTGCCTCATCGTGTGGGGATACCTCGACGCCGCCGAGTGCCCGGTGCCGATCATGATTGACGGCGAGAGGCCCCCATCGAGCGGGCTTGTGGTGGTGCGGTGCATCTTTCCGCTGCCGACGGATGCACGCTTTGCGGCGCCCGAGGCGAGATAGGCTTCCACCGCAGGGCGCGCCATGGCGATGATCGAGACGGTCAACCTCACCCGCAAGTACGGCGAGCTCACGGCGCTCGACAACCTGAACCTCACGATCGAGCAAGGGTCGTGCTTCGGGTTCATCGGCCCTAACGGCGCGGGCAAGACCACCACGATCAAGATCCTCGCGACGCTGCTCAAGCCCACGTGGGGAGAGGCGCGCGTCGACGGCAAGGTGGTCGGGTACCAGAACCACCTGATCAGGCCGATCATCGGATACGTGCCAGACTTCATGGGCGCCTACGAGGACATGCTCGTCAGCGAGTACCTCGAGTTCTTCGCCGCGTGCTACGGGATCCACGGCGAGAGGCGGCGCACGGTGGTGAGCGAGGTGCTCGAGCTCACGGACCTCGTGCACAAGGCGACGGCCGACGTGAACGGGCTTTCGCGCGGCATGCAGCAGCGGCTGTCGGTGGCCCGCGTGCTTCTGCACGACCCGAAGGTGCTGCTGATGGATGAGCCGAGCTCCGGCCTCGACCCGCGCGCACGCATCGAGATGCGCGAGCTGCTGAAGGAGCTGCGCCGGATGGGCAAGACGATCCTGATCTCCTCGCACATCCTCTCGGAGCTTGCGGAACTCTGCACCGAGAGGATGTGCGAGGAGATCAGGATCGTCTTGCCCATCCGGC
>CAYPOZ010000092.1:0-971 GCA_964412415.1 uncultured Isosphaeraceae bacterium | reverse complement strand
GCGCGCCTGACGCAGGAGCAGGTCAGCCTCGAGACCGCATTCATGAAGCTCACGAAGGGCCTGGTGGCGTGATGGGAGTGCCCCCTGCCACGCCCGCGGGCGCAGCGTCCGCGCGCGCCTGCAACGATGTGCTGCTTGTGGCGAGCCCCGACCGGCCAGGCGTGCCACAGGCGCTGACCGACGTGCGCCGCATCGTGTCCGCGCACGCGCGCATCGTGGGTGAGATGCCCACAGCGGATGCGCCGCTGCCGAAGGACGTCGACTTCTGCCGCGCGGTGGCGATCGGCGGAGACGGCACCTTCATCGCGATCGCGCGGCGCCTGATCGACCGCGATGTGCCGATCGTGGGCGTGAACTCGGGGCGGCTCGGGTTCCTCGCGGAGTTCGATCCCGCAAGCCTTGAGCGGCATGCGGCGATGGTGTTCGGACCAGAGCCGCTGCTGCGACGGCGCATCGTGATGCAGGTGAGCGTGCGGCGTGCGGACGGCTCGTCGGTGGCGCCGGAGGTTGCCGTCAACGACGCGGTCGTCACTTCGGGCCCCCCCTACCGCATGATCGAGGCGCGGCTTCGCTTCGGCGGCGACGTGGGTCCTGACATCTCCGGCGACGGGCTGATCGTGGCCACGCCGACTGGATCGACTGCCTACAACGTGAGCGCGGGCGGTCCGATCGTGCATCCCGATGTGGAGGCGCGGCTGCTGCACGACAGCAAGCGCATCTACCGGATCCTCGAGCTCACGGGGTATGCGCGCATCGACTTCCGGCTCGATGACGGCCGCCTCTTCGAACTCGCCGAGCTGGTTCGAGCCGATGATGCACAGGGCGTTGAGGGCGCTGACCCGGCCCCGCATCGAGTCCGGCGTGTCCAGTTGCACCAGCGTCTGCCGGATCACGACGCTGACCATGTCGGCTGCGCCGCCCAGCGCCAGCAGCGCGAGCGAGAGCCACAGCGTCGTCGACATGCCGAATCC
>CAYPOZ010000091.1:8495-9781 GCA_964412415.1 uncultured Isosphaeraceae bacterium | reverse complement strand
ACATGGAGTGATGCGGTTCGTCGGAGCCGTCTCGGCTCCGGCGTCAGTGCAATCGACGCGGCCCCGCCCTTGTCGGTGGGGCCGCGTCGCGTTGTGCCGGTGAAAGGGGCGCGCTGCGGTCCCAGCGTTGCGCTTCCGCGCCCTTCCCTCACCTCCCCGGCTGCCCCTTCGTGCCCGTCCAGATCCGCGCAATCAAGAATGGCGGCACGCTGTTGTCGGGCTTGCCCGTGAAGATGGGGTTGCGATGCAGCTGGTTCACGCACACGGTGCAGATGGACTGGATGCTGCCCGGCGTCGCCCCGACCGGTGAGAGGTCCCTAACATCCGTGACGCCGATGATCCATGCCAATGCGCGCGGCGCCAATGGATCCCCGCCTGCGGATCAAGGTGCCGGATGACACTGCCCCACTACCGGCGAATCCTGATCACCGGCATGAACGGCACCGTGGCGCCTGCACTCGCCGCGGAGATCCGCGCGCGTGGTGCGCAGGTGATCGCATGGGATCGCTCGGCCGTGCCTCCGAACGATGACAGCGCCGTCGAGGAGCACATCTGCAGCAGCGAGGCCTCTGCGCTCGTGCACTGCGCGATGGGCGATCCGCGCTGGGCTGCCCACATGGCGGCCTGCTGCCGGCGGATGGGCATCGCGTTTGTGTACACGGGCTCGGTGTCCGTGTTCGGTCCGCATCAGGTGGGACCGCACCGCGTGGATGCGGTGCCCGAACCGCACGATGACTACGGCCGCTACAAGCTCGAGTGCGAACGTCGGGTGTTCGCGGCATTCCCCGATGCACACGTCATACGACTAGGCTGGCAGATCGCTCTCCGGCCCGGCGGCAACCAGATGGTCGACTACCTGATCCGCCGGCAGGCCGAGCACGGTGCTGTTGGGGCAAGCACGTGCTGGTTCCCGGCGTGCTCGTTCCTGGACGAAACCGCTCGTGCATTGGCCGATGCGCTGGAGGGTCTACCTGCCGGCCTCTATCACCTCGACGGAAACCCGGGATGGAGCATGCATCGCATCGCGTGCGCACTGAACCGCGCGATGGGCAGCCCGTGGTGCGTGCAGCCGACTGAGGACATGCGGCTGAACACCATGGTGCGCGATGAGCGGATGCCGAATGTCTCGATTGCCGCGAGACTCCCTGAGGCGTGAGCCCCGCACACGCCGCGTGAGGCCCCACTCACTGCCCAAATCTGAAGCCTCCCTTGACTCGCGGCGATTCCCGCGGAGATTCAAGCATGCGCATCACGATATCAATTGCTGTCGCCGCGGCGATCTCCGC
>CAYPOZ010000091.1:1281-8460 GCA_964412415.1 uncultured Isosphaeraceae bacterium | reverse complement strand
TACTGGTACGTGCCGAAGGAGAACCTGCTCGCGTACATGACGGGCACTGACAGCTTCATCGCGCCGCCGCCGATCGTGCTCTGGGATCAGACGCTTTGGAGCCTGGGCACGGCGGTGGACGGCCGGTTCACGGGCTCGGCGCAGGCGACCTTCTACGTGACGCCAGAGTTCTCGTTCAGCTCAACCAGCTCGATTGCGGGGATCGCCACGGAGTCGGGCCAGATACGGATGCGGTTCACGTCCACATCCGATGGCAGCTCGACCATTGGCATTGGCCAGTTTCGGGAGTTCGCCGGCACCACCGCGATGCAGATGCAGATGATCACGGGCCAGGCTGGCACTGCGTACACGACCCACTGGGCGTACATGCTGCCGTATGACCCGAAGACCTTCACGCCCCCTACCCCGCTGCCTAACGGCGATCTCATCTCGATGGAGTGGGCCTGGACCTTGGGCACCACGTGGACCTTCCAGAGCGACGCGCTCTTTGGCGCGGGTGGTGTGGGCACATTCACGATCACCAACTACCGCAACGGCTACTTCTGGGGCTCGGGCAGCGGATCAGACGGATCGTCCAACGAGTCGTTCACCCATCTCGGGTCGATCACTCCCGAAGGCAACGTTCTCTTCAACGTGCTCGCGGACGCGGACTCGCCCTCTCTCGTAACCCTCGCCGGGCAGGTGACGGGCGGGCCGATCGATGGCCGGATGGTGCTGCGCACCTACGAGTTCTCCGGCAGCGAGCCGGCGTTCGGCCCGGAAGGCTTCGCCGACGTGGTGCCGCAGCCACCGTGCGCCACCGACATCAACAACGACGGGCAGGTCAATGGTGCGGATCTTGGTGCAGTGATCGCCGCGTGGGGCACCGACGGCCAGGGCAAGTTCGGCGCCGATGTCAACAACGACGGCACCGTCAACGCGCAGGATCTTGCGTTCGTGCTTGGCGGCTGGGGGCCGTGTTCCTGACTGGAACCCACGGTGACCCGATACGCTCGGCATCATGCGGCGCAGATCCGGCCCCACACCACGCGCGCGTGACGCTGCGCGCAGCAGCGCGCAGGAACTCGCGTGGGAGGCGATGAATGCCCGCGCGCAAGGTGACGTCGAACGGATGTGTGCCATGTGCCTCAAGGCAATCGAAGTGCATGAGGCCTGCCTTGATGCGCACCTGATGCTGATCCGCCATTCCGAGATCACGCTTGATGAGCGCATCGAGGGTCAGATGGCCCTGCTCGGCGTCGGTGTCGAGGATCTTGGGATGCGCTTCCTTGATGAGCATGCGGGGCACTTGTGGGACGAGCTGGAGTGCCGGCCCCTCCTGAGGGTGATGTCGTCGCTTGCGGCAGACCTGGTCGCCACGCGATGCGCAGCCGGCTATGACAGTGCGATCGGGATCGGGGTCGAGTTGCTCCGGCTTGATCACGATGACCATCTCGGAATGCGTACGGTACTCGGGCCGCTCTATCTGGCCCGTCGACGCTTCGAAGATGCCCAGGCACTGCTCGAACGCTTCAAGGATTGCACATTGCTTTCGCTTGGATGGACCCGGGTGATGCTTGCCTTCGCCACCGATGGCGAGCGCGCCGCCGCGCGGCTTCTCGGTGCGGTGATCGCGGCGAACGAGTTTGCGCCGGCGCTTGTCTCCGGCAAGCGGAGGAACCCGGGCCGTGTGATCAACAGCTACACGCTCGGGAGCGAGGACGAGGCGCTCATGGCGGTGGACTGCCTGGCGCCGGCGCTGCGGGCGATGCCCGCCTTCCGCAAGTGGCTGCGACAGGCGGGTCCGGGACCAGCGCGGTAGCGCCTGCGATCCGCCGTCGCGCCGGGACTTCGGGTGGGCGATGAGCGCCCGTTGCGCTGCCGAAGGCGTCTAGTTTCGTCGTGACCTCTTTGTCCCGTGCATGCCGCCTTCGGGTTCGCCCGCTCATCGGACCGCGCATCGTGAGCGTCGGCCACGGGAGGCCGATGCTCGGCATGTAGCGACCCTGACATGCACGAGACCTGCGAGAGCCGTACAGGTCCCCGCCAACCGCCGCCTCACCGCCGCTCGATGGTCATCATCACCGGTCCGTTGGCGGCAGCAGTGATCTGCGGTCGCATGGGTGGCCGTGCCGCGCCAGGTGCCCAGCGGATGCGGAAGTCTCGGCACATCAGCGCGAGCGCAACGCGCATCTCGACCTGCGCGAAGTGCATGCCGATGCACGTGTGGCGGCCCGCGGCGAACGGCATGTATGCATGCCGTGGGGGATCGCGTTCGGGCAACCATCGGTCGGCATCGAAGCGCTCAGCGTCAGCGCCCCATGCTGCGCCGCGATGCATGGCCCAGATCGAGATGAGCAGCGTCGTACCCCGACAGATGCGCCTGCCCTCGTACACATCGTCTGCGGCGACCACGCGGCCGAGCGTGTAGACAGGCGGGTTCAGGCGCAGCGTTTCCTCGATCACGCGTCGTGCGAGGCCCAGCTTCTCGAGCGCCTCGCCGGAGATGTCGCCCTCCAGTCCGGCTTCACGCGCCTCAGCGCCGATCGCGTCGCAGAGCCCGGGCGTGTCCATCACCTCGCACAGCGCCCATGTGAGTCCGGTGGCCGTTGTCTCGAATCCCGCGCCGAAGAGAGTCTTCGTCTGGTCCAGCAGCTCCTGGCGGGTGAAGGGTCTGCCATCGCCATCGCGAGCGCGCACGAGCGCCGAAAGGATGTCGCGACCCCCAGGCTCGCGCATGCGCGCGTCAACCAGTGGACCTAGGAATGCCTCAAACGCCGCGCCGAGCCGGCGCGGCGAGGACTTGCGGTTGCCTGGCACCCACTCGGGAAGCCACTTGGGGGGCCGAATCACCGCAGTGTTGCGCTTGCGCACCTCAAGCAGCGCCTCGCGCACGAGCGCACCGAAGCGGTCAGCGGCCTCGAGGTCAGGCTCGATCCCGCAGAGCGCCGCGGTGATCCCGTCGAGCGCAAGCCGAGTGAGGTCGACACGTGCATCGACCGGTTCGGCGCCAGCTGCGACGCTGTCCCATCGGTCGCGCGTGCGGCTCCAGCAGCGCGCGGTGGCGGTGGCCACCTGACGCACTGGGTCGCTGCGGAACGCAGGCTGCATCATGCGCCGCGCGCGCTTCCACTCGTCGCCCTCTTGCGTGAGCAGGCCATCCCCAAGAATCGACCGCGCCTCGAAGTAGTGGAAGCTGCGCGGATACGTATCGACCTTCTCCTGCAGGATGTGTCGAGCGAGCATCGGGTCCGAGATCGCCATGAGCCTGCGGTTCAGGACCCGAAAGCGCACGGCGCCATGGTGCTCGCGGGTGAGCCGAAGCACGAGCTCAAACGGATCGCGCGCAAGCGCGAGCGCGTGGCCGAGCACGGGAAGGCCGCGTGCGAGGGGGAACTCCTCGGTGGATGTGGCGTGTGTCATGCAGATCTTCGGTCCATGTCGCCTTCATCACCGCGACTACGGCGTGTCAGATGCGGCGCGGCTCGCAAGTCGGGCAATTGCCGCCGAAGCGTCGATGAACGGGCGCGCGAGCGGTCCGAGGTGCGCGACATTCGCGTCGGCATGGCCGGCGTCGAGCCCGTCTGTCGCGACCCTCGCGAGCAACCTGGCGTCATCCCGGTTCCCGTCGCCATCCCACAGCTCGACCAGTGCGAGGATGAGCGCGTCGAGCGCCTCTATTGCCGCCTCCGTTGCCGCCGTGGCGTGTGTGCCGGCTGCCGTCGGCGCGCTCTCATGCGTCGGGAGCTGAGTGAGTTCCGCGAACAATGCCACGGCCTCCCACAGCGCCCCTGCGTCATCAGCGTCTGACCGCGCGCGCGCGAAGGCGTCGCGACGCATGTCGCCTTCCGGGGGGATGCCGTTCGCGGCGAGCGCATGGCGAACCGTGGCCAGCACATGGTGCGCGCCGCGTCGGCGCGCCTCGATGCCCACGGCAGGATCCGGATTGCCGCGCGCAATCTCCATCACCAGGCGCAGTCGCGCAAGCACGACGAGTGTCTCGTGGCGCGCAAATGCCAGTGGGGCATCTTGGCCGCCGTCGCCCTCCACGGCCGGCCGCCGGTTGCCCGGGTGATCCACAAGCCGCGTGTTCCATCGTGAGGTGCGGGCCAGGTCGAAGTGCAGGAAGTAGCGCTTCTCTCCGCGGATCTGCGCCTCCTCCACGACGCGCGCCCCCATGCGCTGGTAGAGCGGCAGGAGCCGCCGCGCGCAGGTCGCCAGCCCGTCGCCGAAGCCCTCGGCGCGAAGGTCGCTGAACACCTCGTCCCACGCACGGTGGAAGTGGGAAATGGAGTGATCGACGCGCGAGAAGGCCAGAGCGAACTCGCAGACCGGACGCCCATCGGCGAGCGCCACAGGAACTGCAAAGCCGTAGGCCGCACTCTGGAGGATGGCGAGTCGCATGTTGACGACAATGGCCGTACTGACGCGTTCCCCGTCGGTCTCGATCCAGACACGCGCGTCTTCGGCAGGCACACGCGTCCGGACTCGCCTGGCATCGTCGTCCCAGTGCCAGATCCCGCGCAGGAGCTCGCTTCCTTGGCCGCCATCGAAGGCGCCATACGCCTCGGCCTCCATGCTCGCGACAAGCCTCGCGTTCGACCAGTCAAGCATGCTGGTCGTGCGTGGAGCAGCTGCTGCAACTCCCGCAGCCGATCCGCGCGATGCGTCGGCATCATGCATGCTCAGGGACCGCCATCCGCACGTGTGGCCGATCGTCCTGTCGCCGTTGCCGTCACGCCCTGATGCTCGACCCTCACGACCTTGTTGCATGCGTCGACGAACACCACATTCAGGACGTGCCCGTGAACTCGCGACGGCTCGACCTGCGCTTGGGCGACGATGTAGGCCTTGTCACCGGGCAGGAAATGCCGCGCTGGCGCGCCGTTGAGTCCAATGATCCCGCTCCCTCGCTCGCCTGCGATGACATAGGTCTGCCAGAACGCGCCCGTCGACTGGTTCGTGATCTGCACCATCTGGAGCGGAAACATGCCCGCTGCGTCGATGAGGTCCTCATCGATCGTGATCGAACCGACGTAGTGGAGATCTGCCTGCGTGACGGTCACCGCGTGCAACTTGGCCACGGCCATCTGAATGGCGCTCACGGATGGCGACAGTGGAGATCTTCCGTGGATGGGCATGTTGTGCGCGTCGCGCAAGAGCAGGATAGCGAGCTAGCTGAGCGCGTTCGCTACCGCGCGCTGGAACACTTGCTCCTCGGGCCGGACGCCAGTCCACTCCTCGAAGATCTGCATCGCCAGCTGCACCAGCATCTCCACACCGTCGACGACCGGGCATCCGCGCGCGCGCGCCGTCTCGAGGAACGGCGTGATGCGCGGGTTCGTGATCACATCGACCGCAACACAGCCGGCATCGACGGTGTCCCAGTCCACGGGCACTGGCTCGAGCGCGGGCGCACACCCAAGGTGCGTCGCGTTCATCAGCATCGTCGTGCCCTTGGGCAACCGCACTGGCGCGCTCCACTGCTGCCACTCGCATGGCACGCCCGATGCGTTCCGCACGCGCTCCGCAACCTCGCGCCCCTGCTCCTCGCGGCGCGTGACCAGCGTGAGGTGCGCAGCGCCCGCCCACGCAATCTCCACCGCCATCGCACGGCCTGCGCCTCCGGCGCCGAGCATCACCACGCGCTGACCCTCGATCGGCGCAACCTTGCGGATCGCCTTCACGAGTCCCTTGCCGTCATTGTTGTGGCCGGTGAGGCGCCCATCGCGGATCGTCATGTAGTTGGCGGCGCCGATTGCGCGCACGTCGTCATCGACCTCATCGAGCAGCGGGATCACCGCCACCTTCCACGGCACGGTCACGCACATGCCGCGGTAGCCCAGCGGCCTGAGCGCCGCCACCGCGAGGGCAAGGTCCAACTCGCTGGCGATGTCGTTCTTCCAGAACTGCCAGTTGAGGCCGTAGTGGGCGTACACCGCATCGAACATCCGGTCGATCGGGTTCTCTGCGACGGGGCGACCGAGCATGCCGGTCATCTGCTTCTGGGGCTTGATCATGGTTTCGTGTTGTGCGGGGCTACTCCGGCAACCCTCAAATCTAGCGCCAGTTCCTGACACTCGTCGAAACTCGGTCGATCGTCAGTTTTGCGCGATGCGCCAGGCGCGACCGGGTGTAGAGTCGCAATCTTCGACTGGTGTGCGCTTCCGGGGTTCGTGCGGCTGGATGAGACCCCCTACAGACTGGAACATGACGATGAACACGACGACCTTTCCCGTGCGCCTTGCGGCGCTGGCAGCCGCTATCGGTGCCTACTCCGCCTGCCTTTCCTCGTCCGCGGGAGACGATTGCGTGCCCGGATGGGTGTCGTTTGTCGGAGGAACGGGTCCCGACTCGGGCGTTGCCGCAGGTCTGGCTCTGCACGATGACGGCAACGGCCCAAGCGTCTACATCGGCGGCAGCTTCACGACGATTGGCGGCGTCGCGGCTCCGCGCATCGTGAAGGCAGTGATCAGCGACACGGGCATCGACTACATCCCGCTCGGCACCGGCTTCAGCAGCGCGGAGTGCTACTCGCTTGCGAGCTTCCAGGGCGGCCTGTTTGCCGCCGGGTACTTCGACCTTGCGGGCGATGTGGCCGGCACCGCGAAGCTTGCACGCTGGGACGGCACGGCGTGGAACTCAGTCGGCGCGCAGCTCGAGGGCGGCCTCAACCAGCTGTGGGGACTCACCGCGTGGAACTCCGCGCAGGGCAACAACCTCTACATCTCGGGCAACTTCACCAACATCGGCGGTTCGGGCGCGAACTTCTTCGCGCGCTTCGACGGCACGAGCTTCCATCCGGTTGGCACGGCGCCGATTGCGGGCAACGTCCCCCTGATCGTGTTCTCGAGCCATGTGCACGATGACGGCAGCGGTCCCGCGATCTACATCGGCGGACGATTCACCTCCGTCGATGGCGTTCCGGCGAACCGTATCGCGCGGTGGAACGGCACCGCCTGGTCGGCGGTCGGCACTGGCATGCTCGGCTCAGGCTCGACGCCATCCGTCAACACCATGGTTACCTTCGACGACGGCACAGGTCCCGCCCTCTATGCGGGCGGCCAGACCTTCACGACCGCCGGTGGAGTGCCTGCGAACCGAGTCGCCAGGTGGGACGGCAAGGCCTGGTCGGCCGTCGGCAACGGCTTCGCAAACGGCATCGTCTGGAAGCTCGCGGTCTTCAACGACGGCACAGGC
>CAYPOZ010000091.1:0-1044 GCA_964412415.1 uncultured Isosphaeraceae bacterium | reverse complement strand
GTCGCGCTGCACGAGGGATGCCCTGACGATGCGACCACCCCGGGAGACCTCAACGGCGACGGATCGGTGAACGGCATCGATCTTGCCATCCTGCTTTCCGCGTGGGGCACGAGCGACGCGAATGCCGACATCAACGGTGACGGCACCGTCAACGGCTTCGATCTCTCGGTGCTCCTCGGCTTCTGGGGCTGATCCGAGCGCAGGCTGTTGGCGGGGCACTAACACCACCGCGCCACCGGTCGTGCGGCACCGCGGCACAGCGCGCCCCCCTACCATCGCCGCATGCTCTGGCGGCGTGCATGTGCCATCGCGCTCGCATCCCTGTGCCTTGCGGGCACTGCAGTCCATGCCCGCACGCCCCCGACGGCGGAGCTCGCGCCCCGCACGGTGCGCGTCGCGGTCTTCCCGGATGCGCCCTTCTCGATCCTCGATCCATCAGGACGATGGGACGGCTTTGCGGCAGTGACCCTGCAGGCGGTCGCGGTTCCGGCACACCTTGTGCTGGACTTCCAAGCATGCGAGTCCCTTGAGGAGCTGCTCGATGCGGTGGCGAGCGGCAAGGCAGACATCGGCGTCGGGAACACGCTGGTGACGAGCGCACGCCTCTCTCGTGTTGCGTTCACGCAACCGATCCTCGACGGCGGACTGAAGGTGATGGTGCCAAGCGACCACTCGCACACGATCACCCAGCTCTGGGAGGGGCTTGTCGAGAATGGCCACGTGAAGGTCGTGGCATGGGGCGCGCTGATCACGGTGGCCGCGTCGCTCCTACTCAGTGCCGTGCTGCGGCGGGTCGACCAGGGGTTCACGCGGCACTTTCACGAGGGATTTGCCGAGTCCTTCTACCACGTCATCTCGCTCACCCTGACTGGCAAGACGTCCTACAAGGGCAATGTCGCGCCAGCGTGGATCGGGAGGATGCTGGCTGCGGTGTGGCTGGTGTTTGGGGTGGCGGCTGTGGCCTACCTGACATCAAGCCTGACCAGCGTCATGACAGCGAACACCCTGCACGGACGCATCGGCGGCCCCCTTGACCTTCGCGGC
>CAYPOZ010000090.1:9500-9826 GCA_964412415.1 uncultured Isosphaeraceae bacterium | reverse complement strand
GGCCGGCGGGCACATTGCCGGCTCCCATGACCTTCGTGCCTCGGAGGCTTGTCCCCGACATCAGCGCGATCGTGCCGGTGCCTGGGCTTCTCGAACCGGAGCCCGTGGTGCAGACGCTTGGCCGGGGCAACCGTTCGCGTCGCATCCTCGCGGGAGTGTCCGGCGCACTGATGCTCGCAGTGGCGGCGATGCAGCTGCCGACCCTGTCCGCCAACGGATGGGTCTTCGCGTTCGGGATGCTGCCAATGGCCGGATTCGGACTCTTCTTCCTGACGAATGCCCTCTTCGGGTCGAAGATCTCGCGCTGGCGCGCCGACCGCGCGGGT
>CAYPOZ010000090.1:8215-9490 GCA_964412415.1 uncultured Isosphaeraceae bacterium | reverse complement strand
ATGAAAAAGCTGATGGCCTGAGCTTTAAGGCATTTCGGACACAAAAAAGGCGCTGCATGGCAGCGCCTTTGACTTGGGGCTTGGGCAAATCAGCTGGTGAATGCCAGCAGTGTCATGGCATCGAGCAGCATGGTTGTGCTGGCCACCAGCAACCCTGGGCCCATCCAGTGGAGCGAGGTGCGCGTCTACATCGCCGGCCCGGAGGGCACGTTCAGCTTCGGGTTCGACGGTGTCGATGAGGAGTTCGCGCGGCTCTGGCGCGCGTGGACGTCGGCCAGCGCGCGTGACCCCGACACGGGCGCGCCGGTTCAGGCGCGCGAGTTGTAGCTGCCGTCGACGGTGTTGATGCGAACCTTCTCGCCGTTGGTGATGAAGGGCGGCACGCGCGTCTTGAGGCCGGTCTCGAGCGTCGCTTCCTTGAGCTGGTTGGTCGCAGTTGCGCCCTTGATGCCCGGCGGCGTATCGGTGACGACCAGCTCGACGACATTGGGCATCTCGACGGACACCGGCTTGCCGTCGCACCAGAGCACGACCAGCTTGGTGTTCGGGAGCACGTAGAGCGGCATCTCGCCGACGACCGACTCATCGAACTCCGACTGCTCGTAGCTCTGCTCGTCCATGAACACGAACTTCTTGCCGTCCGCGTACAGGTACTCCATCGGGCGGCGGTCGAGCTCGACTTGCTCCACGCTCTCGCCCGAGCGAAGCCGCTTCTCGATGATGGTGCCCTTCTCGATGTCCTTGATCTTGATCTGGACGAAGGCACGGAGGTTGCCCGGGGTCACGTGGGTGTACTGGGTGATGACCCACATGCGGCCGTCAAGCTTGATGGCCATGCCGGGACGGAGATCGGTCGAGTTCATGTGAGAGATCGCTCCTGAAAAGGGGAATTTCCGAGCATAGCGGGGGGTCAGGGGCGGTGCGGGTGGGCACGTCTGGGGCGCAGGGATCCGGTTTGGCGCTGCCCGGCCCCTTCGGAGACCAACGAAAAACCCCCGGACCTTGCGGTCCGGGGGCGGAGGGAGGGAAAAGGGCTCGTTATCGCGGCACTCACGTGGGTCGAGGAGTCATCTCTCTCAATCCGGGTTCGTGCCGAGGCAGGGTTGCCCCTGCGGACTGAACATAGCCCCGGTCTCGCCGGTGCCAAGCGCGAAGAGTCAAAATTCGTGCGGAAGTGCACCCCCTAGACTGCCCAAAATGCGTGTGCTGACCCGACTTTGCCTTGCCGCCGCAGTTCTCGCCCCCATTTGGGGCGCCCGGATGCCGCAAGATGCC
>CAYPOZ010000090.1:6686-8205 GCA_964412415.1 uncultured Isosphaeraceae bacterium | reverse complement strand
ACCGGCTCAAGGGACCGAATCGCCCCCTACCCGGACCCTCCCTCAACGACCCGCCCCCGAACGGTCCACCGCGCAATCCACCGTGGTGGCCTCCCCCATGAACCTGGACCTTGGCTTCATGCGCCCCGGCCAGAACGCGGTAGGCACGGTCACGCTCCGCAACACCGGGGCCGAGCCGGTGAGGATCCTCTCCGTGACGCCGAGCTGCAAGTGCACCACGACAACCGACATCGTGGGCAAGGAGATTCCCTCGGGCGGTACCGCGACCTTCGACACCACACTTGAGGGTGCGCCTGTGCCCGGTGTGCGGACGTCAACGATCCGTGTGCTGGTTGATGGATCGCCAGTGCCAATCGAGATCAAGGTCAAGGGCGAGGTATCGCAGGCGGTGCGCGCGATTCCCGCGTACCTCAACTGCGTCGGCAGCAAGAACCTCAGCGGGCGGCTTGTCGTCGAGAGCATCGACAAGCGGCCGTTCCGCATCATCTCGGCGCACGGTTCCGAGCCGGTCGTCGGCGGGTGGAATCCTGCCACCGACGGGCCTCGCAGCACGTATCTCCTGAGCTATGACCTCGGCGACGGCACGCGCGAGCTGCCCTCGTTCTGGATCATCGAGACCGATCATCCCGACTCCCCGCTGGTGGACCTGAAGGTGCGCCACGAGTCCGTCTCCGCCAAGCTCTCGTCGCGACTGGCCGACTACCGCGCCAATGCGGGCCGCATCGACCCGGGCGCGAATGGCATGGTGGCGTTCACGAGCCTCGATCCCCAGGAGCCGATCCTCTCGGCGGAGTCGCTCTCGCCCGACGCGACACTTGAGGTCGAGCGCGTGGATGCGGTCGACGGCGGCACGCGTGCGTCCATCATCGTGAAGCCCCGCGCCGGCCACGAGGGACTGCTGATCGTGCCGGCGACCCTCTCGATGGCGACCAAGTCGCAGGAAGTGCTGATCTTCGGCACCGTGCGGCCTGCGCAATCCGGTGCCGCAGCGTCGGCGTCTGCGGCGCCGCCGCCAGCCCCGCCCACAGGAGCAAACCCATGAACGCGCCCGTCACGCCCATCGACACCGACCAGGCGCTATGCATCGCGGTGGGCGCGAGCCCCCGTGCAGAGATCGATCACCGTCCGCTCGCGCAGCGCCTCGCGACGGCAATGCGCGAGTGGATCGCCGCCAACCGTGCCGAGGCAGGCAACGAGACGCTGGTGCTTACGGTCACCGACCTCTGGCTCTCCGGCGACGCCGAGCTCTGCGAGCGCCCGTGCATCGCGATCGGCGAGTCGAACACGAACGCTGCAGTCGCACAGTTCACGCTGGGGCTCCCGCAGTCTGCGGTCGTCGAAGGGCAGTACGAGATCAGGATGGATCCGCAGCTCGATGACCTTCGCGTCTGCATCCGCGGCACGCACACGTCAGGCACTGCAGCGGGAGTGGACGCGTTCATCGCGCGCCACCTCGACGCGTGGATGCGCGCCGCGCACGGCATGTGAACGCAGCCCGCGGGCTGGCCCGTGGATCACA
>CAYPOZ010000090.1:0-6641 GCA_964412415.1 uncultured Isosphaeraceae bacterium | reverse complement strand
CCGCTGCAGGTTGAACGACTGCTCGATGCGGTGATCGACGGCGATGTTCTCCTTGAAGCGGTAGGTGCGGATCTTCTCCGCTCGGTCGCCCGAGCCGATCATCGCGTTGCGTGCCTCGGTGCGCCGGGCGATCACTTCCTGCCGGCGATGCTCGTGCACGCGCGCGCGCAGCAGCCTCCACGCCTTGTCGCGGTTCTGGAGCTGGCTCCGCGTCTCCTGCATGCGCACCTCGATGCCGGTGGGCTCGTGGATCAGGTGCACCGCCGTCGCCACCTTGTTGACGTTCTGCCCGCCGGGGCCCTGCGCAGTGGTCAGGATCTCGCGCACCTCGTCAGGGTCGACCGAAGACACCACATCTTCCGGCTCAGGGAGCACTGCGACCGTCGCGGTCGACGTGTGCACACGGCCCTGCGCCTCAGTCGCCGGCACACGCTTGACCTGATGCGTGCCGCCCTCATAGCCGAGCGCGCTCCACACGCCATCGCCATCGAGCTCGAACACCACGTGCGACACGCCGCCCATGTCGCCCGGCTTCATCTCGACAGCCTCGATGCGCCATCCGCGGCGGTTCGCGAACCGGCGGTACATCTCCGCGAGGTCGCCCGCGAAGAGGCACGCCTCGTCGCCGCCGACGCCCGCACGCACCTCAAGGATCATTGATCCAACCGTGCGGTCCTCGGCAGTCACCAGATCGGCCTGCAGCGCAGGTGCGAGCCCCGTGAGCTCGGACTCGAGCGTCGCGCACTCCTCGCGCGCAAGGGCCGCGAGCTCGCGCTCGTCGGCGGACCCTGACCCTGCCGCAGCGACCATCGAGCGCGCATCCGCAAGCGCCGACTCGGCTACGCGCCAGCGCCGCCACCGGCGCACCGTCGGCTCGACCGCCTTGCGACGCGCCGCGACCGCACGCACCTTGCGGTGATCGGCATGCGTCGCTGGATCCGCCAGCTGAGCATCCAGCATGACGAGCTCGGCATCGAGCTCGTCGAGGCGACGCACGAGATTGTCGGGGAGTGCGTTCAACGGACCGGACGATACGGAGGCGAGTGGCGGGGTGCCTGACCGAGCGGCTGCTCAACGTGCGCGCTGCGCCAGACCCAAAACGAACGCCGCGCCGGAGGGATCCGGCGCGGGCGCGTGAACTCGGAATTGTCGGACCTACTTGGCGGCGGGCTTCTTGCTGCCCGGCTTCGCCTTGCCGAAATAGTCGCCGGCGAACTTGCGCTGGAAGCGCTCGACGCGGCCGGCGGTGTCGACGAAGGTCTTCTGGCCGGTGAAGTAGGGGTGCGAGCCGGACCACACCTCGACATGCATCTCAGGCACG
Source organism: uncultured Isosphaeraceae bacterium (assembly GCA_964412415.1). Taxonomy (GTDB): domain Bacteria; phylum Planctomycetota; class Phycisphaerae; order Phycisphaerales; family SM1A02; genus ZLKRG44. The sequence goes on along the minus strand of CAYPOZ010000090.1, from coordinate 5,320 downwards.
GTCGCGCCAACGGTCATCACGACCTGTCCGCGGAAGTGCACCTTGCAGTCGGGGTACCAGGTGGGGTGGGTGTCGGTCTTCATGGGGTTCGCTCCAGAGAGCCGAGCAATGTAGCCCGGTTGCCGCCCAAATGCAATGACCGAGAATGTGTGGCTCGCCGGGGCGCGGAGTAGCCTCCTTGCCCCATGACGCTGCGCCGACAACCCGCGGACTTCCGCGTTGAGGAGATTGCGCAGCCCGAGTGGCTCGCGGCCATGTCCCCCGAGCCCACGGCCACGCAGCAGCATTCGGTCTGGACGCTTCAGAAGCGCTCGCTCACCACGCCCGACGCGATCTCGCTCTTCGCGCGATCGCTCTCGGTGCGCGCCGCGTCCATCTCCTATGCGGGACTCAAGGACAAGCACGCGGACACGACGCAGCACGTGTCAGTGCACGCGCCAGCCGAGGGCACGAATCCCGCTCTTGCCGCTGGCGGCACGGCGCAGCGCAGCGGCCGAGGTTGGTCGGCCACCCGCATCGGATGGGTCGCTGCTCCCGTCTCCGCTTCGATCATCGCCGCGAACCGATTCGCGGTTGTGGTGCGCGACCTCGGCCGCGAGGACGCGGGCCAGATCGAGCGCCGCGCCGCGCTGCTGCGGGACCGCGCGATCGAGCCGACGGAAGGCGCGCCCGCAGGCGAGCGCGCGATCCTGGTCGTGAACTACTTCGGCGACCAGCGCTTCGGCAGCGCGCGCCACGGCAAGGGATTCGCCGCCGCCGCCGCAGTGCGCGGCGACCTCGAGGACGCGATCCGCCTGCTCGTGGCGACGCCAGCCCGCAAGGACTCAGGACGCACGCGCGACTTCACGCGCAAGGCCGCGGAGCTCTGGAGCCGCTGGCCCGCCATGGCCGATGAGCTCCCGCGCTGTGCGGAGAGGCGCCCCTTCGAGGTGCTCGCATCGGGCGGATCGATGGCCGAGGCGTTTGCAGCGCTCCCCGACTTCACGAAGACGATGGCGATCGAGGCCTTCCAAAGCCGCATCTGGAACGAGACTGCGCGCAGGATCGCCGAGTCAATCGCGGGCGAGGGCAAGTCGATGCGCTGCAAGGGCACCTTCGGCACGATGTGCTTCCCCGATCCCGCATCGCTCGATGCGTGGCGGACTGTGCAGGTGCCGATGGCCGCGCCTGGCATGCCGACTGCGTCAGATGCGGAAGCGGTCGAGCGCATGGGAGGCGAGGCGCACGCCGCAGAGGTGCGCGCTGCGATCAGCGAGTCCCTGCGCGCAGAGCGCGTCAACGCGGACGATCTGCGCATTCCTGGCCTCGACCGGCCATTCTTCGGCGCAGCGTGGAGGCCGCTCGCCGTGCGCGCGGAGCGCTTCGCCATCAGCAAGGCTGAGCGCGACGAGCTCTCGAAGGGCGATCGCCTGCGCCGCACAGTCACCTTCGACTTGCCGCGCGGCGCATACGCGACCGTCGTGCTGCGGGCGCTCGGGCACTGAGCCGCCCAATCGCGCCGGGCGATCAGCGCGGCTGCGCAGGAAGGTCGTAGCTCACCATCACCGTCGACGGCATCGGCGGGTACTGCATCTCGAGCCGGAACACGCGGAAGTCTGCGGGATCCGCGCTGATGCGGTTGAACACCGCGTGGATCAGCTCCGGGTACTGGTGCGCGAGCTCGGTGTCGAACCTCGTCGGCGTGCCCGTGATCTCGCGGAGCGGATCGCCGATCGGCAGCAGCATCGACTTGCGCGCCGCCGCATCGAGCGGCGAGTTTCCGAAGGGATTGCCGAAGACCTGCACCTTTGCGGACGCCACCTCAGGCAAGTCGCGGTGCGCGATCACGTCGAAGAGGAGCGTCTCGATAGGCATCGTCACGACGGCGCCCATCTCGCCGCGCTCGTGCATGCCCGGGCCCGCACAACGCGGAAGCGCTCCGCGCTCGAGGTGGCCGAACACGAACGTGGACGTGCCGGTCAGGCCGAGCGGTCCGTCCGTAAGCTCGTGCACGATGCCAATCGGCGTGCTCACGCTCTGCACCCGCACATCAGGCGGAGAGCACCAGCTTCGCATGATCAGCGCAGGATCGTCGGGGGAGGCTGGCGGCTCGAGCGGTTCCAGCGGGCGCTCCTGCACCGTGGTCACCTGGTTCTCCGACTCGACGGACCCGTGATAGCGCTGGAAGCGGAAGATCGGCCAGCCGGTGAGCGGCCGCAGCCTCCGCACGTCGATGAGGGACGCGAGGATCGCAGTGTCGAGCGTGTGCGGATTCGCATGCGAGGGCATCAGGATCTGTGTCATGATGCGCACCCGCGCCTGCACACCCCACACGCCGCTCAGGCCGCGAAACGCCGTCTTGCGCGAGAGCTCGAGCGATGCGCGCGATGTCGCGCCGTCGAGCAGCAGCTGCAGCGTGGGCCGATCGCCCGCGTGCTGCTTCACCATGTCCTCGAAGAGGTCGAGTGCGCGGCGAAGCGCGGAGAGCTCATCCTTGCCCACGCCTCCACGCACAAGCGCCTCCATCAGGATGCCGATGCCCTCAGGTCCCGGGACAAGCGTTGCGGCAGAGAGCTGGTCGTCATCCCCAGCGATGCGCGCGATCTTCCAGGCAAGGTTCTTGTCGATGCCGATCTGCCGCGACACCTCCTGCGGCCTCTCGATGTCGAGTCCCGCGCATCGGTAGGCATTTCGCAGCGCAGCCTGCACCATGCGCATCGACTCAGCGCAGTGGTCGACAAACAGGGGAGCGGACTGTCGGGTGGACTTGGGCATCTGTGTCACCCCACGGGTGCCTGTGGAGACTACGGGCACGATTCCTCGACGTGTTCATGCCGTCGAGTTTCCCGGGCGATGCCGGGTCGAAGTCCCTGAAATGAGGCGATTGGGTTGCGCGGGCTTTGTCCGGCGACCGATGCGGGCTACCTTGCTCTTCCGTGAGCCACTCCACCAACTGTGTTGCAGCAGCCCTCGCCGCGTGCATCTCGGCCGCATCGCTTGCAGGCGGCACGTACATCGGGTTCACGCCGGGCGTCACGCCGAGCGGCGTGAGCGCAGACGGCTCCGTCGTGGTTGGCTACGACGGCATCGGCTACTTCCACTACACAGCGTCGGAGGGTTACATCCAGGTCGGCGGGGCGCCCCCGGGTGATGGCGTCGGCGGGTCGGGTACCGCGTCCGACGATGGAATGCGCTTCTCCGGTTCGGTGCTCAATCCGGCGACCAACCTCTATGAGATGGGCATCTACGACCGCTCGCAGGGTCAGTGGATCCTGTGCGGTGGGCTTGGCGCATCCTCCGGAAGTTCCACCAGCTCGGGCTGGGGCCTCAGCGGCAATGGACTTGTGGGCGTAGGCCTGGGCTGGATCAACGCCGGTTCCGCGCACGCGATTGTCTGGACTGCCCAGAATGGCGTGACGAGCCTCGGCTCCACTGTGACCGGTCGGAGCACGCGCGCGAATGGCACGAACGCGGATGGTCGAGTGGTCGTCGGATGGCAGGATGCCCTGTCGGGAGCTCGCCAGGGATGTGTGTGGAACAACGGAGTGCAGACGCTGATCGCGCAGGGATCGAGTCCGATGGGCGAAGCGGGTGCGTGCTCCGCCGACGGGTCCGTGGTGGTTGGTGGAGGCACATCGAGCAACGCATTCCAGGCATGGCGCTGGACGCAGGCCGGCGGCGTGCAGAACATCGGGCCCGCGCCGGTGTCGGGATGGCGCGGATCGTCGACCAGCATCTCGGGTGATGGCGGCACGATCGTTGGCTTCTACCGACCGTGGCCAGCGCCGGCAACATTCGGGCGCGGGTTCATCTGGACCGCGCAGGACGGCATGCGCGACCTGACTGACTTGGCCATCGAGGAAGGGATCGCCATTCCCAGCGGGCTCACGCTTGCGCTTCCCCTTGCCATCTCGAAGGATGGCCGCACGGTCGTCGGGCTCGCCAGCGGCGGCTCGGGATTCGCGATCACGTTCGAGCCCGAGTACAGCCCGGCAGACATCAACGGCGATGGTGCTGTGAACGGCGTCGATCTGTCGGCATTGCTCGCGAATTGGGGTGGATCTGGCACCGGTGACCTCGACGCAAGCGGCTCTGTGGATGGTTTCGACCTGGCGGCAATGCTCGCCGCGTGGACCGGTTAAGTCTCGAGCGCCGACAGCCCCACTTAAAGGTCTCGCGCATAAACCTCTACGGCTGAGTTGCCTCTTCCCTAAAGGGGGCTATGTTCCTGAACGATACGCATTCCCTAAAGAAAGGTGCGCCATGCGAATTCACGTCGCTTCTGCTCTGTCTCTTTCCGCCATGCTCGCCCTCCCGGCCATCGCGCTTGCCGATGGCGCGTGGGAGAACCTTCTGGTCGTTGGAGGATCATCTCCATCAAGCGTCCCAGGAGTCGCGGGCGCGGTCTGGGTCCCAAACTCGCTCAACAACCCGACAGTCGACTCCCTCGGTCGCGTGAGCTTCCGCGGTCAGATCGGCGGCGAGGGGATCACACTGGCGAATTCGAGGATGGTGCTCCTTGGCACGCCGGACAACTGGATCACCATCGGTCGCGATGGTTCAGCGCTTCCGGGAGGCCTGCTGCCCGGCTACGTCTGGAACACCGCCTCCGGCACCAACGGTCTTGGTTCGAGCAACAACATCTCCGCGGATGGCGGCGTGCTGGTCTCTGGCACCATCAACGGCCCCGGGGTCACCACTGCCACGGACACTGCGTCGTTCTTCGTGTCGTCGGCGGGAGTGGCGTCGCTGGTGGCTCGCGAGGGTGACGCTTTCCCAGGCGGCGGCGGATCGAAGATCACGACGGCCATGACGGGCTCGTCGGGCACCCGCGTCAGCAATGACGGCGAGTACATCCTCTCGGTCGCGCTTTCGGGCGGCGATGTCTCGGGCAGCACCAACAACGGCGCCATCGTGAAGTTCTCGCCCGCGGGCGCCAGCGTGGTGTTCCGCAAGGGCGACGCTGCACCCGGAGTGGAAGGCTCGACGATGAACCCCGACTCCTTCGGGCTGAACTTCAACGACGGGAACGTCAGCTTCCCCGGCACCATCGTCGGAGGCAGCGTCACCACATCGAACGACAAGGCGCTCTTCACGAGTGTCGGAACTGCCCCGGGGCAGCTGCGCATGTACGCCCGCGAGGGCGATGCCGTCCCGGGTCTCGCGGACACGTTGTACAAGCCTGCCGCCACGCCAACCCAGATCGCCCAGCCCATCGTCGGCAGTTCCTTGGTGTTCTTCGCGGACCTTGCGGGCGAAGCGGTCACGACGGGCGTGAATGACTGGGCCATCTTCGCCGAGAGCAGCGGCTCCGTCGAGGTGCTGCTGCGCAAGGGCGAAA
>CAYPOZ010000089.1:8966-9988 GCA_964412415.1 uncultured Isosphaeraceae bacterium | reverse complement strand
GCGCATCGGTCTCGACTGCGCCAGGGACCGTGTCGTAGGGATCCGCGTCGATGTAGCCAAGCGTGGGGAAGAGCCCATCCGCCGCGATGCCGGGCACGGTGCACCATGTCACGCCATCGGCTGAGACATCGATGATCCCGCCGTCCGCCGCAAGTGCGCCGCACACGCCTGCACCCGTCCCGATGTCGGAGAAGAACGAGTTGCCGAACACGATGAGGTCGATGCCGAAGGGATTGCGCGGGTCATCGACGGCAGGGGCATCGAGCTCAAGCACCAGCGATCCGCCAGCGCCGATCGACACGACCTGCGACGGGAGCCACGCGGGCGCGAAGGGCGTCACGGCACCCCCGTCCCATGGCGAGCTCGTGAAGCGCGCGGGCTCGCCAAGCGCCGATGCAGGGTTCGTGTATCCGTTCGCGGGCGAGGACCCCGGCTCGTACAGCACCACGGCGGTCGCGAATCCTTCGGCGAATGCGATGCCGCATGGCGCGAGCGCACACGCCACGCAACGGGCCACGTCGATCACGTTCCACGAACGGCACATGCGAAGCCTCCTCCTGAAGACAGGGAGGTCCGGCGCCGTGGGCCCCATCTCGCGAGGGCGCGGCGCATCATGATGCCAGGTCTTCCGGCTTCGGGTCCCGAGCTCGGCCTTCCCGCGCACCGCAAGGCGATGCGCAGTGGCACTCCGTGAGCTCGGGTTGCGGCAAACGCAGGAGGGTGCGCCTCCATGCGTCACCGCGCCCGTTACGGCGGCGCGTCCGCGGCGGATTCTCACCGCCTTCCCTCACCCCGCGCCTCCGGTGCCGACCGGCTGGCAGGGGGTGGACTCCCGCACGAGCGGGAGTCGTTCATCACGGCAGGAATGTAGCCAAGAACCATCCCCCATGGATCCCGGTGGCGGTCCGGCGCGGACCCTCTTGGAAGGACGTTGGTTCGTTGCGAAGGGCATCCGCCCCCGGTACCTTCATCCGCTTCCCGTGAGATGGCCCCACGACCTGTGAGGGTTCCCATGGGTTGCA
>CAYPOZ010000089.1:6129-8889 GCA_964412415.1 uncultured Isosphaeraceae bacterium | reverse complement strand
TGTTGATGAGCCTGAACAGCGCCCTCACCCCGATCGCCGCCCTATTGGTCACACTGGGTCTCGCCGGTCCGTGGACAGCCGTCCCGGCCCATGCGACGGCTGCCATCCAGGCGGACGAGCCTGCGGACGAGCCTGCGGACGAGCCTGCGGACGAGCCTGCCGATGACAGCGGCGGGATGGATGGAGAGACCGACGAGGGCGATGCGGGCGACGCCGGATCCCAGGAGTCGGCCATCGAGCCGCTTGATCCCAACGAGAGCGCGGCCCAAGCACGGCTGCTCGACCTCACGCTGCACTACGTGCTGATCGGCAAGCCTGACCTTGCGCTGAGCAACATCCAGGCGCTCTACGACACCGGGATCACCGATGCGCAGATCGCACTGCTCGTAGACGAGCACGGCATGCGGGAGAAGCTCGAGCGCTCGCTGCCGCGCGGCCGGAACATGCAGGGCGTCTCGGAGGAGTTCGCCGGACTCGAGATCCGCTGGATCGCGGGCCAGCGCGCCGTGGCGCGCGACCCGGCCCGCATCGCTGCGGCCATCACCAGCCTTGGCGGCTCCATGCGCCAGCAGATGATGGCCCGCGGCCAGCTCATGGCGGCCGGCGAGTATGCGGTGCCCGCGCTGCTGCGCGCTGTGCTTGAGGGGAAGTCTCCGCAGGTCGCGTCGGCAGCCCGATCCATGCTTGTGGAGATGAAGCGTCTGGCGGTGGTGCCTCTGGGCACCACGCTTCCTGCGCTCGATGCGGCGGGCCAGCGCAAGGTCTGCGAGATCCTCTCCGAGATCGGATGGCCAACCGCCGAGCCGTTCCTGATCCGCCTCGCCAACAGCCCGTCCGCGCCGGCCGACGTTCGCGATGCCGCAATGCGCGCGTACCGCCGCCTCGGCGGCACGTCGAGCGACGTGGCCAGCCAGTTCGCTGCGCTCGCGCGCCGCTACTTCGAGCGCACTCCCACGCTGATCCCGTACCCCAACGATCCGACCAACAACGTCTGGGCCTACGAGACATATGCCGGCCTGACGCCGATCACCGTGCCGACGCCGATCTACGCCGACCTGATGGGCATGCTGCTCGCGCGCGAGGCGCTCCGTGCGGATCCGTCGAGCCGGCTCGCCCTCGCGACGTACGTCGCATGTGACCTGCGCCGCGCCATCACGGAGGCCACCGGGGATCTCGGGGGCCTCGAGATTGACGGCGGAATGGACGGCGAGGGGGAGATGGACGGCGACGCCGGCATGGATGGCGACGCCGACCTGACCTCGGGCAACGGCGACGCTCTTGAGGACGGCGAGGCCACTGACGAATCCATGTCCATGGACGACGAGGGTTCCGAGGACAACGGCATGGACGAGGGCGCGTCCGACGAGGGCATCGCCGCGAGCGCCCGCAGGTTGGTCGGTCTCGCGCCCTACTCGGCGGAGTTCTTCGCCACCGCTGCAGGCCCGTCGATCCTGCAGGATGTGATCGCGATGGCGCTCGACGCGCAGGACACGGCGCTCGCGCGTGCGGCCATGGACGCGCTCGCCCGCACATCGAGCACGCGTGGCCTGATCGCCCAGGGCGGGCGCAATGCGCTCGTCGAGGCGCTCAGCTATCCAGACCGCCGGGTGCGCTTCGATGCGGCTCTCGTGATCGCGAATGCGCTGCCCCAGCAGGGATTCAGCTCCGACGCGGCTGTCGTTCCGATCCTCGGCTCGATGGTGGCGGCAGGCGGGTCTACAGGCGCCGCGATTGCTCAGAGCGACGAGGACCTGAGGACGATCGATGCGCGCCTAGGCGGAATCGGGTTCCGCCCGCTTCGCGGCGGTCGTGACTTCAGCGCGCTCTCGACCGAGCTTGTGGGCGGGCAGGGAGTGGACCTGATCGTCGTGCAAGGGCCGCGCGGCTTCGTGCGTGACACGGTCGCGGCGGTGCGCAACTCGCGAGTGGCTGGCGCGGCGCCGGTCGTCGTGCTGGCCGATCCCGCCGATGCTCCGGGACTCTCGATCGACTTTGACGGGGATGCGCGTGTGGCCGTGATGTCAGCGGGCAGCCCTGACGCGGCGTTCGCGCGTGCGGCATCCGCGGCTTCCGGCGGCGCGGGCGGTTCGGTGGTGTCCGAGGAGGAGGGCGAGGACTACACGCTGCGCGCGCTTGATGCGCTGCAGATGATCGCCGACTCCGGAAGCCCCGTGTTCGACATCCGCAACGCGGAGACGCCGCTGCTTGGCGCGCTCGCCGCGACCTCTGGCGACCTCCGGGTCAGGGTCGCGGATGCGGTGGCCCGCGTGCCGACCGAGCTGTCGCAGCGCGCGCTGATGGATGCGTCCCTCCGCGCTCAGGGCGACGAGAAGGCGGAGCTCCTGCTTCGCCTGGCCGAAAGCGCCCGCCGATTCGGCAACATGCTCGAGGCGCAGCAGGTCGATGCGCTCCGCAAGGTCATCACGTCCTCCACCGGCCCCGAGGCCGATGCGGCGGGCACCGCATACGGCGCGCTGGGGCTCCCCGTGCGTGACGTGGTCAAACTCATCGTCACAGAGTGACCCGCGCGTGTGCTAGTCTTGTTGCGCAGTTCCACGCCACCCTAGCTCAGTGGTAGAGCAATGCTTTCGTAAAGCATAGGTCGTGGGTTCGAATCCCATGGGTGGCTTTCCATGCGGCGGGCGTCTTGTGCCCGCCGCTTTCGCTTTTGGCGCAGTGCGTGCGGCGCGGCGCCCCTGGCGCAGTGCCGTATGCCCGCTGGGCTAGCTGCGCGTGACGCGCATGCGGTCGACCAGAAGC
>CAYPOZ010000089.1:0-6119 GCA_964412415.1 uncultured Isosphaeraceae bacterium | reverse complement strand
GGTCGACCTGCGACTCGCGCATAGAGGTGAACATCGGCAGCGTGATGGTGCGGTCGCAGAGGCTCTCCGACACCGGGCACATGCCGAGCGCCGTCGAATAGGCGCGGCGCACGTGAGGGAGGAGGTGCAGGCAGGGATAGTGGTTTGCGGCGCCGATGTCGTGGCGGTGCAGTCCTGCCACGATCTCGTCGCGGTCGTCGGCTCCGAATCGGTCGGAGAGCCGCACCCAGAAGAGGGGCCAGCAGGTCGATGCGTTTGCGGGAATGTTCGGGAGCAGCAGCTCCGGATGGCCCGCGAGGCGCTCCATGTACCACGACGCGACCTGCTCGCGCCGCTCGCGCGTCTGGTCGATGCGCCGCATCTGGCTGGCGGCCAGCGCCGCGAGCGGCTCGGCGAGACGCGCATCATGGCCTCGTCCTGCAAACCGCATGAGCATGCCGAGGTCGAGCGACTGCTCCGGGAAGCTCATGCGGTCGATGCGCCCCTGGTTCCTGAGCCCGCGGCACGCTGCCGCGAGCCGGTCGTCGTGCGTCACGATCGCGCCTCCCTCGCCGGCCGCGATCGGCCGGTTGGGGCCGAAGCCGAGCACGCTGATGCGCCCGAACTTGCCCACCAGCTCGGACCCGATGCTGGAACCGACCGCCTCGCTCGCATTCTCGACCATCGGGATCTCGAAGCGCGAGCAGAGCGCGATGAGCTCCGGGAGGCCGGCCGCGTTGCCGAACACGGGCACGCCGATGAGCGCGCGCGTCCGTGGCGTGATGCGGCACTCGGCATCCACCACGGACATGTTGAGGGTGCGCGGATCGCTGTCGGCGAACACCGGCGTCGCGCCTGTGGCGATCACCGCGTTCACGTTGGCGGCATAGCTGAAGGACGGAAGCACCACCTCGTCGCCGGGGCCGACCTCGAGCGCCTCGAGCGCGATCTGCATGCCGACACCGCTGCTGCTGACGCCGACCGCGAAGGGGCGGCGCGTCACGCGAGCGGCCTCCGCCTCGAGCGCGATCAGCGCAGGGCCGTTGGTCAGCCGCTGGCCATCGAGGGTTGCCATGACGGCATCCCTGTCGTCATCGGTGAGGTCGGGACGTGAGAGCGGTATGTCGAACTTGATCATTGGGGACGGAGCTGTGCGAGGGCCTGTTCGCCGCGGCCCGAGTGCCTGACAAAGAGCCATGCGGCCTGCACCTGGAGCGTGGGGTCAAGGTCGCCGCCGCCGGCAGCGACGCCGGTATTGGCGACGGTCGTTGAGCCGTAGAGCGCGCGCAGCGTCTCCGCGTCGAGCGGGCCCTGGGCCGTTCGCGCGAGCAGCAGCAGCACGAGGCTCTCGGCGCGGCGGGTCGAGGCGCCCTGCACCACCGCGGCAGCGGCTGTGGCCTGCTCAACGAGCGCAGGGTCCTGCGCGTTGAGCGGCTGGTCCGAGACGGCGCTGACCATGCCAAGGAGCAGCAGCTCCTGCACGCCGCCCGACCCCGCATTCTCGCGCAGAAGTGTGACGACCGCGGAGGGGTCCGCCTTCGCGAGCCGGCCTGCGGCATCGAGCGCCATGGCGCGAAGCGCGGGTGTGGCATCCGGTCCCGTTCCCGCGCGGAACACGCCCGTCAGTACGCGCGATGCCGCAGCGGCGGGCAGCATGGACGCGCGCCGCATGGCCCACTCCACGGCCTGACGGTTGCCGGAGGCCACAAGCCTCTCGAGCGACGCTGCAGCCGCATCGGCATCTGTGCCTGAGCACGCGATGATGGCGGAGATGATGTCCTCCACGAGCTCGTCGTCGTTGCGCAGCATCACGATGACGGGCTCAGGCACCGTGCCCTCATGCGCAAGCATCTGGAGTCCCGCGCGCACGAGCGTGGGCTGCGAGCGGTCGCTCGCGATGATCTCGCGCCACGCGGCGATCCCGGCCTCGCGGTCGAGCGAGAGCGCCGCGCCGTTGATGACCATGCGCGTGGGTACCCGGAAGCCATCGCGCGACACGAGCGCCAGCAGCGCCGGCACCGCAGCCTTCAGCTGGTAGGCGAGGGCGGCCTTGCCGAGCTCGCCCACCACGGCATTGCGCACCAGCTCGTCGCGGGCCATGAGCCTGTCGACGAAGCGCGACCATGCGCTGCGGTCCCCGGCCTGCAGCATCAGCATCGCACCGAGCCCAGCCACCTCATCGGAGGGATCGTTCAGCGCATCCTTCAGCAGTGCGGGGTCGATGGGCGTGCCGAGCCGGAACAGCTCGCCCGCGAGCGCCGCGCGGTCGAGCCCAGTCAGGTCCTCGATCTTCAGGAGACCGATCGCCGCCTGGGCGGACACGAGCTTGAGCCCGATCGCGCTGCGGATGGCCGCGGAGCGGTCTTCGCGCGAACTGAAGCGGCTGAGCAGCACGGGATCCACGCTTGACTCTGGCGAGAGCTCCGCAAGGCCCAGGATGCCGTCCACGCGCGATGTGAAGTCGCTCGAGCTCGTGAGCGACTCGAAGAGCCCGCGCAGTTGCGGATCCCGAAGCGACCGCAGCGAGATCAGCAGCGCGTGGTGCTGCCCCGATCCTGCGGGCTCGATCGCCTTGCGCATGTGACTGACGGCCGCGTCGTAGGGCGCCGTGCGCTCGTACTGGGGTGCAGCACTGCCCGGTGCGCTGCACAGTGCCGCTGCGATGCACGCTGCCGTGAGCCTTGCGACGCCGAGTACGGAGTGGCGTCGGGCTCGTGACGGGGGCATGCTGCCGAGTGTATCCGCGACGTGCGTCAGACGAGCGTCAGGATGGCATCCGACCGACATCCCGTCGGGCCTGGTCGGCGACATCGGCTGCGGGGCGGTCGCCGTCTGCGCAGGGGACCGTTGCGCCGCTCTCGATCGAAGCACGGAACCGGGCCGCGGCGGCATGCACCGTCGAGTGCGTGGGCCGGCCGAGCGCGAGCGCAATCTCGGGGAACGACATCGTCGTCATTTCCCGCGCAAGGTGCGCGATGAGGCCCCGCGTCGCCACCACCCGGCGGTGGCGGCTCGCGCTCATGAGGTCCTCGCGGGAGACGCCGGTGGCGATGCAGCACGCGTCGATGATCTCGCCGATGCGCGCAGGACGGCCGCGCAGCGTCGGAAGCCCAGCCCCGAGCGCCTCGGTCACGTGCGCAGGGCTGATCGGCTCGGCGCTGCCGCGACCCATCACCATCCGAAGCGCCGCGAGGGCCGACACCGCGCCCTCGATCTCGCGCACGCTGCCCGTGACGCGGTCAGCGAGAAGCGATACGGCCGCATCGCCAAGGCGAAGCCCCCGGGCTGCCGCGAACCGCTGCGCGAGCTCTCCGCGCATGGCGTGGTCGGGCTCGTCGATGCGCACGACCATCCCCGACATGAACCTGCTGACGAGACCAGCGCCGATCTTCTGGATCTGTCGCGGATGGCCATCTGACGCAAGCACGACGGTGCCGCCGGCGAGCGCGATCTCGTCGACAGTGTGCTGGAACTCCGTCTGCGTCGCGCTCTTGCTCGCGAGGAAGTGGATGTCGTCGATCACCAGCAGGTGCTGCCGGCGGATGCGGCGCCGGAATCCCTCGAGGCCGCCCTCGCGCACTGCCGTGATGTACTCGTTCGTGAACTGCTCGCCGGTGAGGTAGCGGATGCGTGCGCTCGGCGCAAGCTCGAGGCGACGGTGCGCGATCGCCTGCAGCAGGTGCGTCTTGCCGACGCCGCAACGGCCGTGAAGGAAGAGCATGCGCATCGACTGCTCGCGGCCCTCAGCCACGGCACGCGCGCTCTCGTACGCCACCCGGTTGGAGCTGCCGACGACGGTGTCTTCAAAGTGGCGGACGGGGATCTCTCCCGCGCGATCCGAGTGGCGCCGATGCGTGGCCGCGCCACCGCGCGGGGTTGCGGCAGGACGGGCGTGCGGCCCGCCGCCGCCGCGTCCCTGGCGCCCTCCATCGTCGGTGCGCGCCCGTGCGCTGGTGGACTCTCCGGGTCGCGGGTCGGTGCGATCCTGCGCTGCGTCGGCCGGTTCGGAGCCCGCGTCGAAGAGATCGGGGCGGAGGCGCACGGTCACTGTCGCGCCGTCGCCGAGAACCTCGCCGGCCACCTGGTGCAGGGCGGAGCCGTAGTGGCGGCCGATCCAGTCGGCGACGAGCTTGGAGCTCGCAGCTACCTCAAGCTCGCCCTCGCGCGCGGCGAAGCGGGTCTGGCTCTCGAACCAGAGACCGTACTTGTGGGTGCCGATCGAGCTCTCAAGGCGCTCAGCCACTGCCTGAGGCCAGTCGCGCGCCGTGTCGCCCCGGTCACGAGCGGAGAGTGTGCGCTCGCGACCGGCGGTGCCGCGGCTGTGCGGCGTGGATTGGGAGTGGGAGTCTGCGCTTGGGGACATCAGCTGGGACTGCTCCGGGCGAGGGCACAGCTTGGCGATGGCCCGGTGGGCGATCGCCGCTCGTGCTCCCCTGACGAGTGGTGAAGGGACATCTCGCTCCGTCGCCGGCCGGGGCATGGGCTGCGACCGCACTCATCCTGCGGCCGACTTCATGATCCGGGGCGCCTCATCCATGACGCCTCACGCACGATAGCCCCGATTTCGCGTGCGGAATCTCCGCTCGGAGCATCCGAAGCGGCGCAACGCACCTAAGTCGAGCGCGCGCGGCACGGTGCGGATCGCGCAAAAATCTTCATGCACCGCATCGGCGGCCGCGCGTTCATCGGCTGTGGACAAGTCTGTCGGCCGGAACAGGCGGGGCGAGCCTTGTCGGCGCCACGAGCGCGATCCGCGAAAGCCGGCGCGCAAACCCGAAGGACCTGTAGAGCCGAAGCGCCGCAACGTTCCCCTCATCGCACGCAAGCGCGACCGTCCGCTCGCGGCGGCCGACAAGCGCATCGAGCGCATGCGCGAGTAGCACGCGAGAGCTTCCGCGCCCGCGCACTCGTGGCGAGAGCCCGAAGTACACGACCTCGATGCAGTTGGCGCTCGGCACCGGACTCAGCAGCGCGAGGCCGCATGGGCCTTCCGCATCGTGCATGATCCACCACATGGAGGGATCGTGCTCTCCGGTCGACATGTGGCCGTCGAGGATGTCGCACGTGCGGCGCATCTGCGCAAGGCCAGGGCAATCGCGGGTGTCGATGTAGGAAGACTCGAGCAGCCGCTCGATGAGGACCCGGTCGGAGCCATCCCACGCTGCGATGCGGAGGCCAGGCGTGTTCGGTCCTGCGCCCATCGACACAGGAGCCGACAGGGGACGCTCGAGGTAGGCGAGCGTTCCGATCGTGCGGAGGCCGCCGAGCTCGAGGAGCGCAGTGGTATGTCGGTGCGCAGGATCGACGAGCGCCTGAAGCACATCGACATCGAGCGAGTCCGCGCGCGCCACAGCCGCCGCCGCGAGCGGTGCCCACTGCTGCGCCTCCCATGCGGCGCGAGGTGCAGTCACTGATGCCATCGCAGTGCGCCCGGCATGGCGCGTCAGTGCCGCGGCGGCATGGAGCCTGCCGTCCCTGTCCGCGAGCGCGAGCGCCGCATCGACGCGAAGTCCCTGCGCGGCCAGGTGAGCGAGGTAGCTGCGGCCCCGGTCCCGGCTGCCCGTGAGTGCGGCAGCCGCCTCGTGGAGGCGACCGCCCGAGGCCTCAACGACCTGCAGGGTGGGCTCTTGGGCACCTTCCATAGCGCTCCAAGGTATGGGCGCACATCACCCCTTGGCTACACTCCACCCATGTCCATGAGGACCGCCCAGACCCGTATCGGCCGCGCCCACGCGACCCTTCGCACCTCGCTCATGCATGCGGTCTCGGTGGCATCGATTGCCGCCATTGCGGCGATGGGGAGCGCTGGGGACGGCACGCCTGCGGCGGGCGCGGGAACGGCCGCCAGCTCGCCGGGTGCCAGCGGCGCGATGTGGGCCTTCGACTTCAAGCCGCGCGCACTGCAGCTCTACGTCGACAGCGCCACTGGCGAGGGCTACTGGTGCCTCACCTACACCGTCACGAACCTCACAGGCACCGATCGCCAGTGGATGCCCAAGGTCGAGATGCTCGATGACCAGGGGCGGATCCACAGTGCCGGCCGCTCGGTCTCCCCTTCGATCACCAAGGCCGTGAAGGAGCTGCTTGGTAATCCGCTGCTCGAGGACCAGTTCCAGGTGATCGGTCCGCTGCGCCACGGC
>CAYPOZ010000088.1:8693-9992 GCA_964412415.1 uncultured Isosphaeraceae bacterium | reverse complement strand
CGCTCCGCATGAAAGCGTGCAAGCAGCCGTGACGAGCTGATGTCCGATCGAAGCACCTTGATCGCCACGGTGCGCCGAAGGGCGCCGGATTCGTGGGCGCGCCAGACCGTCCCACAGCCTCCGGTGCCGAGGAGGCATTCCATCTCGTAGCCGTCAACGGCGGGTGGTTCGGCGGGTCCTGAGGGGCCAGTCCGTCGGCCGGCCTCAGCGTCGAGTCCCGGTGGGGTTGCAGGTTGGGGCACCGCGCCGGGCATCGCCCGATGCTAGTCCTGCATCCCTTAGGGGCTTGCGCCAATTGCGGTGGGGGAGACGACACGAAAAACCCCCTCGCCAGGCTTCAGTGCCTGACGAGGGGGCGCGGAGGAAGCGGGGTCCGTCCTGGACCCCGGTTGTGGGCAGCGCGATGGGCGGGATTCGCCGTGGGATCGGTCCCCTGCATGGCCGGGACTCCCCGTCCGTTGGTGCAAGGGGTCGGAGTACACCGATTCCATGGGTATCCGACCGGGCAGATGAGCATCCATTCACTCGCCGACCTGTCGTGCTCCTTTCAGGCAAAATGCTCCGCCCATCGCGTGTCAGGTCGGGCCAGTCCCCGCGCGTGGCGCGGGGACATGGCCCGAGGTTCTTGAGGTCAGCTGCAGCCCATGCTGTTGCCGCAGTTGACGCACCTGTAGCAGGTGCCGTTGCGCACGGTGATCGATCCGCACGTGTCGCATGCGGGCGCGTCACCCATGAGCTGCGCGTTCTGCTGGTCGAGCACCGAACCGGCCGCGTGCTCCACGACCACCTCCCGCATCTCGAGCTTCGACATCGATGTCGTCACGGTCGAGGCGGTGGAGGTGATCCGGTCGGCGATCCACGAGCTGGGGCTCGCGCCGATCCTCCCCGAGGAGCGGTCGCCATTGGCATCCTCCGTCGCCGACGCTGTCGTTCCACTCGCGTCGGATGCGATCCGCGACGATCCGCCCGCTGTGGGCCCGCTGCTGACTCGGCTCGACCATGCGCTGTCCTCCTTGACGGTGTGTGATGCGGACGCCGCGCCATCCGTGGCGGGCAGTGCGGCACGCGCCGGCGCGTTGGCCTCGCGGTAGCCGGTGATGAACTGCATGCCGAACCAGCGGAAGATGTAGTCCACGAGGCTCTTGGCGAATGGAATGTCGTTGTTGGTCGTCATCCCCATGGGCTCGAAGCGCTGGTGCGCGAACTTGCGCACGAGGCTTTCGAGGGGCACCCCGTACTGCAGTGCCACCGAGATCGCGGTGCCGACCCCGCCGCCGACGATGAGGCCCGAGAGGTTCA
>CAYPOZ010000088.1:3412-8683 GCA_964412415.1 uncultured Isosphaeraceae bacterium | reverse complement strand
CATCAGTCCGCCGATCGTCGAGCCCTCCTTCGCCATCGTGATGAAGAGCTCGCCTGGCGAACCGTCGTCATAGAGGCCGACGATGAGGTAGCCCTCGTGGCCGCTGACGTTGAACTTGTGCGTGATCGACGCGCGGGTGTCGGAGAGCCTGCGGCGCATCGGGCGCTCGATCACGCGCTCGACCACCCGCTCCACGACGCGCTCGACCACCACACGATCAGCACCGGCTTCGGCAGCCTTCCCCTCGAGACCCTCCTGGTCCTCGGGCTCGGCGTGGTCGGCCGCATCCGACTTGGTCGAAAGCGGCTGGCTGAGCTTGCACCCGTCGCGGTAGAGCGCGTTGGCCTTGAGGCCGAGCTCCCAGCTGAGGTGGTAGCAGCGGCCGATCTCGCTGACGCCTGCATCGTTGGGCAGGTTGATCGTCTTGGAGATCGCGCCAGAGATGAAGGGCTGCGCTGCGGCCATCATGTGGATGTGGCCGTCGGGACGGATGAACCGCATACCGGTGGGGCCGCAGCGGTTCGCGCAGTCGAAGACGGGCAGGTGCTCGTCCTTGAGGTACGGCGCGCCCTCGACGGTCTGGGTGCCGCAGGTCACGCGGTTGAGCGTGGCGACCTGCGCGCGGGTAAGGCCGAGCGCGCGAAGACCGTTGAAGGCGCGGTCGTCGCGAGCCGCCGCAGGATCGATGCCTGCCGACTTGAGGACGCTCTCGGGCATGCTCCATGCGGAAAACGCGAACGCGACCTCAAACACCGTCGGGAGCATGTTCTCGACGGCCACCAGCTCCTCGCCCGTATAGCCCTTGGACACGAGGAACTCGCGCAGCGTGCCGAGCGAGCCGTCGCCTGCCGAGCCGTCGCGCTGCGGGATCGCCACGTCAAGGCTCATGCGGCCCATCACGTGGGTGAGGATGTCGTCGACCTCGCGCGGCGAGTGCCCGAGCGCCTTGAGCGCAGGCCGCAGCGACTGGTTGGCGATCTTGAAGTAGCCGCCACCTGCGAGCTTCTTGAACTTCGTGAGCGCGAAGTCAGGCTCCACGCCGGTGGTGTCGCAGTCCATCAGGAGGCCGATCGTGCCGGTGGGCGCGATGACTGTGACCTGCGCGTTGCGGTAGCCGAACTCCTCGCCAAGCAGGAGCGCCTGGTCCCATGCGCCGACCGCCGCATCGAGCAGCGCACCGGAGTTGGCCAGGTGCACGCGGCCCGCACGGAAGAGGCCGTGGTCGATCGGCACCGGGCGGATGCGCAGGGACTCCCACTCGGAGGAGTCGCGCGTGACGCCGTGCGCGGCGCGCCGGTGGTTGCGGATGACGCGGAGCATGTGCTCGCGGTTGTCGGCGAAGCCGGCGAACGCGCCGTGCTCGGCCGCAAGCAGCGCGCTCGCCGCATAGGAGCGGCCCGTGAGCAGCGCCGTGATCGCGCCGCACACCGCGCGGCCCTCGTCGCTGTCGTAGGGGATGCCCGCCTGCATGAGCATCGCGCCGAGGTTGGCGTAGCCCAGTCCGAGCGTGCGGTAGCGCCACGAGAGCTCCGCGATCTCGCGCGACGGGAACGCGGCCATGAGCACCGAGATCTCCAGCACCACCGTCCACAGGTGGATGGCGTGCTCGAAGCCCTCGATGTCAAAGGCGCGCGTGTCGGGGTCGTAGAACTTCAGCAGGTTGATCGACGCGAGGTTGCACGCCGTGTTGTCGAGGAACATGTACTCGCTGCACGGGTTGCTCGCGTTGATGCGTCCAGCGGTGGGGCAGGTGTGCCACGCGTTGATCGTGGTGTCGTACTGGACGCCCGGATCGGCGCAGTGCCACGCGGCCTCGTTGACCTGACGCCAGAGCTCGCGCGCCTTGAGCGTCTTCGCCGGGCGGCCGTCGGTGCGGCGCCGAAGCGTCCACTCGCTGTCGCCGTCGACCGCATCCATGAAGTCGTCGGTGAGGCGGATGGAGTTGTTCGAGTTCTGGCCGCTGACGGTGTAGTAGGACTCGCCGTTGAAGTCGTAGTCGAGGGTGAGGCCGAGCGCCTGGGCCACCTCCTTCTGGCTGGCCGTGAGGCGCTTCATGCCTTCCACGAGCGCGGCCACCTTGATCTCCTCGCGCACCTTCCAGTTGATGAATGCCTCGACGTCCGGGTGGTCGACATCAAGGCACACCATCTTCGCGGCACGGCGCGTGGTGCCGCCCGACTTGATCGCTCCCGCCGCGCGGTCGCCGATCTTGAGAAAGCTCATGAGGCCCGAGCTGCGGCCGCCGCCGGAGAGCTTCTCGTTCTCGCCGCGCAGGCCGGAGAAGTTCGTGCCCGTGCCGGAGCCGTACTTGAACAGGCGCGCCTCGCGCACCCACAGGTCCATGATGCCGCCCTCATTGACGAGGTCGTCGGATACCGACTGGATGAAGCACGCGTGCGGCTGCGGGTGCGTGTAGGAATCCGTGGCGAGTGACACTGCACCCGTGGTGCGGTCAGCGATCCAGTGGCCCTGCGCGGGGCCGTTGATGCCGTAGGCCCAGTTGAGTCCGGTGTTGAACCACTGAGGGCTGTTCGGCGCGGCCACCTGACGCAGCAGCATGTGCGCCAGCTCGTCGTAGAACGCCTGCGCATCCTCGGTGGAATCGAAGTAGCCGTGCGTCTCGCCCCAGTGGCGCCAGCATCCGGCGAGGCGGTGCACCACCTGGCGCACCGAGCGCTCCGGCCCGAGCACAGCCTTGCCGTCGGCGTTGCGCACGACGTTGCCGCTGGCGTCATGCTGCGGCACGCCGGCCTTGCGGAAGTACTTGCTCACGACGATGTCCGTCGCCAGCTGGCTCCACTCGCGCGGCACCTCGGCGTCATCCATCGCGAAGACGACCGACCCGTCGGCGTTGGTGATCTTGCTGCTTCGCGTCGACCAGTCGATGGTCGAGTAGACGTCGGTGTTGGGGCTGGTGAAACGTCGGTTGATCTTCATGGCGTGTCGTCCTGGAGCGTTGGGATTGCGTCGTGTCCGTGACTGTTCTGAACTGAGGCGAATGACGGAGGGGGGCGTGCGCGCGGAGGGTCACTCCGCCGCGAGACCATCCACCTTCGGCAGGGTGAGACCGTCCTGGTCCTGGTACTTGCCGCCCTTGTCCGCGTAGCTGCGTGCGCAGACCCGGTCGGCCCGGATGAAGAGCATCTGGGCGATGCCCTCGTTGGCGTAGATCTTTGCGGGAAGGGGAGTCGTGTTCGAGATCTCGATCGTGACCTTGCCGCGCCATTCGGGCTCGAGCGGCGTGACGTTCACGATGATGCCGCAACGCGCGTACGTCGACTTGCCGACGCAGATGGCAAGCGTGTCGCGCGGCACGTCGAAGACCTCGACAGTCTCTGCAAGGGCGAAGGAGTTCGGCGGGATGATCACGTGGTCGCGACCGGTTTCCGCGGTGTCGATCGTGATGAAGAGGTCGTTGGTGAAGCGCTTGGGGTCGACGATCGCGACACCGCCCGATGTGGCGTTCGTGAAGATCTTGAAGCGGGTGCCAACTCGCACGTCGTAGCCGTAGCTCGAGACGCCGTAGGAGATCGTGCCGTGCCTCTTGCTGCACTCCTCAAAGGGCTCGATGCTGACCTGCTCCCGGATCTGGGTGTCGCAGAGGATTCCCATGTCGTCCAGCGCTTCCTCTCCGAGGGGTCCCGTGTGGTCGGGAACTCCTCGAAACTGCCTAGTTCACCCGCAGGTACCGGGGTCGGTGGGCGGTCCGATCCGCGCCGCCGTTCCGAGACCTGCGACGTCAAGCGCCCGCATCCGCGCAACTGACACAGGAGCGCGGCATTACCGCCGTTTCTCCGAGCCTGCCGCATGCGAATTCGGCACCGACGCCTCGAGCAAGTGGCCCACAACCGTCCAGCTCGATTCACCGACTCTACCCCAACCTATTGTGGTGGCAAGCAGGTAGAGACCACAATCTATTGATTTTTGAACGATTCCGCTGGACGTGCACGTAACCCACGACATTTTCAGTATTTGCGCTCGTCGGACCGATGTGGAGAGGTTTTGCAAAGGGGTGCATGCCTTGTCGGATGCTGTCGTGGGGGTTCCGCCGGCGATCCCTAGACTCGGCATCGTCGTGACGCAGGACGCGCCCCACCCAGACCTCGTGGCAGACCTCACGGAAGCCCAGGTCCGCGCAGTGACCCATCCAGGCGGTCCCATGCTTGTGCTGGCCGGGCCGGGATCCGGCAAGACCAGGGTGATCACGCGGCGGATCGCGTTCCTGATCGCATCAGGCGTGCCGGCGTGGCGGATACTCGCGCTCACGTTCACGAACAAGGCCGCGGGCGCGATGCGCGAGCGTGTCGATGCGCTTGTCGGCGAGGACGTGCCGGGTCGGCGCGGGCTCGTCGTCGGCACGTTCCACTCCTTCTGCGCGGGGCTGCTGCGCCGCTACGGGCCGATGAGCGCGGCCGCGGGACTGGGTGCGCCGCTCGATGCCTCCTTCAGCATCATCGACTCCGATGACGCGCACACGCTGCTCAAGCGCGCGATCGAGGAGCTCGGGCTCGACCGGAAGTCGTTCCCGGCGGCGACGCTGTCCTCGCGCATCAGCGCCGCGAAGAACCGGCTGCTGGCCGCCGACGAGTTCGCGCAGGAGGCCGCCGACTTCCAGGGCAGGTCCGACGCGCGCATCTACCGCGCCTACGAGGCTGCGCTGCGGCGGCAGTCAGCGCTCGACTTCGACGACCTGCTGCTGCGCGCGGCACGCATGCTGCGCGACGACCCGGCGGTGCGCGCCGACGTGCAGCAGCGGTTCCAGCACGTCCTGGTGGACGAGTACCAGGACACCAACCACGCGCAGTTCATGGTCGCCCAGTCGATCGCGAGCGCGCACCGCAATATCTGCGTGGTGGGCGACCCTGACCAGTCGATCTACGGGTGGCGCGGCGCGGACATCACCAACATCCTCGAGTTCGAGGAGCGCTTCGACGGCGCCACCGTGATTCCGCTCGGCGAGAACTTCCGCTCCACGGCCCACATCGTCAACGTCGCCGACAGGCTCATCCGACGCAACGCCGCGCGCCGCCACAAGGACCTCTCGACTCGGCTCGAGGAGGGCAACCGCCCGCGCGTGGTGCGGTGCATCGACGAGACGCACGAGGCGCAGGTGATCGCCGATGCGCTGCAGGCCGCTGGCGATGCGGGCATCGTGTGGAGCGGGATGGCCGTGCTCTACCGCATGAATGCGCTCAGCCGCGCGATCGAGGATGTGCTGCGGCGGCGCGGCATCCCCTACGTGATCGCGCGCGGCACCGCCTTCTACGAGCG
>CAYPOZ010000088.1:0-3402 GCA_964412415.1 uncultured Isosphaeraceae bacterium | reverse complement strand
GCGCTGGCGCTGCGGCGCGGCGTCACGATGCTCGATGCGTGCGCAGATGCGCGCGCGGCAGGCGTGGCGTCGCGCACGGCGGACGCGATCGCGTCCTTTGCGGCGATGGTCGGGCGCTACCGCGAGGAGCTTGCCTCGAAGCCTGCGGGCAACCTAGGTCCCTTCGTCGCGCGCCTGATCGACGAGTCAGGCATGGAGCGCGCCGCGCAGGAGATCGCCGGCGACGACCAGGATGCGCAGGACCGCGTCGCGAACGTGCGCGAGGTGGCGAATGCCGCAGCGGACTTCGAGGTGGCCGAGGGCGAGCCCGATGCGCCTCCCGCGACGCTTGGCGATGCGCTGCGCGGGTTCCTCGAGCGCGTGACGCTTGTGGCCGATGCTGATGCGGTGGATCCCCTGCGCGGGGCCGTCACGCTGATGACGCTGCATGCGGCAAAGGGCCTCGAGTTCCCCTTCGTGGCGATCGCAGGCCTCGAGGAGGGTCTGCTGCCGCATGCGCGCAGCATCGGCGAGGGTTCAGGCAACGGAGTCGAGGAGGAGCGCAGGCTGCTCTTTGTGGGCATCACGCGCGCCGAGCGGCACCTGCTGATCACGAGTGCGGCGACGCGCGCTCAGCGTGGCGTGCGCATGAGCACGATCGAGAGCGGGTTCCTGCGCGAGCTGCCGGAGGAGAGCGTGGATCGGCACGATGCTGCGCCCGGCGCATCGCTCGGCCCGGTGCGCGGCGAGGGAGGATGGCGCGGTGGACGGTCGTCCGGCGGCGGATGGCGCTCCGCGGCGCGCGAGTCAGGCGAGGGGAGCGAGGGGTGGGGATGGAAGCGTGCCGCGCCCGCGCCTGAGGATGCGGTCGACGAGATCCCGCCAGACGACACGCACGTGGAGGCCGACGAGGACGCCTTCTTCGCCGACGGCTCGCCGCGCCCGCGGCGCGAGCTTCGCGCGGTGCCCGCGCAGGGATTGCCGCCTCGCGCATCCGCGTCCGGCATCGCGGCAGGCACCGTGGTCCGTCACGCGCAGTTCGGCATCGGCACGGTGCAGGCGGTCGAGCGATACGGGAGCGCCACACGCGCGCGCATCTCGTTCCGGCATGCGGGCGTGCGCACGCTCATCCTCGAGCACGCGAAGCTCGAGATTGTCGCCTGACACGCTGCTGCGGCAGCGCTCAGTTGCAGAGGCCCGTCTGCCACATCAGGAATGCCCACTGGTCCGCCTCGTCGCGGATGCGCAGCGCCAGCGGCTTGCCCTGGCCATGGCCAGAGTCGCGGTCGACCCACAGCAGGATCGGGTCGCTCGCCGGGTCGTTGGCGGCCAGCGCCTGCATGCGCGCGGCCATCTTGCGTGCGTGCAGGGGATGCACGCGCGAGTCGTTCTCGCCCGCGGTGATCATCATGGCCGGGTACTTCGTGCCCTTGGTGACGTTGTGGTAGGGGCTGTAGGCGCGGAGCCACCGGTACTGCGCGGCATCGTCGCTTGACCCGTACTCGGGCACCCAGAACTTCGCCATCAGGAACTCGTGGTACCGGAGCATGTCCAGGAGCGGCACGCCGCTGATGGCCGCGCAGAAGAGGTCCGGCCGCTGCGTCGCCGCGACGCCGGTGAGCAGCCCTCCATTGCTGCCGCCCTTCACGGCGAGCCTCGACGCGCTGGTCCAGCGGTTGTCGATGAGCCACTTCGCGCACGCGTAGAGGTCGTCGAAGACGTTCTGCTTGCGGTCGAGCATCCCGTCGCGGTGCCACGACTCGCCGTACTCGCCGCCGCCGCGCAGGCACGCGAGCGCGTAGACGCCGCCCGCCTGGTACCACGGCCAGTTCACCGCGGAGAACTCGGGCGTCAGCGACACGTTGAAGCCGCCGTAGCCGTAGAGCAGCGTGGGCGCATCGCCGGTGGGAGTGAGTCCCTTCTTGTGCACGAGGAACATCGGGACCTTCGCGCCTCCCGTGCTCTCGACGAAGACCTGCGTCACGGTCACGCTCGAGGGGTCGACAGGCACGTCGGGCCGCGCCCACAGCGCGCTCTTGCCTGAGCGGAAGTCGACGGTGTAGACGCTGCGCGGCTCGTTGAAGCTCGTGTAGCTGATGAACCCATCCGTGCGGTCCTGCTCCGCGGAGAATCCGGCGCTCCCGATGCCGGGGAGCGCGATCTCGCCGAGCGAGGTGCCATCCACGGAGAACCTCTCGATGCGGCTGGTGGCGTCCTTCTCGTAGTCCGCGACAAGGATCCCCGCCGCGTACGACACCCCACCGAGCACCGCATCGGTGCGCGTCGAGATGACCTCGCGCCACTGCGCGCGCGCGGGGCTGTTGCAGTCGACCGCGATGAGGCGCCCGTTAGGGGCGTCGAGTGTCGTGAGCACGTACGCGGTGTCGCCCACGATCGCCGCTGGGCTGAAGCGCGCGTCGAGGCCCGTGGCGACGGGCACCAGCGCGAGCCCGTCGGACTTCTGTCCGGCGCGCATCCATGCGTACATGTCGGCGATCCACATGTCGCTTGCCTGCCATCCGCGGCTCTCCGTGATGACGATCCAGCGTCCGTCGAGCGACATGCCTCCGCCTGGCACCCGGCTTGGCTCGCGCTGGCGGTAGAGCACCGGATCGGCGCGCGGGTCGCGGCCGAGCTCGTGCCAGCGGATCTCGCGCGAGTAGGGGTTCTTGGGGTCCGCGAGCACGCTGTAGAGGAACGCACGGCCTGAGGGAGCCCATCCGGAGAGCGACACCTTGCCTGGAATCATGTCCGCGAGCCATGTGCCGGTGGCGGTCTCGAGCACATGCAGCTCGCTCATCTCGCTGCCCGCGACGCTGGTCGCAAAGGCGACGAGCGAACCGTCGTCGCTTGGCCTGTACCAGTCGAGGCTCGTGAGGCCCTTGGCGTCGAGCGCGTTGACGTCAAGGAGCACGCGGCGCGACTTCCGGTCAGGTCCTGCAGGTGCGGCCGCATCGGAGCCGGGCGCTGCAGCGATGGAGCTCTCCGCTGCCGTGGGATCTGCGGCCACGTACAGCACCGGCTGGTTCTGCGTGCCTTCGCGCTCTGTCCAGAACGCGAACGGGCCGGCGCGCTGAGGGGTGCCGATCGAGCCGATCGTCATCAGCGGCTCAAGCGCCTTCTCAAGCGCGCTGCGGCACTTCAGGCCATCGAGCACTGCACGAGTCCTGTCGTTCTGCGCGGTGGTCCAGGCGGCGACCTCGGGCGACGCGCTCTCGAGCGCCTCAAGCCACCGGTACTCGTCGGTGACCTGGTCGCCGTGGAAGCTCTGCTGCACAGGTTCCGCGCGAGTGGCGGGATAGCTGGGACCGTCGCTGGCTGCGGCGGCGAGGGCGAGCGAGGCTGTGAGGGCCGAGACGAGCGGGAGGATCATGCGCGGAGCGTAGGCGAGCTGCCGGACATCGTGCGCATCCGGATCGTCTC
>CAYPOZ010000087.1:4346-10048 GCA_964412415.1 uncultured Isosphaeraceae bacterium | reverse complement strand
GCCCACTCCCGGCGAGGGATGGGTGCTCACCGGAGTGGCCGACGTGAACGCGGACGGCACCCCCGACATGATGTGGACAGAAGGCGACAGTGGACGCGAGTGGCGCTTCGTGATCATGCGCTCCGACGGCACATCATCGAGCACCGTCCGCTGGGATTCGCAGAAGCGCGGATGGCGGCTCGTGGCAATCACCGACTGGGACAACAACGGCACCGCCGATCCCATGGTCGCCCGCGACGGCTACATCATCGTGCTGCTGAACCGGTGGAACACGCAGGCATCGGGCTTCGGCTACATCAGCACGCCCGCGGTCGAGTACATCCAGCAGGACTTGCCCGAGGGCTACAGCGTGCTCGGCTTCGGCGCGCAGTGAGAGCGCTCAGCGCGTGCCAGCGAGCGTCCGCGCCGACTTGCCCACGAACGCCACCACCTGCTGCGCGACATGCGCGCGCTGCTCGGCCGTGAGCTCGGGGAAGATGGGTAGCGCGAGGGTCTCCTTCGCGGCGGCCTCGGTGTGCGGCATCAGCCCCTTCACGGCCGTGCCGAGGAACTCGAAGCACTCCTGCAGGTGCAGCGGCAGCGGGTAGTAGATCTCGGTGCCGATCTTCTGCTCTGCCAGATGCGCGCGCAGGTCATCGCGCTGCCCCTCCGGTACCCGGATCACGTACTGGTTGTAGATGTGGCGCGCGGGCGCGGGCGGACGCGCGGGGTACCGCATCGGCGTGCCGCCCGCAGCAAGCGGCGTGCGGGTGTCCGCGGCGCCAGCGGCCTTGAACGCGGCGTCGTAGAAGTCAGCGTTGGCGAGGCGGCCAGCGTGCCACGACTCGAGGTGCGGGAGCTTCACGCGCAGCACGGCGGCCTGCAGCGCATCGAGGCGCCCGTTCATGCCGATCGTGCGGTGGTAGTACTTCACCTTGCTGCCGTGCACGCGCAGCACCTTGAGCTGCTCCGCCACATGCGGGCAGTTCGTGGTGATCATGCCGCCGTCGCCGAAGCAGCCGAGGTGCTTCGAGGGGAAGAAGCTCCATGTGGCCATCGCGCAGCGCGCGCCGACCATCGCGC
The DNA here is from genome assembly GCA_964412415.1 of uncultured Isosphaeraceae bacterium. Classification (GTDB taxonomy): domain Bacteria; phylum Planctomycetota; class Phycisphaerae; order Phycisphaerales; family SM1A02; genus ZLKRG44. Next base: position 8,986 of record CAYPOZ010000087.1, on the reverse strand, counting down.
CGGTGGCGTCACGCGCGCCGATCGCCTGCGCACCGTCCTCGATCACCGGCACACCGAGCCGCGCGCCGAGCGCCGCGAACGCGTCGACATCGGCTGCCTGGCCGAAGAGGTGCACCGGCATGATCGCCTTGAGCCGCGTGCAGCGCTGCGCCACCTCCGCCGCCGCGCGCGGGCACATGTTGTAGGTGACCGGATCGATGTCAACCCACACGGGCTTCGCGCCAAGCCGGCAAGGCGCGCTGCCGGTGGCGAAGAACGTGTACGAGGGGCACAGGATCTCGTCGCCAGGCTTGATGCCGATCGCCATAAGCGCCAGGATGAGGCCATCCGCGAAGGGTATCAGCCGCTACCCCGCCGCCACGCGTAGATTCGCGCCATGACCGCCGTGTGCTTCTACTTCCAGGTGCATCAGCCCTACCGGCTGAGGCGGTACTCGGTCTTTGACGCGGATCCCTTCTACTTCGACAACGACGCCAACGTTTCGATCCTGCGCAAGGTGGCCGACAAGTGCTACCGACCCGCAACGCGCATGATCCTTGACCTTGTGCGCCGCCACGAGGGAAGGTTCCGAGTCTCGTACAGCCTGAGCGGCACGGTGCTGCAGCAGCTCGAGGACTGGGCGCCCGACGTCATCGAGACGTTCCAGCAGCTTGGCGCGACGGGCGCGTGCGAGTTCCTGGCCGAGACGAGCCACCACTCGCTCTCGTTCCTCTTCTCGCGGGACGAGTTCGATGCGCAGGTCGCGATGCAGGAGGAGGCGATCCGGCGGATCTTCGGCGTCACGCCGGCCGTGTTCCGGAACACCGAGCTCATCTACCTCAACGAGCTTGCGGGGCACATGTCGTGGAAGGGCCGCCACAAGGCGGTGATCTGCGAGGGCGTCGACAGGCTGCTCGGCGCGCGGAGCCCCAACTACCTCTACGCACCGCCGGCGCGCGCGATCCCGGCCGGCGCGACGCCGGTGAAGCTGCTGCTGAAGAACCACCGCATGTCCGACGACATCGCGTTCCGGTTCGGCAACCGCGGATGGCCCGAGTGGCCGCTCACTTCCGAGAAGTTCGCGCACTGGGTCGACCAGATCAACGGCGACGGCTACGTCTGCAACCTCTTCATGGACTACGAGACGCTCGGCGAGCACCAGTGGTCCGAGACCGGCATCTTCCAGTTCCTCGATGCGCTGCCGGAGAAGATCTTCGACGTGAACCCCGGGCACAACAGCTTCCTCACGCCCTCGCAGGTGGCTGACATCTACAAGCCCGTGGGCGAGTACGACTCGGAGACGCCGATCTCATGGGCCGACACCGAGCGCGACCTCAGCGCGTGGCTCGGGAACCCGCTGCAGGACAACGCCGTCGCGGAGCTCTACAAGCTCGAGGGCGCCGTGAAGAGGCGGCACACCGAGGGCGACCCGTGGATCCTCGAGGACTGGCGCAAGCTCACCACGAGCGACCACCTCTACTACATGTGCACCAAGTACTGGGCCGACGGCGACGTGCACAAGTACTTCTCGCCCTACGACTCGCCGTACGACGCGTACATCAACTTCATGAACGTGCTCGACCACCTGCGCGCACGCGCAGGGCTCACGCCGTAGCAGGCGGATGGGCGGCCGGCGTGACTGCCGCTCACGCTGTGATGCCGAGGTCGGCCACCGTGAAGAGCGCGTCGAAGGCGATGCCCGCCGACTCCACGTTCTGCCGCGCGCCCTCCTGGCGGTCGATCGTCGCGATGATGTGGGTGACCGTGGCGCCCTGCGCCTGGATCACCTTCGCGGCCTCGAGCGCCTGGCCGCCGGTCGTGGCGACATCCTCCACGATCACCACGCGGTCGCTTGCGTCGAGCTTGCCCTCGAGCTGCTTCGCGGTGCCGTAGTCCTTCTTCTGGTTGCGGATGAACACGCAAGGCAGGCCGCTCGACATCGCGGCCGCGCTCACAAGCGGGATGCCGCCGAGCTCCGCGCCCGCGAGGCGAGTCGTTCCTGCGGGCACGCGCGCCGCGAAGGCTTCACCGAGCGCGCGCAGCACGTCGGGCTGCGTCGAGAAGAGGTACTTGTCGAGGTAGTAGCTCGAGGTCCTGCCGCTGCGCAGCGTGAAGGTGCCGCGCAGCAGCGCGCTCTCGGCGATCCGGCGCGCCAGTGTGGGTCGGTCCATGGGACACGGATGCTAGGGACTGGGCGGAAGCCGAATGACGGGCGGCTGCGCAGCCGAAGCCGGCGCCGCCTGATCCACCCGCTGCGCGCGCATGGCGGCGCGCAGGCGGGCCGCCACGAAGGGCAGCGCCACAAGCCCAAGCGGCACGCACACCGCGAGGTCGCCCGCACGGTTGACGATGTCGGCGGCGAGCCCCGCATCCATCGTCCACAGGTGCATCGAGGACCCCATGATGCCCACCAGCCATTCGCGCACGCCAAGCCCGTTGCCCACGAAGGGCACGAGGTTCGCGGCACCTGCGCCTGCCGCCGCCACGGCAGAATCCGAGAGCGAAAGCGAGATCCCCGTGATCGAGAACGCCGCGTGGTAGCGCACGACCCACGCAGACATGTCCAAGCACCGCCACAGCCAGGCGACCGCGATCGTGCGCCTCCACGATCCCGCAGGCGCCGCCATGATGCCGGCGACGCCAATCGCCGGAGCGAGCGCGATGAAGGCGAGCGCCACCTGCGGCCCGCCGATCCCGCCAGTCGCGCGCAGCAGCCACGATGCGCCCACGAGCCACGCGATCCCGAACAGCGCAAGCGCCATCGACTGCACCGCCGTGAGCATTGTGGCCATCAGCGGGATGCCGTTCACGACATGGTGGTACGCGGCGCGGCTCGCGAGTCCCGGCCGCAGCGGCGCGTAGTTGAGCAGCGTGGACGATGCGATGACCGACTGCATCTCCATCACCCCAACCTGGCCATGCCGAAGGAGCAGTGCGCGCAGGCCAGCGGCGCTCGCGACAAGGTTGACGACCGCCCCCGCAACCAGCAGCGCCACAGTCCATGGACTTGCCTCGCGCGCGGACGCCAGTGCGGTGTCGAGCAGAGGGCGGTTTCGCGCGACTGCCACGACCGCAGCGACCACGAGCACCGCACCGATGACCGACCCGGCGATTCGCCAGCGTCCCCGCAACGGCATCATCGGCCTGAAGGGGCCCCTGCGCCCATGGGGGGCTGCCCGGCCGGTCCGGTCTGCGTCTGCTCGCCCATGCGGAGCCGGTCGGCCACGCGAGAGCGCTCGCGCTCGAACCTCGACACGACTGCCTCGGCCAACACGCGCTCGAACGCATCTTCGGAGGCCAGCGACCGAGTGACCTCCTCCTGCCGGGGATCGGACGCGAACACGAGCACCGCCGCTGCGCGCACGCGCGGATCGGGATCCGCGTAGGCCACCTTCAGGAACTCCTCGGGCACCACCTCGAACGCCGGCGCGATGAGGGTGATCCACGTTCGCGCAACGGCCGGCCACCGCACGAAGGCCGCGAGCGCCGCGTCGCGCGCGCGGACGCGACCCTCCTCGGGCGCCTCCTCCGACTCCGAGATGTGCAGGAGCAGTGCGGTGCGGACCGCGGCGTCGTCACTGAACTCGCCGCCGACCACCGCGATCGACTGCTCGATCCACTCGGCGGTCCTGGGCACGCCATCCACCCTGATCGTGTCGCTCGTGGCATCGGTGCCGAGCGAACCGTGGCGCACCGATCCGGGCATCGCAAGGAAGTTCAGCGAACCGCGCAGCGCGACCTGCGCGCCGTCAAGCGGCGACACGATCAGCCGCCTGCCTGGTCCGAACCACATCAGGTCCACCCGCACGGTCACGGCCTGGCCGCCGCCGAGCTCGAGCATCCGGTCCACAGGCACGATGGTCGGCGGGAACCGCAGCAGGTTCGACTCGCTCGTCAGCGTCAGGCGCGGCACGATGGCCACGGTGCGCTCGATGGGTCCCTGCGCATCGATGGCCATCGGGATCGATGTCCTGTTCTGCACGCGCACATCGACAAGCATTGGATCGAAGGGTCCCGCGCGCACGGTCACAGGCTCGATCATCAGCCCGAGCGCACGGTCGGATCCGGCCAGCATCCGGTCCACGCTTGGCGGGATTCCCGCGACCACCGCGTCGAGCCGGGCAGCAACCTCCTCGGGCGGCACCGCCGATCCGATGACGCGGCGCACTTCCTCCGCCGCAAGCGCGCCCGGAAGGACGCCTCGCGCAGCGCGCGCAAGCTCGAGCAGCGCGCGCATCCCCTTCTGCCGGTCTCCCGCAGCAGTCTCCGCCATCGCGGTGCCGTATGCGGATACGGCATCGCCCGATGCGCTGGCGGCGAAGAGCTCGAGCGCCTTCGCAGGCTGTCCAGCGTTGAGCATGATCCACGCCTCGAAGCGTGACTTCGCCTGCTCCGTGAGCGGCTGGATCTTGTCGGCCGCGGTGACGAGCGAGCGGACCTGCTCCTCGGTCCCGCCGAGCAGTGCGAGCGCGTTCGCGGCCTCAAGAAGCGATTCCGCGGCGACATCCGTCATCGGCGGTGTCTGCTCGAGCGAGAGGCGCGTCGAGGTGACGATGCCCGCGACCAGCCTGACGCGGCCTGCAGCGCTTCCCTCCTCGTCGCCAAGTGCCCTCATGAGCGCGATCTCCATCGACGTCGCCGCCGCAGGGACCATGGGCGGG
>CAYPOZ010000087.1:0-4336 GCA_964412415.1 uncultured Isosphaeraceae bacterium | reverse complement strand
TCAGCGTCGGGTTCTGCTGCATGACGGACTCGAGGAAAGCGGCCGCACGGCGCTGGCCGCGCCGCTTCATCACCTCAAGCCCATCGGCGGGTCGCCCCGACATCCACAGCGCCAGCGCCGCATCAGACGCGATCACGTCCTGCACGTTCTGCGACCGCTCGGCGGCCGATGCGGCATCGCCGGCCATCCGGAAGATGCGCGCCGCCGAACCGTAGGCGCCGTGCTGCAGCAGCAGGTTGCCGAGCCGCTGGAGCGTCCGCTCATCGCCAGGGTCAGCCATCACCGCAGTGACGAGCAGCTCCGCCTGCCCGATCGGGTCATCGGAGCGCTCCGCGAAGAATCCCGCAGCAGTCTGCGCTGCCGCAGGGAACGCGGGCGAGAGCGACAGCGCGAGCGCGATGTCCTGCGCAAAGGCATCCATGTTGCCGCGGCGCGACTCCAGCAGCGCAACGTCGAAGGCGAGCCGCGCCGCGACCGGTGCGCCGATCGCCTTCACCACGTCAGGGGCGAGGAACGAGCGGAATGCGCCGATGCGCTCCTCAGCGGTGTTGCGCTGCTCCACCGCATCGACGATGCGCTGGAGACGGACAACCTGGTCCTCGGGCGCAAGCTTCGCAAGCATGGCAAGCGCGGACCGGCCAAGCTCCTCGGCCTCGGGCATGATCGGCCCAGCAAGCTGCGACGCGCTCACCAGGTGCCTCCACATCGCAGCGTCCCCAGGCCGGAGCTCCGCGGCTGCCTTGAACATCGCCAGGCCACAGGCGAGGTCCGAGGGCACCACGTCGGCGGGCTCGAGGATCAGGAACCCCTCGCGCGTCCAGGCATCCGCAAGCCGCGCGGAAACCGCGAGTTCCGCCGCAGACTGCCCCTGCACGGACGGGCCCTGGACGCGCCCCGCGGCTGCCTCCGCAGGTGCCGCCACGCACGCGGTGACTGCGATGAGGCATGGAGCGAGCGCCATCTTCAGTGAAGTGTAGTGCGGCGAAGCGCGTTTCCTTTCGGTAGGATCGTTCCCTTCATGCGATGGGCCCACGCCATCATCTGTGCATCGTGCATCGCAATCGCCGTGCCAGCTTCGGCGGTGCGCGCTCAGGCCACTCGACTGCCCTCATCGATCGTCACGGCCACCCGGCCGCTCACCGCCGACGAGTCTCGCGCGCTGGGCCAGTTTCTTGACGCCAACCTCGTCAAGCTTGCGGGCTCCGACCAGGACGGTGTGCGATCGGCGCGCTCGGACCTGATCCGTGCGCTCAGCCAGTCGACCGCGACCCCCCTCTTCCGCTCGGAGTGCTCCAAGGCGCTGCTTCCGAGGCTCAACGAGATCGTCGACTCGAAGGACCTCGTCGCGGCGACCAACGCCCTTGAGGTGATGCGCGCGATCTGCACCGCCGACTCGGTGCTCGCGCTCTGCAAGGCTGCCGATCCTGACTCGCAGCGCTCCCCGGCCCTGCGGCTGGTGGCCGCGAGCGGGATCCCCTCGTCCGTCGCGAAGACGACGATGAACGATGCGCAGGCCGCGATCGTGGTGCGTGCCATGAGGCAGGCGATCCAGGCGGAGTCGTCGTGGATGGCCGCGACCTACGACTTCCAGGCGCTGTTCGCGCTCGCCACCAGCAAGACCGTTCCCGCTCCTGCCCAGAAGGAGGCCCGCAAGGCGCAGGTCGACGCGATCAAGTCGCTCACCGACCGCGTCAGCAAGGGCGGCGACGACGCTGCGCTCGTGCATGCGCTGTGGCGCTCGCTCGGCGTCGTGCTGCAGCAGCAGGTTGCGCTCACGCCGGCAGGAGAGCTCGCCGCCATGAACAAGGGACTCTCGCCGGTGCTCGCGAAGGTGGTGGCCATGGGGGATGCGCCGCCCAAGGGCGCAGGCGCCTCTGACAGCGACTTCCGGGAGGTGGCCTCGGTGGCGGGAAACCTTCGCACGATCCTCGGCCGAACCGCGGGCCGCCCGCGCGGCCGCTGACGCATCATGCTGCGCGCACTAGCGCCCTTCGTCCTGCTCGCCCTCCTGGTGGGCGGGATTGTGGCGCTTGACCGCCCGCTGCCGCGCGCAGAGATCGTGTTCGTCAGCCCAGACGTGTTCACGCTCGACCCTCAGCGCATCACGTATCAGCAGGACGTGCGTGTGGCGCAGTCGATCTTCGAGGGGCTGTTCACGGAGTCGCCTGACGGCGGGGACCCGGTTCCTGGCGTCACCGAGTCGTGGACGGTCTCGCCTGATGGTCGCACATGGACCTTCACGCTCCGCGACGGGGCGAGGTGGTCCAACGGCGACCCGGTGACGAGCGAGGACTTCGCGCAGGCGTGGATGCGGCCGCTGCTCCCTGACATGGCATCGGACTACTCGGGATTCCTCTTCATGATCCGGGGCGGGCGCGAGTTCTTCGGGTGGCGCCAGCGCGAGCTCGAGCGCATCGCGGCGATGCCCGCCGATGCGCGCGCTGATGCGGCCCGTGAGCTGTGGGCGCGCACGCGGCAGCAGTACCGGGATATGGTGGGGGTGCGCACGCCGGATGCGCGCACGATCGAGGTGGACCTTGTGCAGCCGACGCCGTACTGGCCGAGCATCCTCGCGTTCCCCACGCTGTTTCCGGTGCATCGGCCGACGCTCGACGCTCACCTCTCCATCGATGGCGGAACCGGGCGCGTGAGGCTTGACCCAACGTGGCTCAAGCCTGGCACGCTCGTGAGCAATGGCCCGATGATGGTCACGGACTGGCGCTACAAGCGCGGCATGCGGTTCGAGCCGAACCCCCACCACTGGAACCAGGACGCTGCGCGTCCCACATCGGTGGAGCTGCGGCCCATCGAGGACTCCAACACCGCAGTGCTCGCGTTCCAGTCCGGCGACGTCGACTGGATCAGCGACCTCACGGTGGAGTACCGCGCCGACATGGCCGACGAGCAGCGCGCATGGCTCGAGCGGCATGCTCCGCAGTGGAGCGCGCTTCGCGACTCGGGCATGGACGACGATGCGGCGATGGCTGCGCTTCCCGAGCCTGGGCGTGGCGAGCGGCGCGACGTGCACGTGCTCCCTGCGTTCGGCACCGACTTCTGGAACTTCAACTGCAGGCCTGCGCTTGCGGACGGGCGCCCGAACCCGTTTGCCGATGCGCGGGTGAGGCGCGCATTCGCGCGCGCGGTCGACAAGCGGGCGATCACCGAGAAGGTCACGCGCCTGCGCGAGCGTGTGGCAGGGTCGCTTGTGCCTGCCGGCGCCTTCGACTGGTACGAGCCGCCGGCAGGGCTCGCGCACGATCCCGACGCAGCACGTGCAGAGCTTGCCGCCGCCGGGTGGAGCGACCGCGATGGCGACGGCCGCGTCGAGGATGCGCAGGGCCGGAGATTCCCCATCGTCGACATCCTCTACATGACCGGAAACCCGCGCACGCGCGACAACGCGCTCGCGATGGCGCAGATGTGGCGCGAGACGCTTGGGGTGGAGTGCGAGCTGCGCGGCAAGGACGGCAAGTTCGCCAAGGAGGATCTGCGCACGGGCAACTTCATGGTGGGCCGCGGCGGATGGTTCGGCGACTACCCGGATCCCACGACGTTCCTCGAGCTCAACCGCTCGACTGACGGCAACAACGACCGCGCGTACAGCAACCCCAGGTACGACGCGCTGCTTGATGCGGCGGCAGCCGAGCTTGACCGGCCGAAGCGCGCCGCGCTGCTGCGCGAGGCCGAGCGCATCCTCGTTGAGGAGGACATGCCGCTGATGCCGCTCTGCCAGTACGTGACGGCGTACATGTACGACCCGGCCCGGTTGCGGGGGCTCTCGCGCCATGCGTCGCTGGCGCAGTACCTGAACCGGCTGCATCGGCCAGAGGCTGCGTCTCCGGCGGCGGCGTCCGCCGGGGCCGCGTCGCCATGATCGCGATGATCGCGAGAAGACTCGCGCAGGTGCCGCTCGTGATCGCGGCAGTGCTGCTGCTGACGTTTGCGCTGGCGTGGCTTGTGCCGGGCAACCCGCTCGAGCAGGAGGGCAGGCGCCCTCCGCCGGAGATCGCCGAGGCGATGCGCGCGCAGTACCGGCTCGACGATCCTGGCGCGTTCCTCATTGACTACGCATCGAAGGCGAGCGGCGTCGCGTGGGCGATCGGTGCGCATCCGCGTCCATTCGACCTCGGACCGAGCCTGCGCCACCCAGACTGGACCGTGAACGAGATCATCGCCGCAGGGTTCCCCGTGTCGGCGACGCTGGGCATCGGCGCGATCCTGGTGGCGCTTGCGATCGGCACCGTCGCCGGCATCGCGGGCGGGCTCAAGCCGGGCGGCCCCGCCGACGCATGCGCCAGCTTCTGGTCGCAGAAGAGCGTGCCTGCGCCGCGCAGGA
>CAYPOZ010000086.1:4378-10056 GCA_964412415.1 uncultured Isosphaeraceae bacterium | reverse complement strand
GAGGTGGAACGTGATGGGAACGATGGGCGGTCCGTGCTCGTGTCCGTCTCTCTTGAGATGCATGGGGAAGGAAGCATAGGTGCGCGACTACGATGCGCACATGTCGAGCCCCACGTATGGGTTTGCGCCTCCGACACCCGAGGCGGACTCCGTGCCGGACCCCCTCGCGTCGACGGCGCCCACCTACGCGCGAGCCGCAAACCGCGCGTGGAAGGTCCAGCCCTACGACGCGAGGCTGTCTTACCGGGCGCTTCACCGATCTGGAGTGCCCCTGCCAGCCCCGCTCGCGTGGACTGCGCCGCAGTCGCCCGCCAAGACGCTCGTCGATGGAATGACAGTCAAGTTCACCCTGCCCGTAGAGGGCGGCCTTGAGACCGAGTCCGTCCTCATCCCGATGCCTCACCGCGACGGATCGGTGACGCGCACGCTGTGTGTCTCGAGCCAGGTGGGATGCGCGATGGGGTGCACATTCTGCGAGACGGCACAGATGGGCCTCATGCGCCAGCTCACAGTCCGCGAGATCGTGCAGCAGCTGCATGTTGCCCGTCACATGGTGGTGTGCCCCGAGTCGGGACGCACCGGCATGCCTGTCAAGAACATCGTCTTCATGGGCATGGGCGAGCCGATGGACAACCTCGACAACGTGCTCGCCGCCATCGAGGTGATGTGCGACCACGACGGACCTGCGGTGCCGGCGCAGAACATCACCATCTCCACGGTGGGTCGGCTCGACGGCATCCGCAGTCTCGGCAACTTCATCAGCCGCCACGGATTCCGGAAGCTCAACCTTGCGGTGAGCCTCAACGCACCCAACGACACCATCCGGTCGTCCATCATGCCCATCAACCGCTCTGCGCCGATGGGCGCACTGCGCGAGGCGCTTGTGGCGTTCCCGATGCGCAAGAGTGCCGCGATCTGCGTGGAGTACGTCCTCATCCCGGGCGTCAACGATGCCCCCGAGCACGCGGACGAGGTGTGCGCATGGCTGCGCGGGATCCGCTGCTCGCTCAACGTGATCCCCTACAACCCGCGCCGCAACTCGCCGTGGCGCGCGCCGACGGAGGACGAGATTGACGCGTTCCTCGCCCGATGCATCGCGAACGGCCAGTTCACCAAGCGTCGAGGCACGAAGGGACGCGCGGCGATGGCCGCCTGCGGCCAGCTCGGCAACGAGCGGATCAGGCGGCGCAGGTTCGTGCCGCTGGGCGTGGACGCTCCAGCGTCGCCGGACCCAGCCTGACGCGCCTCACCAGTGACCGTGCTGCGGGAGCGCGGCGCAGTCGAGCACGATCTCGTGTGGGCGCGGCGCTCGCGGCGAAGTGCCGATCGAGAAGACGATCCGACGGGAGGGGTCGCGGCGCGCAAGCCACGCCTCCGTCAGGTTGAGGTCGAGCACCTGCAGCGGAGGCATCACGTACTGGCTGTGGGTATTGCCCACAAGGCAGGCTGTGGGAACGTGCACCATGCCCGCAGGACGCTCGTCGCCTGGGGAACGCGCGGCGAGCGTCGGCTGGAACGCCACGATGGCGTCGTTCATCGTCCTCGCCGCAGTCCAGACGGCGCCAAAGTGCATGGCACGGCTGGCCAAGCCGTATGCGCCGATCGTGCACACAACGGCCAGCGATAGCGCGACACCGGCGCGCGCGACGGGATGCCGCGACGGATCGCCCGCCCGCCACACCGTCGCGATGCCGGCCACCGCGACAAGCGCGCAACCCACGTTGGCCCCGAGCCCGTAGAGCTCTGACACGGAAGGCATCGGGATCGTGGCGGACAGGCTGAGGATGCTTGCGGAAGCGATGAACGCCAGCGCGGGCCACCTCACCCCCCTCACCGACTTCGCATCAAGTGCGGCTGCGCCGAACGCACACCGCATGACGATGACCACCATCGCCGTGGCCAGCACTGAGAACAACCGGGGCCTCGGCATCGAGAACCAGGTGAAAGGGCCCGATGCCCACTGCACCAGCCATCGAGACCGCAGCGTTCACGAGCAGGTTCATCCCGAACTCGGCCTTGTAGCGAGTGTCCTCGGCGGCTCCAGCAAGCAGGCCGGGCAGTGCGCTCCACGTCCACCTGCACGCAACATGCACGGCCGGCAGCAGCGTCACCGGCACAAGCGCCCACAGCGCACCATTGCCAGCTGCCCGGTGCCGCGTCCTGAACAGTGCGGCCGCGCCAGCGACCGCGACCACCAGCCCAAGCGCCCACCCGTAGAAGTTCTCCTTGATGGAAAGGCCGAGCATCACCGTCACGCCGAGGGTCCCGAGCACCCACCACGGCCGAAGGGACTGGGCAGATGCGTCGATCCATCGCCACGCGAGCCACGCGCTCCACGCGCCAAGCGCAGCGCTCCACGTCTGCGAGCACGAGTCCATCTGCCACACCGATGCCGTTGTGGCTGGCGAGAGCCGGACAAGAAGCAGCGCGATGGGCCACAGCAGCGGGACCCCCGGGAATGCCTGGCGCGCCAGCGCCACGGTTGCAATCGCCAGGGCCACCAGCCCTGTGCCCTGGATGACAGTCACCCAAGGGCAGGACAGCGTCACCGGATCGGAGAGGTGCGCCGCCAGCAACTCCATTGGCCGGAAACTGGGCTGCGTGCTCCATGCATCGGCGATGGCATCCCATAGGCGAAGTTCGCGGGACGGCGTGCGCACGAACTTGAGGTCATCGTTGGCCATGCAGATGCCGCCAAGCGACCCCCACGCGACCTCGAACGCGATGATGCACGCGACCAGCGTCCACAGGGCAGGCGCTGCCCAACGCCCCAAGTGCGCACTCCGCTCAGGATGCGACGGCGTAGCCGTCATGCGCCTCGCTGTCCTCCTCGGCCGCCATCGCCTGCTCCTCGAGCGCATCGCGCTCGCGCAGCCAGACCCTGGTCACGATGGCCTCTAGCGCGAAGAGCATCGGGATGCCCCACATGGTGCCCTGCTTGTTCGCAAGGAGCACCTGGTACACCAGCATGCCGGCGATCACCGCGACGGTGGAACGGAGGATCCGGTCACCTGCGCACACTCGGAAGAGGCGAAGCGCGCTCAGTCCGCTCACGATCAGGCCAGTTGCGGTGAGGGCCACGCCGGGCACGCCGAGCTCGAATAGCGCATCGGCGAACATCACGTGCGAGTACGGCTGGCCGCCCGACGCGGACAGCGAGGAGAACGCGTAGTAGCCGAGCCCGATCAGGATGGCCAGAGGATTGCTCAGCCACTCGCTGCCCAGCGCAATCACGTTGTTCACGCGGCCGAACGCGCTGCTGTCGCCGTACAGCAGCGCCTCGCCGGAGAATCGGCGCGCCTCAACGCCCTGAAGCTGGGTCGAGATGACGAAGTCGACCACCAGCACAGTGACGCCAACGATGATGGCGCTGGAGATGAACGCACCGACGTTCCTGACCGGCGCCGCCACTGGCACAAAGAGGATCGTGACCATCAGCGCGAACGCCAGCTGGCCGCGCGAGCCCGACTTGATGGCGACCAGCACGCCCAGGATGGCGGCCGCAACCCGAAGCGGCAGCAGCGGGAACCCAAGCAGCGTGGATCCGCGCATGGTCGCCGCAACGAGAAGCACGACACCGCCAAGCTCGCCGATGGCAAGCGGATTGCTGCGGACGCCGGTGGCCACCGTGTAGCCGAGGCGCCCGTACAGGCTCGTGAACTCCGGGCTGATCACGATGATGGCGCAGAGCACCATCCCGATCAGGAGCACGGCCTGCTGCGAGATCCGAAGGTCATCAAGATCGGCAACAAGCAGAGGCGCCACGATTATGAAGAGCACGGCATAGGGCACGTTGCCCACGACCGTCTCGAGCCCCTCAGTCCGTCCCGGCGACCAGAGCAGCGAGATGGCCGCCCACGCGAGCAGCGCGAGCGCGCTGACCGTCGCCGCATTCATCCACCGGGAGAACCCGTGCGGACGGGTGAGGCAGCCCTTCACTGCCGCGAAGACCGCCGTGATGCCGACGCCGTAGTTGACCGCCTTGATGCCCAGCGCGGAGCTGATGAGGCTTGGTGCATGGGCCTGAATGACCTGCTCCATCGGGAACATGAGCATCACGAGCGCGAACGCGAGGGGCGGCCTCAGCGCGCAGACCATGCAGCACATCGCGAAGGCGGCTAGGAATGCAAGTTCCATCTTCAGGGCTCGATACGGGCGAAGCCTACGATACGCACCCCATGAGGGTGATCCACGCGCTTGACACGCTCGACCCTGCCGATGGCGGTCCGCCACAGGTTGCCATCCGTCAAGCATCGGCTCTTGCCGCCCTCGGGGTTGAAGTGTCGCTGCTGCACTGCGAGCCGGACCCCTCAAGGCGAGATGCGATCGATGCGATGCTCGCGCAGGTGCCAGGCCACGAGCGGGTGCCGGTCATCGAGCTGCCGCGCGGGGCGATCTGGCGCCTTGCGGGCAGGATTGCGCTCCGGGACCTGCCGTGCCTGAGGGGAGCCGACATCGTGCACCTTCACCAGGTGTGGCACCCGATGGTGCGGGGCGTCGCCCGGGCTGCGCGGGCGCTTGGGATCCCCTACGTGATCCGGCCAGCAGGGTCGCTCTCGCGGTGGATGCTCGCCCAGAAGGCGCTCAAGAAGCGGCTTGGCCTCGCGATGGGCTACCGGAGGATGATCCGAGGGGCCGCGTTCCTGCAGGCCCTCAACCGCGACGAGGCCGATGAGATTGCCCACTTCGATCCCGGGGTGCCCGTCGAGATCGTGCCGAACGGCATTTTTCCGCAGGAGCTCGCGGACCTGCCCGCACGCGGATCGTTCGCGCAGCACTGCCCCGCCATCCGTGGTCGGCGCTTCGTGGTGGCGGTGGGCCGCCTGCACTACAGCAAGGGATTCGATGTCCTGCTCGAGGCGTTCATTCGTCTCGCGCGCGACCACCCTGACGTCGACCTTGTCATCATCGGGCCGGACTCGGGCATGCGCGACACGCTCATGCGGCGGGCCGAGGAGGCCGGTGTCGGACACCGGCTTCACCTCCCAGGCGCGATCTACGGGAAGGCCAAGTTTGCAGCCCTTGTCGACGCGGACTGCTTCTGCCTTCCGAGCCATCACGAGGCATTCAGCAATGCCATCGTCGAGGGACTTGCGTGCGGGCTCCCCTGCGTGATCTCGCGTGGTGCGCACTTCCCCGAGGTGGCGCGTGCAGAAGCGGGCGAGATTGTCGACATCGACACCGGACAGGTGCACGCCGCCCTCGAGCGCTACCTCTCCGACCCCACGCTGCGCCGCGATACGGGGACCAATGCCCGGGCACTTGCGCACTCGTACCTGTGGCCGGAGATCGGCGCACGTCTGCGCGACCTCTACGCACGGTACGGCCGCCGCTAGCGGCGCGCTGCGCTCCACTTTGCGAGCATCACGAGCGACAGCAGGTGCTCGCCGCAGTCCACCGATCCCGAGCGGTGACGAGCGAGGTCCTCGAGCGCCACCTGCGGATCAACCATTCCCGCCTCGCGCACCTCACGCGACGAGAAGACGGACTGCGCACAATCATGCAGGGCACCCCTCATCCATGCGTCGACGGGCACTGCGAACCCCCTCTTCGCGCCAGCGATGACCTGCGACGGAAGCCTCGGACGCATTGCCTCCCTGAACAGCACCTTTGTCCGGCCGCCCTGCACAAGCGCGGACGCAGGCAGCGTCGCCACATAGTCGACAAGATCCTCGTCG
>CAYPOZ010000086.1:949-4368 GCA_964412415.1 uncultured Isosphaeraceae bacterium | reverse complement strand
AGCAAGGGCACCCGGACCTCGACCGACTCGCGCATGCTCGCCCTGTCCACCTTCGGCAGGAACCTGTCATGCAGCTGCGTGGCCATGTCGGTGCGGATCGCGCGCGTCACCGGATCCACCGACCGCAGTCCATCGGACACCTGCCTGTAGTGGTCCATGGGATCTACGCGTCCGGCGGCATCCCTCAGTGCCGGACCAAGACCTCGCACCGCCGGCATGTCCGGCGAGCACGGGCTATTGAGTGCGGCAAGCACGACATCCGCGGGCATCGCCATCGCCGCAGCAATTCGCCTGAGCTTGCGTGCCCGCCGACCCGGCGCCATCGACAGCAGCGCGGACGCAAGCATCCATGCGGCCCTTGTGCGCTTCGCCCACAGCACGCGGCTGTATGTGGCATAGCCCCCAAAGACCTCGTCGCCGCCGTCGCCCTGCAGCAGCACGACCGCATGGGCGCGCAGCAGCCTGCAGGCCATCGCGATCGGCACTCCTGCCGCATCCGAAAAGGGCTGGTCGTGCGCATCGAGCATCGCCTCGATCTCGCCTGGCAGCGAGGCCTCAGGCATCGAGACTTCCTCAAGCGCGATGCCAAGATGCCTCGCCGTCTGGCGCGCACCATCTACATCGCCCTGATTCGCATCGCCGAAGCTGATGGTGAATGCGCGGATGTCGGCACGGGCAGCGGCCGATGCCGCAATGGCACCCGAGTCGAGGCCACCGCTCAGGAGCAGGCCCATCGGGCGCTCGGACTCGAGCTGGCGGTGCACCGCCTGGTCCACCAACGCACGGATTCGGTCACATGCATCGGACGGGACGAACTGCTGCGGGACGGGAAGCGAGCCGACGGACCACCATGTCGTGGCGCGCACATGTCCCGCATCCCAGCACAGCGCCGATCCCGGCGGCACCTGCCGGATGTGCCGGTACGCAGTGACGCATCCGGGCACCGCACGCAGCAGCCGGTAGGAGATGATGGCATCCGCATCGGGCGTAGGGTTGATGCCGAGCCGATCGCGCACCAGCCACACCTGACCCGTCCGGTGGTCGTACGCCGCGAACGCGAAGATGCCCCTAAGCCTGGGGAGGACCGCAACGCCCTCACGGGCCCACGCCTCGACAAGCACACGGGTATCGCCGTCCTGGGCGTCATCCTTCGACGCGAGATCCCGGTAGTTGTAGATCTCGCCATTGAACGCGATCGTGACGGTGCCGTCCCGGCTCGTCATCGGCTGCGCGCCGCGCGGGCCGCACGCGATGATCGCAAGCCGCCGATGCCCGAGCGCAACCCGGCCATCCCGCGAGATCCACGCACCCTCGGCGTCGGGTCCCCGGCGCTCGAGCGCGCGCGTCATCTGTCCGATGCGGTCGTTCGCGTCGGTCACGCCATTGGCCGACGCAATCCCTGCAACGCCGCACATGACCGAAGTCTAACCCCCGCGATCGGCGCTCAGCGGGAAGCCACGAAGCGGATGGCCTCCACGAATCCCTGCACCATGGCGGGCAGGTTTCGCCCGCCAGGACCGGTCACCGTCTGCAGCGCACCATCCGACAGCGACGCGCGCAAGGTGGGGTCGTCGAGGATGCGCGCGCAGCATGCCACAAGGTCGTCGAGGCTTCCGTGACGGTATGCCAGCCCATTGTGCCCGGGCTCGAGGCACTCCACCTCAGGCATCTGGATCGCGGCACTGTCCGTCGTCACCACCGGAAGCCTGTACCCGAATGCGTGAAAAATGGACAGCCCAAGCGCCCCAGGATGGATGAGGAGGTCCGCGCTCAGCGCCCATGGCGCGATTGCCGAGTCGTCGTAGAGCGCACCTGCCAGCAGTACAGCATCCTCCAGGCCCTCACTGCGGATGCGCCGCTCGATGGCCGGACGCTCGCTGCCGTCGCCGATGAACACCAACCGCAGGCTGGGGCGATCGCGGCGCAGGCGCACCAGCGCATCGATCGCCACCATCGGCATCTTCTCAGGCTCGAGCCGCGACAGGTACAGCATGCACGGCGCATTGCCGATCCCCTGCTCGCGCCTGAACGCCGCGAGCCGTTCGCCCTGCTGCCAGTGCGCACGCGCTGCGGCGATCGGCGCCTGGTCGATGGCGTTTGGCGCCACGAAGAGCTTTCGGGGATCGATGCCGGCGTCGAGGAACCGCTGTCGCCCGCGCGGTCCGTAGAACAGCGCTGCATCGGCACTTCGGAAGGACATCATGCGCAGCCGATGACCCATGCGGTCGTGGTGGGTGCCGAACCCATGGCCCCAGATGATCAGGGGGCTGCGTCGCATTGCGAGCGCAGCAAACATCGCGGGAGATCGCACGTTGTCGGTGATGATGACGGCATCGAAGCCGGACCGCACCGCACGTACGGCCGCCGGCTGCAGCACCATCCCGCACCGCTCTGCGTACGAAGCGTGCCGGAGCGTGAATACGTCGCTGTGCGTGATGCCGGAGATGCTCCCGAGAGGACCGCGCAGGCTCGCCCACACCTCAAGCTCGATGCCCGGCTGCCGAGCGAGCAACTCGAAAACCGGCAATCGGTAGTGCGGCACGATCGGCTGGAGGATGCACACGCGCACGGGCATGGTCGCACTCTATCGGCGCTGCGGACGCGGCTGGGTCACGATTGGCCGTGCCACGACTCCGCCACAGCCATCACTGCACGGCGATGCCGGCACGGCTGGCGTCAACCGAAGTCCGCAGCTCGAGCGACGACCGCGCGTCCGTGCTCCGGATGATGATCGCCTGGTGCACGAAAGGCTCCTTGACGGCATCGGGCCACTGGACCTGCTCAACCTCGATGGGCGACTCGGATGTGATCTGCATCATGACGCCGGGCCACGTGACTCGCCACCCGCCCTTCATCTCGGAGATCGTCACCGGCGCATTCGCGCCCGTGTGGAAGCGGAAGAACTCTGTGCCTGCCGGCGCGTCGGCCTCAAGCTCGACGCTGTCCGTGATCAGTGCCCTGCCGGATGCCTGCCACTCCACCTCGCGCCGGCACGAGCGCACGCCCTGGTAGGCCGCAGTCGTGTCGACGATGACCTTGCCGCCAGCCTGGTCAAGTCGCTCGACGGTGATGGGCGCACTGACGGCACGGCCGCGTGGCATGATCTCGCCGATCTGCATGATGCCGTGACCAGCCGCACGCGCAAACTTCGCCTCCATATCGGCGTTGCCGTAGTCGGGCGTGCCGCACTCCATGAGGATGATCCTGTCGCCGCTGTAGATGCTCACCTGGCCTTGGTCGCGGTGACCATGGCTGTCGTTGGGGCTGCCTCCACGCACGAAGAGCGCAAATGCCGTCTGCGGCTGGGAGGGGGCCTCCCACGCTGACCTCCACACCACCTGCTGCTGCGACTGGAAGAACGCGAATGTCGGCAGGTACTCGGGCGATACGGCGCCAAGGCCCGCGAGAGCGGCCGTGTA
>CAYPOZ010000086.1:393-939 GCA_964412415.1 uncultured Isosphaeraceae bacterium | reverse complement strand
GCGTTCACCACGCTGCCGAGCGGCGTCGTCACGGCCCAGCCGGGCAGTGCGGACATCCGCGAGTCGTAGGTGTTGACCAGCTGGCGGCCAGGCATCAGCATCTGCGCAAACCACGACCAGCAGTTGCCCACGAACGGGTTCTCGTGGCAGCGCATGTCGCCGTTGGCACGAAGGTCGTCGAGTGCCTCGAAGAGCATGCCGACCGTCATGTTGGCGTAGCTGACGCCCTCCATGAAGGCTCCATCGGAACCCTGCATGGCCAGCGATGCGGCGAGGTTCTCGACGCCGAGGTTGTAGGCGGGAAGCAGCTGGGGGTCCGACAGGTAGAGCGTGGCCTTGATGAGGCCGACGCACGGCTCGATCCACTGGTTTGACTGGATGGCGCGGCTCTTGACGTACCACGGGCGCTTGTCGGCCCAGTCGCGGACGATGAGCTCGACCTCCTTGCGGAGCAGCGTGTTGAGCTCAGACCGCAGGCTTGCCGGAACGCGGTCGCCAAGCACCGTCAGCATGTCGACGATGCCTGAGATGCCCCAGCTGGTGGCC
>CAYPOZ010000086.1:0-324 GCA_964412415.1 uncultured Isosphaeraceae bacterium | reverse complement strand
ACCGCCTGGAGGCAGCGCGAGGTTTGGGTCGTACGCGGTCCATCCCGCGCGCTGCAGCGGGAACCGGTCCTTGCATGCCGTAAGGATGTCGATGCACTTCGCGAGGCACTCCGCGTCCTGCAGGTATGCGGCCGCGATCGCGAGCTCCATGCCCTTGCTGCGCACAAACTCCGACTGGCTGCAGTCTGCCATCGCGAGCGCGAACACCTCACGGTTGGGGCCCGCGGCATCGGCCCGCGAGCTCAGCTGGGACGGGTGGATCTGCGCCACCGTCATCGGGCGCCTGTAGAGCGCAGGGTCAGCGCTCACGAGATTCGTCTTGGC
>CAYPOZ010000085.1:9304-10062 GCA_964412415.1 uncultured Isosphaeraceae bacterium | reverse complement strand
GCGCGCCGCCTGCACAATCGCAAAGTCGCCTGTCTTGCCTTGCGGCACCAGGCGCGGCATCGCATCGACGAGCGCCACGAACCCATGCTCATGCACGCGCTTCTCGAGCCGAAGGGCACCTCCCATCACGTCCACGAAGGGCGCATCGGGCATCACGCGCACGATCCCGTCGGCGCCGGGCGTCGCGGCGCCGCGTGGCTCGGCCACAGGCGATCCGTCAGGGGATCCGCCGCCTGCCGCCGGCGCTCCCACCGACGCGAAGGGCGCGATAGGGGCGCCTTGCACGCCTGAACCCGAGGATGAACTGCCATGGCCCGCAGGGCCCGTCGCCGAAGTCGCACTCATGGTGCAGAGTGTGCCACGAACCCCGCCTTCGCGCGCGCACCGATCCATCCATTCACAACCTCAAGGGTGCCGACAGAGCTCGGCTTGCCGCCCCCTGACAGTTTCGGGGGTCCCTCGCCCGCGGGATCCACCGACACTGCAATCATCCCAAGTGCCTGCTGGGCAGACATTTGCGCACAGTCTCCGGGCGCCGTCACTGGCCAGCCGGACCCCTCTCCAGCGCCCACCGATCCGCAGCACATCCGGCCAGCGGCCCAGGCGTCGAGGGCCTCCTCGGAGGGCGGCCATGCGCTCTCCTCGTGCGCGTAGCACAGGAGTCCCCATGCCGCCACACGCAGCGCCGCGTCCACCTGCAGCACGGCCGCCACGGCGATGATGAAAAACAACAGCAAGTTGAGGATGCGGGTTTCGAG
>CAYPOZ010000085.1:2165-9294 GCA_964412415.1 uncultured Isosphaeraceae bacterium | reverse complement strand
GCGCGGCGATCGCGGCCTTCTGCCCGACGATCGCCTGCAGGTTCTCGATGGCGATCAGTACGTCGAGATAGGCGGCGGCGACGCGGAGGATCAGGTCCTGCTCGGCCGCGGCCACCTGCAGCGCACGCGCACGCGACTCGCGCACGACCCAGTACCCGCCCACGAGCGAGGCCGCCACAAGGACCGCGAAGAACCCCATGAATGCGCGGCGGCGCACCTGCGCCAGCGCGGGACCGGGCGGCGGGGCCGCAGTCACATCCGCATCTCCTCGAACGCGAGCCGC
This sequence comes from uncultured Isosphaeraceae bacterium, assembly GCA_964412415.1. Classification (GTDB taxonomy): domain Bacteria; phylum Planctomycetota; class Phycisphaerae; order Phycisphaerales; family SM1A02; genus ZLKRG44. The sequence goes on along the minus strand of CAYPOZ010000085.1, from coordinate 9,011 downwards.
TTCTTCACGCGCATCGGATCCGGCTCGGGCACCGCCGAGAGCAGCGCCTGCGTATAGGGGTGCTTGGGGGACCCGATCACGGCATCGCGCGAGCCCTCCTCCACGATCTTTCCGTTCCACATCACCGCGATGCGGTCGCAGATGTGGTGGATCACGGCCATGTCATGGCTGATGAAGAGGTACGAGAGCCCGAACTCGTCCTGAAGGTCAGCGAGCAGGTTCAGGATCTGGCTCTGGATCGACACGTCGAGCGCGCTCGTCGGCTCGTCGCACACGATGAGCCTCGGCTCGAGCGCGAGCGCGCGCGCGATGCCGATGCGCTGCTTCTGGCCGCCGCTGAACTCGTGCGGGTAGCGGTCCGCGGCGCCGGCCCACAGTCCGCATCGCTCGAGCAGGCGCTCCACGCGGTGGCGGAGCTCGTCGCCGCGCGAGATGCCGTGCACCTCCATCGGCTCGCCGACGATGCGCGACACCCGCATGCGCGGGTTCAGCGAGCCTCCCGGATCCTGGAAGATGATCTGCATCTCGCGGCGCATCTGCCTGAGGCTGGTGCCGCCGAGCGAGAAGACGTCGCGCCCGTCGAAGAGCACCTCGCCCCCGGTCGCGGGAACCAGCCGCAGTATCGCGCGGCCTACGGTCGTCTTGCCGCAGCCTGACTCGCCCACGAGCCCGAGCGTCTCGCCGCGCGCAATCGAGAAGCTCACGCCGTCGACGGCGCGCTTGTGGTCGACGATCCGCTGGAGGATGCCGCGGCGCACCGGAAAGTGCACCTTGAGATCGCGCACGTCGAGCAGCGGACGCGTCGCGCCGTGCGCGGCCTGGTCCTGGGATGCCTTGCGTGTCATCTGAGTGGAACCTCGACGTCACGGTACCCGCCCTGAGGCAGCGCCACCGTGAGCACGAGGGCGGACCTCATGGAACGACGTGTGGGATTCACGAGCCGCCCCACCCGCACATAGAACTCCTCAAGGTTGCCTACCGACTGCCCCTCGACCGCCACGATCACCGCGCCGTCGGGCAGGACGCCGGCTGCCGCACTTCCATCCGTCACCTCCTCGAGCAGGACGCCGCGCACGTAGGGCACGTTCGCCGCCGCACAGGCCTCCTTCGATGCCGTCACCATCCTCGACAGGCCCAGGCCGCGCAGCAGCGACGCGAAGCCGCCGGCCTCGGACTCTGGTGCGCGACGCACGAGCGCCACCTCGAACTCCCGCATCTCGCCGCGCGACTCGGCGGGCACGGGGCGCCACACATCGAACTTCGCCACCTGCCCCGGGCGCCGCGTGCCGATCAGCGCAGGCACACGCTTGCTGTCTGTGATTCGCGTGCCGTCGATCGCCGTGATCACGTCGCCCACCTGCAGTCCGGCAAGATCCGCGGGACTTCCCGGCGTGATCAAGTTGACGACCGCGCCCTGCCCGTCGAAGTGGTCCGCAACGCACCGGAACACCGGGTCGCGGATCTGCGCACCGGAAATCATGTCGGGTTCGAGCACAGAAACGCCCACGAACCCCTTCTCCACCTCGCCCTTGTCGATGGGCTGGCCGACCACGTTCTCGATGATGTCCATCGGGATCGCGAGCCCGATGCCCGCGAACTGGCCCTGCCCAAGCGTGCCGCCGCGCCCCGTGGCGATCGCGGTGTTCATGCCGATCACGCGCCCGTACACGTCCGTGAGCGGACCTCCGGAGTTGCCGGGGTTGATCGCGGCGTCCGTCTGGATGAAGTTCTCGTAGTCAATGTCGGGAATGCCGGCGGAGCGCCCGATGCCGGAGACGATGCCTGCGCTCATCGAGAACCTGAAGTCGAAGGGCGACCCAAACGCGAAGACGAACTCGCCCTGCATCGGCAGCTCGTCGGAGCGCATGGCAGGCTGCAGGTCATCGTCCTCGGCACGGAGCACCGCGATGTCGGTCTTGAGGTCGATGCCGATGACCTCGGCATCGAGCACCTGACCCGTGTGCGTCTGCACCTCGATGCGCTGCGCGCCGTCCACCACGTGCGCGTTCGTCACAATGTGGCCGTCGGTGTCGAAGATCCAGCCAGAGCCGCTGTTGACGAACCGCTGCCCAAACCCCCGCGCGCGCGCCATGCCGGCGGTGGTCACGTACACGACGCTCGGCTCGACGATCGCCGCGACGTCGCGCATCGCCGTGTTGAGCTCATGGAGCGGGTTCGCCCGCGCCAGCCGGTCGCGCGCCGACACAAGCTCCGCGCGCGCCACAGACTCGTCCCTCACGCGCAGCGACCGCGGCGCTGCGACCAGCGCCACCACAGCGGCTACGGACACGATCGCGGCAGGCACCAGGGTCTGGATTCTCATCATGTGGCCGAAACCTCCCGAGCGTGGGGACCGCTTCCCGTACGACGCTCGAAGGCCTCACGTTCGGCCGCGCCCATCACGTAGGGGTGCTCGCCAAGGTCGCCGGACGCCACCCGCCTCACCCACTCGGCGGCCGCTGCGGAAACCTGCTCGCCCACGCGTGCTGCCGGCGCCGCGAATGCCGGCTGCCACTCCGTCATGCCAAGCAGGTCCTGGAGCACCACCACCTGCCCGTGGCAGGCAGGACCCGCGCCGCAGCCGATCACCGGGATGTCGACGGCCGCGACAATCTTCTCGGTGACCTCGGCGGGCGTCGCCTCCACGAGCAGCATGCTCGCGCCGGCCTCGCGCATCGCGACGGCATCATCGATCAGTGCCAGCGCCGACGCTGCGCTCTTGCCTGCGGCGTAGTAGCCGCCGTGGCGCTTGGCGTGCTGTGGCCTGCTGCCGATGTGCGCCACGACCGGCACCCCCGCGCGCGCGAGCAGCCCCACCAGCGGCGCGAAGGAACGATCCACCTCCAGCTTGACGACATCCGCCATGCCCTCGGTCATGAATCGGCCTGCGTTGCGCACGCCATCCGCATCGCATGCGTGGTAGCTCATGAATGGCATGTCTGCCATCACCATGCATCCGGGCGCGCCGCGCTTGACGCCGGCCGTGAGCTCGATGAGGAAGTCCAGCGGCGCGTGCACCGTCGATGGATGCCCGAGCACAATCTCCGCAGCTGTGTCGCCCACGAGCAGCACATGGATCCCGGCGCGGGCAAGCCACCGGGCTGTTGTGGCGTCGTAGCACGTCAGGCAGGCGAACCGCCCGCCCGCGCGGACCATCCTCTGAAGTGACCTGATGGATACGACCTCGCTCGCAGAGTCGCTCATGCCGCAAGTGTAGGAGGCGCTACTCCGCGCCCAATCCCATGCCGAATGGCCCGCGCATGGGGTTGGAGACCAGGTTGTCGCGGCCGAGTATGAGGATGTCCCCGATCTCGATCGCCTCCCGGAAGCTCTCCCGCGCCCGCTCGACGTCTGCGCACGGCGACATCAGGCGGCCTGCCGCCAGATGCTCGACGGTCGGGATCGCATCGCCGCAGATCAGCACCGTGTCACGGCGCTGGGGCAGCAGCAGACCGGCGTTCCCCTCGGTCACGCCCGGCAGCGGGAAGAGGTCCACACCCTCGGCCAGCGAGTCCGGGCAGTCGCGGCAGCGCTCGAGCAGCGCCTGCTCGACGCGGATGATGCGCGCCACCTCCTCGTCATCCGCCTCCTCCGCCTCATCGAGGCGCTCGCGCAGCGACGCATCCATCACGGCGCGCTCGGCCTCCGGAATCCACCATCGCGCGGCGTCGAAGGCCGCGATGCCGCGTCGGCGCATCGGGTTGAAGTTCGTGAGGAAAACGTCGGTGATGCGATCGGGGGCGATGCCTGCGCGCTCGGCGAGCCGCGGCATGAGGATCTGCGGCGGAAGCGAGGGATCCACAAGGATGCGCCGATCGCCCGCAGTCACGAGCGATGCGGTCGCGTGAGCAGGACGCACCTCGCCCTTCTCGTCCCAGAGCGGGTGAGCCGCCATCGCGCCAATCGAGATGACCCTGTACTCGGCCACGGAGCGAGTCTACGGACGCGCGGGTCGCCCGGCGCTCAGCCGCAGGAGCCCCACGATGCGAGCACCACCGTGAGGTCCGCGCCGTCCACGGTGCCGCTGCCGTCGACATCGCCGGGCAGCGCACCACCCGAAGCCCCGAATCCTGCGAGCACTGCCCCAATGTCAAGGCCATCGACGGAACCGTTGCGGTCGATGTCGGCAGGGCACGTCATCGGCGCCTTGCCGCGCAGCACGATCACATGCGATGCGCCAGTCGTGATGCGCTGCACAGGCCCCAGATCCGCAGGAATGCCAAGCTGCCCCAAGTCGTTCACGCCCCAGCCGACCACGCGCCCATCCGTGGTGAGCGCCACCGAGTGCTGGCGGCCCGCAGCGATCGCCAGGCACGTCCCAAGCGTCGAGGGAATTGTGGTCTGGCCGCTCGTGCCCAGGCCCCAGCAGCGCACGATCCCATCTGCGCGGAGCGCCATGTTGTGGTTTCCGCCGGCCGACACCTGCACGCACCCGTCGACGCCTGGCGGGACGCTTGCCTGTCCACTCGAGTTGCGTCCCCACGCGATCACGCTTCCATCCTCCCGCAGCGCAAGCGAGTGCGACTCGCCGCCTGACACCCGCGTGCACGACACTGCCGTGGCCGGCACCGCACACTGCAGGAAGTCGTTGCGTCCCCACGCGACGGCCATGCCATTCGCGTCGACGGCAAGGCTGTGCTGGTAGCCGGCCGCTATGAAGCGCGCCCCCGCAGCGAGGCTGTTGGGCACCACGCACTGCGCGAAGTCATTGCGCCCCCAGCAGTCGACGCTCATGTCGTCCCGAAGGGCCATCGAGTGACCGTCGCCTGCCGCAATCGCCGTGCATGGGCCAAGCCCGGACGGCACGCTGCACTGGCCTTCATCGTTGCGGCCCCACGCCGACACGGTGCCTGAGATGTCGATCGCGAGCGTGTGGTTGCGGCCGCCAGCGATGCTCATGACATCGCCCATGCCCGAGGGGACGCTGCACTGGCCGCTGCTGTTGGATCCCCACAGCGCGATCGACCCGCCCGAACTCACGGCTGCGCTGTGGTAGAGGCCTGCAGCGATGGCGGTCGCTGAGCCGACGGACGCGGAGACTGCGGACTGCCCAAGGTCATTGCGGCCCCAGCACACGACCTGACCGCTCTCCCGGAGTGCCATCGTGTGCCAGCCGCCTGCGGCGACGGCCACGCAATCGCCAAGTCCTGCGGGCACCGATGACTGGCCGGAGTCGTTGCGGCCCCAGCATGCCACCGAACCGTCGGCGCGCAGCGCCGCCGTGTGCGCGCCTCCTGCAGCGATCGCGGTGACCTGCGCGAGACCTGATGGAACGGTCGCTTGGCCATGGGAGTTCGATCCCCAGCAGGCCACGGTTCCGTTCGCGCGCAGCGCCACGGAGTGGAATCCGCCGCCCGAGATCTCGGCGCATGCGCCCAGTCCGGTCGGCGTTGCGCACTGTCCCTCGAGCGCACGTCCCCAAGCCACGACCGCCCCGCCGGCGCGAATCGCCAGCGAGTGGTACCAGCCGGCGGCGATGCGCTCGCACGCGCCAAGTGATGGAGGCACGCTCGCCTGGCCATCGCCGTTCGATCCCCACACGAACACCGTGCCGCCCGACTCAAGCGCCATCGTGTGGTACCAGCCGGCCGCCACTCGGGTTGCGGTGTCGAGCCCCGCGGGCACCGAGCACTGGCCTGAACCATTCCATCCCCAGCATGCCACTGTGCCGTCGGCCCTCAAGGCAGCAGAGTGAAGGCTCCCGAGCGACACCGACTCCACATTTGCGCCGAGCCCCTCAAGGTTGCTGAATCCAGTGGCTCCCCAGCCGATCACGCCGGACGGTGGCGCAGCGTCCGCACGCACGTGCGATGCCGCGCATGAGACGCCCACAGCTGCGACAGCATGCGCCAGCCATCTTGATGAATGTCGTTCCCACGAGCGCATTGAGACCGTCCGCAACCTAGCCCGGTTTCAATGGCAGTCCATCCGAAAGAGGATGATTGCGCACGTGATTCGCCGGCCGCAATCGTGGTGCAGCTCGTCACCCCACGCATGCCGCGACAGTCCCTAGCATCGCGTTGTGTTCGTGTACCGGAAGGGCATCTTCTGCCTCGAGTCGGAGTGGTTCGGGCTCATGTCGCCAATGTCCGTTCGATACGCGCTTGAATTCCTGAAATCAAGCGATTATCGAATTCCAGCGATCCACCGGGACGTTGCCACCGCCGCGGAGATCGCCCACTACATGAGGAAGTGGACGATGCAGTCGCACGAGGGCTACTCCATCCTCTGGATCGCGATCCACACACGCCGCGGGCTCCTGCTCCCCGGGGACGTGCGAAGGTCCTCCGAGCGCATGGACCTCGATGCGCTCGAGTCGTGCCTTGCGGGCAAGTGCCGGGGCAGGCTGATCCACTTCGGCGGATGCCGGACGATCGCGCTGCCCGTGCGCCGGATCAGGCAGTTCCTGCGTGTGACGCGCGCGGTCGCTGTCTCTGGGTTCCGCGAGGAGGTCGAGTGGACCGAATCCACCCTCTTCGAGATGAGCTACTTCGTGGCGCTGCAGCACCACCCGCTCACGCCGCTTGGCATGCGGAAGGTCGCATCCCATATGCGGCGCCACCATGGGCAAGGCGTCGACGAGTTCGGCTTCTCGATGGTGACGGCCCGCTAGTCGACCCGCGGCGGCCGCGCCGCCCATGCCCCCAGCACGAGTCAGTCCGCCTGCGACTCGCGAGCGAGGCTCGCCAGCGGGTGCCGCGGGTCCTCCATCTTCACGCGCATCGCCTCGGCGACGTTGGGCGGCACAAACCGGCTCAGCGCATCGAGCGAGCCGCCAAACCCGGCGATCTGCCGTATGAGGCTCGACGACAGGAACGCGTGCGACTCGCCGGTCACCACGAAGAC
>CAYPOZ010000085.1:0-2155 GCA_964412415.1 uncultured Isosphaeraceae bacterium | reverse complement strand
AACTGGGCGAGCGGCGTGTCGCCCGTCGCCCGGACGGTCTCGATGCCGGCGACCTGCCGGTTGGTGATCGCGAACTGGCACTCCGAGGCTAGGTCCGTGACGTTGCGGATGCCGCGGATGATGGCCACCGCTCCCCTGCTGCGCGCGAAGTCGACAGTGAGCCCCGAGTAGCGCGCCACGCTGCACGCGGCCGCGCTCGGGTCCGATGCCGCCAGCTGCTGCACAAGGGGCGTCAGGAGGGACACGCGCTCCTCAGCCGTGAAGAGCTCCACCTTGTCAGGATTGCGGCCCACGCCGACGACGATCTCGTCAAAGAGCTTCCGCGCACGGGAGAGCACGTCGAGGTGCCCGTGCGTCGGGGGGTCGAACGAGCCGGTGTAGATCGCAAGGTGCGGCGCTGCCACGGGGCAGGAGTGTATGAGCGCGATTCGGGGAGAAAATCGGCGAATTGGGCTTGCAGCGCGGCAACCGAATTCGACCTTTATGGATGTCAGGTGAGTCGCTGGAGGGAGCAACTCACCTGGCACCGGCTGATCCCGTGCGCGGAAGCTCCTCCCCGTCCGACCGCGCGCGGGACCAGCCGCACAGGCGAGGCGCGCGTGCGGTGCAGCGGCCTCAGTGAAGAGCAACCCTGGATCGGCCCCGACTCGGATCGTCTCCCCGAGCGGGGCCTCATTTTGCCCTTGACTGGCGCCTCAAGTCCGCACTGCGGGGTTCGCGAGCGCCGGCAGCCACACGTCAGGGCACAGGTCCCCACCGCACGAGCACGTAGGCGAGGTCGTTGCCGTCCACGTCGCCGTCCTGGTCGATGTCGCAGATGCCGCCAGCGGTCTCGCTCCATGCGACAAGAACGAAGGCGAGATCGACGCCATCGATGACCCCGTCGAGGTTGAAGTCGCCATAGGCGCGCTCGCAGGAGTCGGGCCGGCCGTCAGCATCGGTGTCCGTGATCGTGCCGCGCTCGCATGCGTCGAAGATGCCGTTGCCGTTGCAGTCGCCTTCGCCGGCGGCGAGCTGGCAATCGTCGGGCTGGCCATCCTGGTCGCAGTCGTTGCCCGGACCGAGGTAGCTGACGCGCACGCGCGTGAGCCCGCTGGAGCACTCCGTGGACGACACGTCTGCACTCGCGACAAGCCTGACGCGCACCTCGCCTGCGGTCGTGGCCCGCTCCATCACGTCGAGCCAGTCGAACATCGAGATCGTCAGGCTCGCGCTGCTGGGCTCCGCAGGGCACTCCTGCCCTCCGCTGGCGAAGAGGTTGCCGCCGTAGGAGATCCCGTTGAGCGTGAGCACGACGTACTCGTTGATGCCGTCGAGGTCCCCGCGCACATCCACCTGCACGTGCACGTCGCTCGAGGCCTGGGCCTGCCCGGTCAGCACCGACTCCACAGGCTGCTCGGTCCCGACAGCACCCATGTTGCCGGTGTCGCTCTCGATGTAGCCATCCTCGCACTCGTCCGGCACGCCGTTGGAGTTGCAGTCGGCGAGCCCACCGTCCGCAATGTCGTAGGAGTCGGGAATCCCGTTGCCGTTGCAGTCCGCCTGGCACGAGTCGGGTACGCCGTTGCCGTCGGCATCGGCAGACTGGCCGCCTGCGATGTCGCACGTGTCGGGGACACCGTTGTCGTTGCAGTCATCGGCGGCCGAGCATGCGTCGCCCACGCCATCGCTGTCGCAGTCGGCTTGAGTCGCGTTGGGAACATCAGGGCAGTTGTCGATGCAGTCCGGAACTGTGTCGAAATCGGTGTCGGTCTCGGGGTTGCCGCAGCCGCAGTCGCCCGGCTCGAGCTTGGCCGGATCGCTCGGGCAGTTGTCACCGCCGTCGGTCACCCAATCCGCGCCCGGCGCCGCGCACGCGGACGTCTCGGTGGCCGAGTCCCCATAGCCATCGCCGTCCGCATCGAGGTAGTACGGCCGGAACTCGAGCCCGTCGTCGGCCAGGCCGTTGCAGTTGTCGTCGATGCCGTTGCAGGTCTCCGCTGCGCCCGGGTTGACTGCAGGGTCGTCGCTGTCGCAGTCGCCCGCCACCGCCACGAAGCCCACGGGCGCATCGCATGCCTGCACACTCACCGTCGCATCGCCGAAGCCGTCCCCGTCGGCGTCGCCGTAGAAGTCCGACTTGTCCGGTGCGTCGGCGTCCACGTCGTCGTACACG
>CAYPOZ010000084.1:8545-10083 GCA_964412415.1 uncultured Isosphaeraceae bacterium | reverse complement strand
CGGGCCGAAAACGCCCCAGTCGGCGAGAACCTGCGCAAGGTCGCGCGCATCGACGATGCCGCTGCGGTCCGCATCCCAGAATCCCATGCCGCCCCACTCCGAGAGCACGCCGGTGATGTCAGCCGCGTCGAGGATGCCGTCAAGGTTGCCGTCTGCAGCAGATGACGGCTGCGACAGCAGCAGAGAGACCATCTCTGTCTTAAGTACTTCGTAGGCCGCCGCGGCTTCCGGCGGCAGGCTCTCAGCCAGCGGGTTCCACACGCCAGGGTCCCCATCTGCGCCCTCGGTACCGGCGATCTTCGGCGGCTGGGGCTCCTCGAGCCGGTAGAGCCGGATCTCGCAGTCGTCCGGGATCAGGCAAGACGGGAGCGTCCTCACGATGAGCTTCCACTGGCCACTCCGCACCGCGTACTGCGCGGTCGATGGCGCGACAATCGCCGTCGAACCCGCAGGGCACTGATCCGCCATGTCCGGAGGCAGGAAGCAGTAGTTCGTGCCGCCGCACTCGACGACTGCAGTGGCAGGATCGTCACTGAGCAAGTCGCAGTAGTTGCTGATCGGGTACGGGGCCTCGCTCGCTCCTCCTGCCCAGCACCCCGCGTTGTCGGCGCAGAGCTGCGGCGACGTGATAAGGCCGTCAATCACCGAGTTCCCGTTGATGCACGGGCCAACCTGTCCGGGCGCGAAGATCCCCTGCTCGTAGATCGCAAATTGGAACTCGCGGATCGGCCCCTGGGACGGGTTGGCGAGGTATGGCGTCATCGGTACGCAGTCGATGATGCGGGAAGGCGTCGCGACCTTGGTCCAGTCAACTCCCGCCGCATCGCACATCAGCCCAAAGAGGTCGACGATGGACACCATCGAGTCGACCGCGCGCCCCGGCGACGAGACGCCTGCACCCGCGACGATGCACGGCGACCGCACGCCCGTCTCGTAGACCGTCTGCTTCGCGTTCACAGGATCGAATGGCGGCAGCACGTTGAAACCGATCGTGCCGTTGTCATTGATCACGATGAGCATCGTGTTGGCGGCCTCCAGGTCACCGAGCTCAAACGTGTCGCCCTTCCACGAGCCGAGGCCCAGCTCGACGAGCATGTTGCCGATCGACCGGTCCACAGACTCGACCATGAGCTTGTACTGCTCGCGGAACCCGGGGCCGGTGACGCTGCAGATCGCGTCCGACGCTGCAGGTCCGGTCAGCGAGGGCGGCGGCGGCTGGATCGGCGTGTGCGCCGACGAGTGCGCGACGAATGCGAACCACGGTGCGCCGGACTTCCCCGCCGCGGCGATCCACTCTGCGCTGCGGCGGCTCACGAAGCTCGTGAGGTACTCGCGCTGCGGGGCTTCAGGCAACTCAACCGTCCCGCGGTCGCAGATGTGGCGGTCCCACACGTAGTAGGCGTTGAGGATGCTGAAGTCGATGTCAGCGCATGCCCCCTCGGAGCATGCAGTGACCGGCGTGCCGTCAGCCTGCACGAGCGGCACAGCGCCGAGCGCCATCGCATTGAGCGGGTGAAGCCCCTCCACGCAGGATCCGT
>CAYPOZ010000084.1:5611-8535 GCA_964412415.1 uncultured Isosphaeraceae bacterium | reverse complement strand
GCCTACCGGCGACTGCCCACCGAGTGTCGTGTCCACGGACGGGGGAAGGTCCCAGTAGCCGTCGTAGAAGTCGACGCCGAGTGTCGTGAAGGGAGACTCGTATCCGAAACCCGAGGGCGTGTTCTCGGGACCACCACCCATGTGGTACTTGCCGAGCATGCCCGAGACGTACCCTGCATCCCGCAGCAGCTTTGGCACCGTCACCTCGGTCGGATGAAGCTGGACCGCCGGCAGCATGGGATCGACGATCGCGGTGACCACTCCCGTCCTGAATCCGTGACGCCCCGTGAGCATCGCGGCCCTCGAGGGCGAGCACTCAGGCGTTGCCCAGAAGTTGGTGAAGCTCACTCCCTCGGAGGCGATCTCGGCAAGCACCGGCAACGATGGGGACAGCGGCGCTCCATTCCACCCGTACGGCGGAAAGGACATGTGGTCGATGCCGATGTCATCGAGCACGACGACAAGGATGTTCGGCTTCGGCCTCGAGCCGCCACCCGACCCGTCGCCGGCCACGACCACTGCAGTTGCACCAGCAGCCAGGGTGGCCGCACACGCGAGCATGAATGTCTTCACACGTTCTCCTGGATCTGTCGGCCAACGGTGTCTCCCGCGCAGTCGCTACGGGCACCAGAGATTCAACGTACCCCGGTTCCCGGGAGATCACAGCAGGATCGGCGAATCTTGGTGCGAATCAGCAAGACTCTCCCTGGGGAGCGTGCCCAAAGGAACCCCGCTCCCATCGCCCCGGGGCGCGCCGTCACTGCGGCGCAGAGCACGCGTCGGGAACGAGGCTTGCGGCAAGCATCGCTGCGTTGATGTCCTCGTGGCTTCGCCACACGGGCGTCGCCTGGGCATATGGGTCGATCCAGCATCGCTCGATCTCGTCGCGAAGCTCGAGATGCTCGAGGATCGCCTGGGCGTTCCCAAGCCGACGTTCGAGATCTGCGGGTCGCCCGAATCGCGATCGTGCGTGGAGAATCGTCGGGCGGATCGACTCGGCGGCATGGAGCCCGATGGCAAGCCCGATCTCCCTGAACGCGAGGCGCCCCTGCACCGTCCGGTCGATCTCTCGCGACGACGCGAAGGCACCGAGGCTTCGCACCGCATCCGCAAGCGCGCGGTCGAGCGTGTGCCCGGCCTCGCACTCGCCTGCAGCCGTCAGGCGCACGATCGCCGAGAGATCGAGCAGCAGTCCCCCGATGCCAAGCGCATCTGTCGTGGCCCACGAGTGGGACTGCTCGCACATCGCGAGCATGTCAGCCCGTGCGGCATCGAGCGTCCCATGGGACCGGCTCCCGCCGAGCCGACGCTGCGATGCCTGAAGCTCGGAGAACGTCGCCAGGCCGTCGAGCGGGTCGTGATGGCCCATGGACGCGACGAGCGGACGGAGCAGGTCGGTGCTCATCTTCCAGTGCATCCTCGGCGTGCCCGACTCGTCCGACGGTGCCGCGAAGGCAGGCACCGGCGGGCCGCTCAGGCTCGGGCTTTCCGATCCGCAAACCGCCGATGGTCGGATGCCGCTCGCCCGCGGTTGGGGGGAGGCCGCTGATCCACCCGTGACGTGCATCGTCAGGCCTGAACTGGCCAAGTTCATGGTGCACACGCCGTGCGAGCGCACGCGCCAAGTCAAGGTGCTCCTGCCGTCGCGTCTGTCGATGTAGCCCCAGCAGCGCGAGCACGGCATACGCGTCCGTCCAGAGGTACCGGCGCGACCGCGCATGACCTTCCACCACGCCCGTGCGTTCGATGAACCTGCGCATGAGCGAGTCCGCGGCCGCGACGCGTGATGCGACATCGATCTGTTGGAGTTGCCGAGTCACGTGCCGTCCGCCGACAGAGCGGCCGGAGGTCCTTGCATTCGAAGTGCCTGCTGCGATTCTCCGGATGTGGCCGGCGAGGCGACTCATCCGCCCGATACGGCTCGCTGGGCCGCCTGTGTGGGCTATGAAGAAGCATGGCTACCAGGGCCCGCGCCAGTCGCACGGAGCCGGATTCGGCGGATTCCGCAACGCGAAGCGATTCGGCGGCGGAGAGCATGAGGGCGTGCGGGGCGCGAAGGGCGCCAAGATCGTCCCTCGCAGGGCTGTCAGGACGAGTGCGCAACGAACGTCGCCGAAGTGACACCGCAGCTCGACTTTGGCGGGGTCCGCAGCAGGTTCGGTGCATGGCCGGGCCTTGGTGGCGCATGGGATGTTTGGAGCGTTACGGCGACCGCGACCGCGCCGTCGCCGAGCTCGTCGACAGTGGGTGGGTACGATTGTTCGCGCTCGACCCGAAGGGCAGCGCACACCGGCGCCTTGTCCCGGGCGAGGGATGGGAGCCCGCCTGATTGGCAGCACGCAAGACCCGCAGCAACGCACGTACCGCCAAGAAGGCCCGCCGGCTTCCGTCAAAGCCCACGGACGACCGACCGGCATGGACGTTCCTCAGCAACCATGCGCACGTGCTGCTGCTCGTCGCTCGCGAGCCCGAGATCCGTCTGCGGGATGTCGCGGTGCAGGTCGGCATCACGGAGCGTGCGGTGCAGCGGATCGTCGCCGACCTTGAGGCCGGCAACTACATCGAGCGTGAGCGGGTTGGCCGGCGCAACCGCTACAAGGTCCACCGCGAGCTTCCGCTGAGGCACCCCATCGAGGCACACCGGAAGATCGCGAGCCTCATATCGCTCGTCATCGATGCGTAGAGGGCGGGCACACTCCTCACGTCCCGCAGAAGGTGCGGTAGCCGCAGAATGTCGGCGGCGGCGGCTCCGCAAAGCGCGACTGCTCTGCAGCATCGTCGAAGGGGTGCGTGACCGCATCGAGCAGTGCGTGCAGCGGCAGCAGGTCATCGTGGCCCTCTGCCGCCTCAAGCGCCTCCTCGACGAGGTAGTTGCGAGGGATGACAGCGGGACTCGCGGCTCGCATGCGGCACGCGCGCTCCTC
>CAYPOZ010000084.1:0-5601 GCA_964412415.1 uncultured Isosphaeraceae bacterium | reverse complement strand
CTCGTCGCGGAGCCGATCCTCCCACCGCGTGCGCCATGACGCGAACCGGCCATCCCCGTCACGCAGGCGGTCGAGCCGGCGAAGCGTCAGCGTGTAGTCACGCTCGGACTCCTGCATCCAGTCGAGGAGCGACTGCACGAGCGCAGCGTCACCCGCCTGCTCGGTGCGCAGGTCGAGGCGCGCACGCATAACCGCAAGCCACCGACTCTCGAACGTGGCCGGGAACTGCTGCAGCGCCTCGGTCGCGGCGGCGACGGCCTTGCCCTCGTCCTCGTCGATGAGCGGCAGCAGCGTCTCGGCGAACCTCGCCAGGTTCCAGCGCGCAACCGCAGGCTGGTTGCCGTACGCGTACCGGCCCTGATGATCGATCGAGCTGAAGACGGTGCCCGGATGGTAGGCATCCATGAATGCGCAGGGTCCGTAGTCGATCGTCTCGCCCGAGATGGCCATGTTGTCGGTGTTCATCACACCGTGGATGAACCCCACCGACTGCCACTGCGCGATGAGCGATGCCTGACGCGCGATGACGGCCCGCAGGAACTCGAGGTAGCGACCGTCGCCCACTGCGATCTCCGGATAGTGCCGGGCGACTGCGTAGTCAGCGAGCGTCCTCAGCAGGTCACGGTCGCCGAGCGCCGCCGCGAACTGGAACGTGCCCACCCTGATGTGGCTTGACGCCACGCGTACGAGGATCGCTCCCCGCCTCACGGACTCTCGCAGCACAGGTTCGCCCGTCACCACGACCGCGAGGCTGCGGCTCGTGGGGATGCCAAGCGCGTGCATCGCCTCGCCCATGATGTGCTCGCGAAGCATCGGCCCGAGCGCCGCCAGGCCGTCGCCGCGGCGCGAGTACGGTGTCTGGCCAGACCCCTTGAGCTGGATGTCGGCCCGTACCCCCGCTGGACTCACGTGCTCGCCGAGCAGGACGGCACGGCCATCGCCAAGCATCGTGAACCCGCCGAACTGGTGACCTGCATAGGCCTGCGCGATCGGGTCTGCGCCCTTCGGGAGTGACTGCCCCACGAGCGCCTGCGCCAGCTCCGGCTGCGCCACGGCGCGCAAGTCGAGGCCTAGCTCCTCGGCGAGCGCATGGTTGGCGATCACGCAGCGCGGCTCACGGACCTTCGCGGGCAGCACGCGGGCAAACAGCCGCTCCGGTAGCCGCACGTACGTGTTGTCGAAACTCCATCCCAGCATGGCGCAAGCGTAGGAGAGCGCCTGCATAGGCAGCGGATGCCCGAGGGCCAGGCCCGATGCCGAAAGGGTCGAACCGCGCGTCCGTTGGTTGCCCTCATCGAGTTACCGTACTGCCGTGCACTGGACCGAACATCTTGTGGCGATCGCTCCCGCAGCCGCGGCAAGGCCGCTGGCCTCCATCGACTACATCGCGATCGCCGGATTCGCGCTTGCAGCAGTCGTAGGCATCGCAAGCCTCCGCGACAGGGCGCATCCGCGCACAGGGCTTGGCTGGTCGCTTCTGTTGCTGGCCGCAACAGGCGTGATCACATGGCTCGGCACCGACATCGAGTTCCCGATCACCGTCGCCGGCGAAGGCAACGAGCCGGACCAGGTCGTGGAGATTCCCGTCCTTCGCACCGTCATGGAGATAGCCATCGCATCCGCGATCGCGGGTATCGCGGTACGCGCGATCGACATATGGCGTGTAGGCACTGGCGCTGAGCCGCTGCTGATGCTCCAGCGCTCTGTGCTGTGGCTGGGTCTGGTGCTGCTGGGGGTGGTCGCGGTCTACCAGGTGCACTTTGCGGAGGACCTGCCGATCAGGACTCTCGTGCTGTCAGTTGGCGGCGCATCCGTGTTCATCATCGGTCTCGCGCTGCAGTCCGCGCTCGGGAATGTCTTCGCGGGATACAGCCTGCAGGCCACCAAGGTCATCCGCAAGGGAGACATCGTGCAGATCGGCCATGATGGGCCGGTTGGCACCGTCTACGACAGCACCATGTCGACGACGCGCATCCTGCTGCGCGACGGCGAGCTGCTGGTGCTCCCCAACAACGCGGTGCTCCAGCGGAACCTTCTGAACCTGGACATGCCATTCCGCAGGCTGCGGCTCGCCGTCCCGTTCCGGATGAGCTACGACGCGCCGCCTGCAACCGTCAAGGATGCCGCGCTGGGCGTGCTGCGTGCCGAGCCGCTCGTGCTGCAGGATCCTGAGCCTGAGGTGTGGTCATCGGGATTCGGCGAGTTTGCCATGGAGTACGAGATGAGGTTCTGGATCTCCAGCTACCGCGACCGCGACCAGGCTCTTGACCGCGTGCGCACCCGGCTGTGGTACGCGCTTCACGATGCGGGGCTGCGCATCCCGATGCCCTCGCGCACTGTGCGGATTCCTGATGCCGAGCAGGAGCGTGCGACCGCAGTCCACGGCGAGCAGCGGCTCGTGCAGGCATTCGATGCGCTCTCGCGCTGCGAGCTCTTCAAAGATGAGAGCGTGTCCGAAAGCGAGCGGCGCGAGCTTGCCCGCGACGCACAGGAGACCTCGCATGAGGCTGGCCAGCTCATCGTGCGCAAGGGTGACTCATCGGACTCGATGTACTTGGTGGTGCGCGGATCGTGCGAGGTGGCCGTCGCAAACGGGCGCACGGTGAGCATCCCAGCCGGCGGCTACTTCGGCGAGATCGCGCTCGTGCTCCGGCAGCCCCGTACGGCAGATGTGACCGCAGGATCCGACGGCGTGACGGTCCTCCGGCTGCCGCGCTCGAGCGTCGCTCCCCTTCTCCTGCGCCGACCCGAGATCCGTGCGCGCGTCGGCGACATCGCCAGCGAGCGACACGAGGAGACCACAGGCACCCGCAACGTGCGGCTGGTGCCGGAGCCAATCGGGCTCGCGTCCGCGCTGCTTCGGCTTGTGCGGCCCTGGTGACGCCCCGCCCAGCGGGCGTCACTGCTTGAGGTCAAACGACAGCAGCGACTTCGTGCCATCGCTGAGCTCGATCGAGACCCACAGCTTGCTGCCCTCAGGCAGCGGCGACGGGACCTCCGCGTGGTTGTGCCAGTTGTCGGTCTCAATGGCGGCCTTGGCCTTCACCGAACCCTTGCCGCTCTCGATGCCGACCCAGAAACGCACCGAGCTGACGCGCGCGCTGCCGCCCGTGACCCAGATGTCAACGGGCAGCTCGCCGCCAGGAGTCACGTCGCCGTCGCGCGATGCCTTCACGTTCAGCGCGCCTGATGCCTGCTCGCCGAGCTCCACCGTGGGCCCGTGCCCATGGTCTGAGCCGTGCGCATGGTCTGAGCTGTGCGCATGGTCATGGTCCGCATGGCCATGGTCCGCATGGTCGTGGTCATGCGCGCCTGCGACAGGCGACTTCGCCGTCGCCGCTGCGCCCTGGGTGGAACTGCCTGCGCCCGATGAACCGCCAGATCCCTCGCCGCATGCGGCAAGCGCGAGGCAGGTGGCACAACAGGCAACGGCGAGTTTGGACTGGAACAATGTGCGGGTCATGGGATCGTCTCCTCTGAAGTGCGGACAGGATGCTGCGTCCTCCCAAGAAGCAGGGAGTACCCAGCGGGAATCACGACGAGATTGAGCGCAGTCGACGAGAGCAGGCCGCCGAGCACCACTGCGGCAAGCGGCGCGAGAAGCTCGCTGCCGGGCTCGCCCCTCGACAGTGCCAGCGGCAGAAGCCCGAGCGCCGCCGTGAGCGCAGTCATCAGGATCGGGATGAGCCGCTCGACAGATCCCCGCACGACCGCCTCGCGGGTCGAGCAACCCTCGCGCTGCTCGAGGTGCCTGAAGTGGTTGACGAGCAGGATGCCATTGCGCACCGCAATCCCGAAGAGCGTGATGAAGCCAACCATGCTGGCGATCGAGATCACGGGCGGCACATACCGGCCGCCGCCAAGGCCCACAAGCGCGAGCGTGTTCTGCAGCACCGAGGGCGACTCCGTCAGGTACACGGTGGCGATGCCGCCGATGAGCGAAAGCGGAAGGTTCAGCATCACGAGAAGCGCCTGTCGCGCGCCACCCATCGACGACTGCAGCAGCAGGAACATCACCGCCGCCACGCCAAGTCCCATCAGCCAGATGGCGCGGCTCGCGCTCTGCTGCGCCTCGAACTGCCCTCCGTACTGCACCGTGAAGCCGGCTGCGCGCACGATCGGGTCCACCCGCTCCTGCACCTCGCGGGCGAGGTTGCCGAGGTCGTAGCCGTCGGCCACGTTGGTCGAGATGATCGCCTTGCGCTGCGCGTTCTCGCGCGAGATCAGGTTGCTGGTCCTCTCGGGGCCGATGTCGGCGACCTCGCGAAGCCGCACGAGGCTGCCGCCCTCGCCGTGCAGGCGCAAGTCCATCACCTGGTCGACCCGCTCTCGCTCCTCTGCCGCGAGCCGCACCACGATGTCGTAGCGCCTCACGCCCTGCGCCACCTGCGCCACGCGCACGCCATGCAGCGCCTCCTGCACCTGCTCAGCCGCTGCCGCAGGCGTGAGCCCCGCAGAGGCAAGCGCGTCATGCCTATAGCGAATCGGGAGCGAGGTCACCATGATCTCGCGGTTGGCGGCCACATCGCGCGTGCCGGGAGTGGCCTTGAGTGCGGCCTCGATCTCCTTCGCCACCGCACGGAGCCCGTCGAGGTTCTCCCCGAACACGTTGATCGCAATCGCAGCGGGCGTGCCCGAGAGCACGTGCGAGAGCCGGTGCTCGATGGGCTGCCCCACCATGGTGGTGACGGAGGGGATGTTGGCCACGATCCGGTCGATGTCCGCGCGCACCGCAGCCTGGTCAGCACCTTCATCGACCGCCACCTCGATCTCGGAGTTGCTGACCGGCTCCGCATGCTCGTCACGCTCGGCGCGGCCCGTCCGGCGCGTCACGCTCCTCACGCCATCGATCTGCGCGAACTGCATCTCGACGCCACGGGCAAGCCGGTCACTCTCGGCAAGCGAAGTGCCAGGCGGGCACATGAGGAAGACGTTGAACGTGCCTTCCTGGAACGACGGCAGGAACGAGCTTCCGAATGTGGTCGCCAGCGCGATCGAGAGTGCCGCAAGCGCACCCGATGCCGCCAGAACGCGGCCGCGCCTCGCAAGGCACAGCTCGAGCATCGGCTGGTAGGTGCGCTTGAGCCATCGCGCGAGCGCACCGTCGCCTCCGTGGCTGTCCGACCCCGAGGCTGCGCGCGCAGCGCCGGGCGTGCCGAACACGAGCCGGCAGAGGGCGGGCGTCACCGTCAGGGCCACCAGCAGCGACGCCATGATCGACACGATGTAGGCGATGCCCAGCGGCTGGAAGAACCGGCCCTCGATGCCCTCAAGGAAGAGCAGCGGCACGAACACGATGCAGATGATGATGGTGGCGAACACCATCGCCGAGCGGATCTCGTTGCTGGCGTCGAGGATCACCTTCACGGCGGGCCTGCGCTCACCGGCGGGTCGCGTCCACTCCTGCCGCAGCCGCCTCAGCACATTCTCCACGTCGATGATGGCGTCATCGACGAGCTCGCCGATGGCCACAGCCAGGCCCCCCATCGTCATCACGTTCAGGGAGAGGCCCAGCGCCCACAGGATCAGCAGCGCCGCCGCAAGCGAGAGCGGCAGCGCCGCGGGCGTGATGAGCGTCGCACGCACGTCCATCAGGAACAG
>CAYPOZ010000083.1:0-10095 GCA_964412415.1 uncultured Isosphaeraceae bacterium | reverse complement strand
CGCTCACGGCGCCGTGGCGCTTGGAAAGCTTGGCGCCGTCCGGGCCGAGGATCATCGGCACATGCGCGTAGACCGGGATCTTCGCGCCGAGCGCTGCGAGCATGTTCATCTGTCGCGGCGTATTGTTGAGATGGTCATCGCCGCGGATGACATGCGTCACGCCCATGTCGGCGTCGTCCACCACCACGCAGAAGTTGTAGGTCGGCGTGCCGTCGCCGCGCGCGATCACGAGGTCATCGAGCTCGCTGTTGCGGAACACCACCCGCCCATGCACCTGGTCCTCCACCACCACCTCGCCCTCGAGCGGGTTGCGGAAGCGGATGACGGGATCCACGCCCGGGCGCGAGTCCGTGCGGTCGCGCCAACGGCCGTCGTAGCGCGGCTTTTCTTTGTGCGCCATCTGCTCGGCGCGCAGCTGCTCGAGCTCTTCTTTGGTGCAGTAGCAGCGGTAGGCCTTGCCCTCGGCGAGCCACTGCGCGAGGACTTCCTTGTAGCGCGGGAAGCGCGCCGTCTGGAAATACGGGCCCTCGTCGTGCGCGAGGCCGAGCCACTGCATCCCCTCGACGATCACCCGCACCGCCTCGTCCGTGGAACGCTCACGGTCGGTGTCCTCGACGCGCAGGATGAACTTCCCGCCGTGCCGACGGGCGTACAGCCAGGAGAAGAGGGCCGTCCGGACGCCGCCGATGTGCAGCAGGCCGGTGGGACTTGGGGCAAAACGGGTGACGACGCTCATGGGGGGCGAAGTCTAGCGCAGCCGCCCCGCCCGTCGTAGAATCTCGCCCCTTTCCCGGGCGGGCGGTTAGCTCAGCGGTAGAGCACTGCTTTCACACGGCAGGGGTCACTGGTTCGATCCCAGTACCGCCCACCATCACTCCCCGGGGACCTCAAGACCTCAGTGATCCGCCGCCACCGCCCCACGGGTGGCGAGCAGCGCCAGCACTTCGGCGGTCTTCTGCTGCATCAAGGCCTCGCTGCCACGGGCTTCCACATTGAGCCGGATCAGCGGTTCGGTGTTCGAGCCGCGCAGGTTCAGGCGCCACGCGCCCGTCCCCGCCCCAGCCGCGCCCTCGAACTCCATCGACAACCCGTCCGTGTGGTCGACCGAGGTCGCCTGCGCCGCGTAGTGCGCCTGCACGGCGGCGATGGCACCCGTCACATCAGGGATGCGGCGGTTGATCTCGCCGCTGCAGGGGAAGAGGTTCATGCGCTCACCGACGAGGTCCGCGAGCGACTGGCCCGAGGCGCAGATGCGCTCGAGCACCAAGAGCCAGGGGATCATGCCGCTGTCGCAGTAGGCGAAGTCGCGGAAGTAATGGTGCGCGCTCATCTCGCCGCCGTAGGCGCCGTCGACCTCACGCATCTTCTGCTTGATGAACGCATGGCCCGACTTGCAGAGCACCGGCACGCCGCCGTGCGTGCGCACGATGTCGAGCGTGTTCCAGGTGAGGCGCGGGTCGTGGACGATGCGCGCACCGGGCTCCTGCTCGAGGAACGACTGCGCGAGCAGACCGACGAGGTAGTAGCCCTCGATGAAACGGCCCGTGTGGTCAAAGAAAAAGCAGCGATCGAAGTCGCCGTCCCAAGCGAGGCCCACATCGGCGCCGTGCTGGCGGATCGCTTCGATGGTGGGCGCGCGGTTGGCCTCGAGCATCGGGTTGGGCACGCCGTTCGGGAAGTGGCCGTCGGGCGCGTGACGCACCTTGATGAACTCGAACGGCAGGTGCGGCTCGAGCAGATCGACGAACGGCCCCGCCCCACCGTTGCCGGGGTCGACGACGACCTTGAGCGGCTTGAGCCGCGAGACGTCGATGTACGACAACAGATGCTCGATGTACCGCGCGCGCGTATCGAGCGTGTGGCGCGTGCCCGGGCACCCGCCCGTCGCAGCGACCGGCGCCGGCAGCCGCTCCTCGCGGATCATCGCCGCCATCTCCTTCAAGCCCGTATCCGCACTGATCGGGCGCGACCCCTCGCGCACGAACTTCATGCCGTTGTAGTCGGGCGGGTTGTGGCTCGCCGTGACCATGATCCCGCCGTCGAACGCGCCGCCCGCACCGTCACCCGCCGCGGTCGCGTAGTACACGCCCTCGGTGCCGCAGAGTCCGATGTCGTAGACATCGACGCCGCTCTCGAGCAGGCCCTGCGTCAGCGACGCCGCGAGCGCCGGGCTCGTGAGGCGCATGTCGTGCCCCACCACGACGCGCTTGGGCTTCACAAAGCCTGCGTAGGCACGGCCGACCGCGCGCGCGAGGTCTTCGTTGATCTCGTCGGGGATACGGCCGCGGATGTCGTAAGCCTTGAAAGCAGAGAGATTCATTGGCGCCTCAAATATCTTAAATATCTTTCGAAAACGGATCACGCGATGAATGCAGGATGCGTGCGATCAACACCTCTTCTTCGGACACCATGAAGTAGATCATGTATCCACCGAAGGGGCATGCGCGCAGCCCCTCACCCAACTCGGGACGCACCCGATACGCGAGCGGGAATTCCGCCACTTGTTGACACTGCCCACGCAGCTCGCGGACGAACCCAAGCGCGCGCACGGGCGAATCGGCAGCGATGTAGTCGGCGATCGCATCGAGGTCGGACTCTGCCAACGCCGAAAACCGTGTCCGGCGCATCACCGGGCCGCTGAGTCGGCATCCGCCACGCGCGCAGCCAACCGCGCCTCCAGCCGATCGAATACCTCGTCGGCAGACCGGGTGGGCACGGCGCTGACTCCCGCCCGAATCGCCTCACGCAGCGCCTCCAGCTGCAGCTCGGTCTGCTTCTGTTGGTCCTCGAGCAGGCGCAGGCCCGCACGGACGACCTCGCTGGCGTTGTTGTAGCGGCCGGACTCGACCTGCTCGCGGACGAAGTGCTCAAGGTGCGGCGAGAGCGAATAGCTGGTGGGCATGGGGGGCTCCCACAGGATTAATAACAGTTATTACATCCTGCCCCGATGCACCGGTCAACTGCTTTTGCTATCCCGCCCGTACCGGTCCTCGAAGCGCACGATGTCGTCCTCGCCGAGGTAGCTGCCCGACTGCACCTCGATGATGTGCAGCGGGATCTTCCCGGGGTTCTCGATGCGGTGCTTGGCACCCAACGGGATATAGGTCGACTCGTTCTCCTCGAGCAGGAACACCTCGTCGTTGCGCGTGATGCGCGCGGTGCCGGACACCACGATCCAGTGCTCGGCACGGTGGTGATGCAGCTGCAGCGACATCGAGGCGCCGGGGTTCACCGAGAGCCGCTTCACTTGGTAGCGCTCACCGCTCTCGACGCTGTCGTAGGAGCCCCAAGGGCGGAACACCTCGCGGTGCAAAGAATGCTCGGAGCGGCCCGCGGCCTTGATGCGCGCGACCAGCGCCTTGACGTCCTGCACGCGATCGCGCGGCGCGACGAGCACCGCGTCCTTGGTCTCGACCACTACATGCGAATCGAGGCCCAGCGTCGCGACCAGTCGGCTCTCGCTGAACACGAACGAATCGCGGGTGTCCTCGGCGATCACATCGCCGCGCAGCACGTTGCCATCGGTATCGGACTCGACCGCGGCGTGCAACGACGACCACGACCCGACATCGCTCCAACCCGCGACGAGCGGCACCACCACCGCCTCGCGGGTCTTCTCCATCACGGCATAGTCGATCGAGTCGCTGCGGCAGGCCGCAAAGGCCTCGGCATCGATGCGCAGGAAATCGAGGTCGCCCTTCGCGGCACCAAAGGCCGCGATCACCGCTGCGGCGATGTCCGGCGCCTGTGTCTCGAGCTCGCGCAGGTAGCGGCGCGCGCCGAAGAGGAACATGCCGCTGTTCCAGTAGTACTCGCCCGAGGCCAGAAAACCCTGCGCCGTGGCGAGATCCGGCTTCTCGACGAAGCGGTCGATGGGGTAGACGGCGCCCGCGGCGCCGACAACCGCCGATCCGGCGCCCGCCACACCGGCCAGCGGCTCAGCCGCCCGACGGATGTAGCCATAGCCCGTCTCCGGCGCGTCGGGGACCACGCCGAAGGTGACGAGCCGCCCGGCCGCAGCGGCCGGTAGCGCCGCCCGTACGGCGGCCTGGAAGGCCACGACGTCGCGCACGACATGGTCGGCGGGCAGGACCAGCAGCAGCGGGTCTTCGGCGGCATCGCCCGACGCGGCAGCCGCCCCCAGCGCCGCATGGGCAGCCAAGGCGATGGCAGGGGCCGTGTTGCGCCCGATGGGCTCCAGGACGATCCGGGTGCCTTCCACGCCCGCCTGCCGCAACTGCTCGGCGACCATGAAGCGGTGCGCCTCGTTGCAGACCACCACCGGTGCGCCGATGCCGGGGAGCCCGGCCGTCCGGGCGACGGTCGCCTGCAGCATGGTCTCGCCGCCTCCGGTGAGGGGCAGGAGTTGTTTGGGGAAATGCTCGCGCGACAACGGCCAGAGCCGCGTGCCCGAACCACCAGAGAGGACGACGGGAATGATCACGCCCGCAGTTTACCGCAGGACCGACGCACCCCGTCCGATGCCGTAGTACGTGAACCCGAGGCGGGCCATCAGCGCGGGATCGTAGAGGTTGCGGCCATCGAAGATGACGGGCGCCGAGAGCCGCTCGCGCAGCAGGTCGAAATCAGGGCTGCGGAACTCCTGCCACTCGGTCGCGATGGCGAGCGCATCGGCGCCCTGGAGCGCCTCGGCGGCGCTGGCACAGAGCGTCAGCGGTGCGGCCGCAGGACCACCCGAGCCGTCACGCAGGCGATCGGCGTACAAGCGCCCCGCCTCGCCCATCGCCACCGGGTCGTAGGCGCGCACACGCGCACCGGCCTGCCACAAGGCTTCCATGAGCACGCGGCTCGGGGCTTCGCGCATGTCATCGGTGTTGGGCTTGAAGGCAAGCCCCCAGAGCGCGATCGTGCGCCCGGCGAGGTCGCCCCCGAAATGCGCGGCGACGCGCCGGAAGAGCACCTGCTTCTGCGCGGCGTTGACCGCCTCGACGGCCTGCAGCAGTTGCGACCCGGCGCCCGCCTGTGCCGCGGTCCGCTGCAACGCCTGCACATCCTTCGGGAAGCAGGAGCCGCCGTAGCCCGCGCCCGGGTAGATGAACGCATAGCCGATACGCGCATCCGCACCGATGCCTTGCCGCACTTTCTCGATGTCGGCGCCGACCTGCTCGGCGATGCCGGCCAATTCGTTGATGAAGGAGATCTTGGTGGCGAGCATCGCGTTGGCTGCGTACTTCGTGAGCTCGGCGGATCGCAGATCCATCACGATCAGCCGGTCACGGTTGCGCGTGAAGGGGTCGTAGAGCGCGCGCATCGTCTCGATGGCGCGCGGCGAATCCGTGCCGATGACCACGCGATCGGGCTTCATGAAGTCCGCGATGGCCGCGCCTTCCTTCAAAAACTCCGGGTTCGAGACCACATCGAAAGGATGATCCACATCGCGCGCGGCCAGCGCCTTCGCGATCTCGGCGCGCACCCGGTCCGCCGTGCCGACAGGCACGGTCGACTTGTCGACCACGATGCGATAGCCGTCGAGGTGCTCGCCGATGGTGCGCGCGACCGCGAGCACATGGCGCAGGTCCGCCGAGCCGTCCTCGTCGGGCGGCGTGCCGACCGCGATGAGGATCACCTCGCCGTGGGCGATGCCCGCTGCGGCGTCGGTCGTGAAGCGCAGCCGTCCCGCGCTCGCGTTACGCTCGATGAGCGCCGTGAGACCCGGTTCGTGGATCGGCACCTCGCCGTGCTGCAACCGCTCGATTTTCTGCGCGTCGATGTCGACGCAGAGCACACGATTGCCCGCGTCGGCGAAGCAGGCGCCCGAGACGAGCCCCACATAGCCGGAACCAAAGATCGTGATGCGCATGGCGGCGCGGGTCGCGCGTCAGGGAATGGTTTGATCGCCGCCGCCGACGCGCGGGCGCCGCGGCGACAGGAGCGCGACCTTGTTGTCGCCCGCATCCGCTGCGATCGTGGTGGACGCCGGGCGACCGAGCGCCTGCCAGATCAGATCGTGCGCCGAAGCTGCAGGGACATACTCGACCACCAAAGCCTTGAGGGTCGCGAGCAGCCCTGCGCAGTCGCCGTTGCGCGCCGTGGCATCGAGCTGGGTCAACAACGGCTCCAACTGCGCCCAAGGCAGATGATGCTCCACCGCCCGCATGATCATCGGATGCTCGGTGCCCGAGACATCGTTGCCGATGAGCAGTTCTTCATAGAGTTTCTCGCCGGGCCGCAGCCCGGTGAACTGGATCTCGAGGTCGCCGTTGGGGTTCGTGGCGTCGCGCACCGTGCGCCCGGCCA
Organism: uncultured Isosphaeraceae bacterium; assembly: GCA_964412415.1. Classification (GTDB taxonomy): domain Bacteria; phylum Planctomycetota; class Phycisphaerae; order Phycisphaerales; family SM1A02; genus ZLKRG44. The sequence continues at coordinate 3,837 of CAYPOZ010000083.1, read as the reverse complement.
AGCCGATCATGCGGCGCGCCAGATCGACGATGCGCACCGGCTGACCCATGTCGAGCACGAACACATCACCGCCCTGCGCCATGGCACCCGCCTGGATGACCAGCTGCGCAGCCTCGGGGATCGTCATGAAGTAGCGGATCACATCCGGGTGCGTCACCGTCACCGGGCCGCCCTTACGGATCTGCTCCTGGAAGAGCGGCACCACCGACCCCGAAGAAGCCAGCACATTACCGAAGCGCACCATCGCGAAGCGGGTCTTGGATCCGCGACCCTGCAGGGCCTGCAGCACCATCTCGGCCGCGCGCTTGGTCGCGCCCATCACATTGGTCGGGTTCACTGCCTTGTCGGTCGACACCAGCACGAACGCCTCGACTTCGGCGTCGATCGCCGCCTCGGCCGCCACCCAGGTCGAGAAGGTGTTGTTGCGCACGCCCTCGACGGCGTTGTTCTCGACGATGGGAACATGCTTGTAGGCCGCGGCGTGATAGACCGTCTGCACACCATAGGCGCGCATCGCCGGAAGGATGCGGTCACGCCGTTTGGCATCGCCCAACAAAGGCACGATCTCGACCCCCAGCCCTTCGCTGCCATTGATCGTCGAGAGTTCGCGCTCGAGGTTGTAGAGCGCGATCTCAGAGATCTCGAACAGGACCAGCCTGCGCGGGTTGTTGCGCAGGATCTGGCGACAGAGCTCGGAGCCGATCGAACCGCCGGCGCCCGTCACCATCACCGATTTGTTGCGCAAGCAGACCGCGAACAAAGCGTCGTTGGGACTCACCGCCCCACGCCCCAAGATATCCGCCACATCGAGCTCGCGGATGTCATCGGGTCTTGCCTGGCCTGAGAGGATCTCCGACATGTCCGGCAGCGACTTCACATGTACGCCGAGAGGCAGCAGCGACGCGAGGATCTCTTGACGGCGCTTACGGGACGCGGACGGCATCGCAAGCAGCACGCTCACCCCTTTCCACTTGCGCACGAGGGCGGGCAGCGCTGCGGGGGCGACCACCGGCAGGCTGTTGATGACCGCACCCTGCATCGATCGCTGGTCATCGACGAAGGCGACCGGCCGATGCTCCCGGCTGCCGTGCAGCGCGGTGGCGATCTGACGGCCCGACGCGCCCGCACCGAAGATGATCAAAGGTTCCGCATCATCATCCGGAAAGGCGTTCAAAAGATGCCGCGCCAAGAGACGCGAGCCACCGACGAAAAGGACCGCCAAAGCGGCGTAGATGACGAACACCGACCGCGGTAGGGGCTCGGCGGCCAGAAAGAAGATGTCGTAGAGCGCCGAACCGATCGCGGACAGGACGACACCCGCCAAGATGGCGTAACTCGCGCTCGAGCCGAGGAACCGGACCACCGAGTGGTAAAGACCGGTCGCGAGGAACGCACCCATCGCAAACAGCAACGCGACCAGCGACAGCGCGATCACCTGCACATCGCCCGCGGGCCAAAGATCCGTCCTGAGCGCGACCGCACACCAAAGCGCGAGCGGGATCAGAAGGACATCCGTCATCGCCATCAACACGCGCTTGGACCGGCGCGACCAGCCCGTCAGCCAACCGACGAGGCGGGCGGGTCCGCGCAGCCAAGCGGCGTTCGGTGACATCAGAGCGATCCCACCGCCGCCACGGCGATCGCGACGTTGTAGATTATCGAGGTGACCGCCTGCCAGAAGGGCAGCGGCGGCAAGCGTTCGGTGTCGAGCGGCGCGACGATGGTATCACCCGGCTGGATGCCCGCCTGCCCGCTGCGACCGAACCAGCTGTTGTTCGCACCGACCACGCTGCCGTTGGCGCGCACCACATAAACGCGGCCCTTGTCGGCCTTACGCGACAAACCACCGCTCAGGGCGACGTAATCGTCGCGGGTTAGGCCCGACTGGTAGAGATGCGAAGTGCCGTTCTGCACCTCGCCGAGCACCGTGACCTCTTGGCGCAGGCGCGGGATGACCAACTGATCGCCGTCGCGAAGCAGCACGTCCGAACGTGCCCCGATGCTGCCCTGCAGCACCGCCTCGAGATCGATCACGAGCCGACCCATGGCCTTCGAGCCCTTGAGCTGTCCGAGCAGGCCCTGGGCCGAAGCCACGGACTGCGCGGTCTGGGCCGTCTGCGCACCCTGCGACAACTGGATGGAGGTCGCCGCCAGATCGCTCTGCAGACGCTCCGTCAATTGATCGATCTGCTGCTGCTCACGCTCCATCAATTCACGACGGGTGAAAACAGACCCTTGCGCGAAGGCGAGCGACGTCAGCCCACCCGCGCGCTCGAGCACCGAACGCAGGGTCTCGCCGCGACGGATGGGGTAAGAGCCCGGGAAGCGGACCTCGCCCCGCAGGATGATCGACTCCTGCTTACCCCATTCCGGCAATTCTTTGATGGTGAGCGTATCGAAGGCCTGCAAGGTGACATCCGCGGTCGGGTCGCCGCGACGCACCGCAGCGAGGTCGATCTCGAGGAGTTCGCTCGCGCGCTCGCCGCCGGTGCTGCGGAAGCGGGTGAGTTCCGCCTTGCCGCCGAAGGCCGCATCGTCCAATTGTCCGCCCGCGCGCAGCAGGTCGCTGATGCGCATGCCGGGCTCGAGCGGATACTCGCCCGGCGCCTTCACGCGACCCCCGATGCTGATGATCTCGGTCGGCGCCTCAAGGCCCGACTGGCGCCGCAGTTCGGTCAACAGCGGCTCGAGCACTTGCCGACGGCTCGAGGCCGAATCGAACACGATCACCCGGTCGCGTGCGGCGAGCCGGATGTCGGCGTCTCCGCCCGGTTGGCGCAGCGCGGCGCCGAGGTCGGCCGAGAGCACGACGAGGCGCCGGTCCTGCGGCATCTCGCGCCGGATCAGCACATAGCCAAGATCGGCGTTCGGCCGGAGTTCATCCACAGATGAGATGAGTTGCGTCAAGCGCAGACCCTCGCGCCACGCGACCGCACCCGGACGGAACACATGCCCTTCGAGCGTGACGCCCGCATCCAGCGTCGGGCGCACCCGCGCCACGCGGATGCTGTCGCCGTTGCGCAGCTTCTCGCCGCGGCCGATCTGGGTGTTCTGCGGGAAATCGAAGGCGACGAGGCGCTGGTCTTCGCCACGGCGCACCACCGTGACACGGCGCTCGTCGGCGTCGGGCGTGAATCCGCCCGCCAAAGAAATCAACGCCGACAGCGGGGTGTTGCCGCGCAGTTCATAGATCGCCGGGCGGCGCACTTCGCCATCGACCGCAGCGGTCGGGCCCACGGTCGGGATGAAGATCACATCGCCCGCCTGCAACTTGCCGTCGTGCGTGGTGTCGCCGCGCAGCAGCAGGTCATAGAGATCGAGCCGCCGCACGACCGTGCCGCGGCGCTTCAATTGGATGTCGCGCAAGGAGCCGGTGGTCTTGATGCCACCCGAGGCGTAGAGCGCGCTCGTGATGGTGGAGAGGCCGCTCACCGTGTAGGAGCCCGGCTTGTTGGCCTCGCCCACCACGAACACGCTGATCGAGCGCGTATCGCCCATGCCGACGCTCACCTGGGTGCCGATCATCTGCCGCGCCACGCGCGCCTCGATGTCCTCGCGCACGGCATCGAATTTTTTGCCGGCGACCGGGATCGGCCCGAGTTCCGGGAAGTTCACGCGACCATCGCGGCCGACCATGAGCCGCAGCGTACGGTTCTGCGCGCCGAACAACTGCACCGTCAACTGGTCGCCCGCACCGAGCGTGTAGTCGGCGGGGACCGGGACGTCGTTGAGCGGCGCGAACGTGCTCGGAGAATCATTGAAGAGGTCGTAACCGAAGGGCTTGAGGCCCGCGAGGCCCGTCCGCGACACCGGCAAGCGCGTGACCTTGGTCTCGAA
>CAYPOZ010000082.1:9648-10124 GCA_964412415.1 uncultured Isosphaeraceae bacterium | reverse complement strand
CTGGCCAAAGTGGAGCACCCTGTCAGCCCCACCCGCTTTTCCCGTATACACCTGGAGGTTTCTCTCCGCCATGTTCCTCATCATCGTGAAAAGCCCGAGAAAATTAGACTTACCTGCTCCATTCGAGCCAATCATGAGCGTAAGAGGGCGCAGTTCCAACTCCATCTTTGCTATGGATTTGAAGCCATTGAGCACCACGCGCCTTATCTGGTTCGATATCATGAATAACTCCTGAGCCTCTGTACTCTCTACAAGTGTAGCAGAAAAGCGTCTACAATTCAATGAAAATTCGCCGGTTCATCCCCGCAGCGCAGGAAAGTCACCCTTAATCACGTTTCCTGTACTACGCCCGCTTTATCTCCTCGCCAGTGGCAGTGCTCGCCACCCCCAGCACGCTGTAATGATCCTGCTGCTCCATGGCGCCTCCCTTCATCATCCCTGGATATCGAAGAGAAGATCCACCAGGTCATCGGAGG
>CAYPOZ010000082.1:8917-9638 GCA_964412415.1 uncultured Isosphaeraceae bacterium | reverse complement strand
CTCCATGTCTTCGCCCGACATGCGCCGACCCGAGTCGTTATAGGAGATTATCTCCACCTCCTGGCCCGTCTCCGCGATCGATGCCCTCAGCTTGACAATGCCGTTGATGTCATAGGAGAACTCCACGTCGATAGGATGAGGCTCCCCCGTCTCCGACTCAGGTATGTCCTCCAGCACCGCCACCAGCCCCGTCGGAACAGCCTCATCTATCACCGTGGCCGTGCCCGAGTGATCCTGGTAGAGGCATATCTCTGCTTCATCCTGCTCTTCATGCAGCAGGCTGTACCTCTTCTTGAAAGAGTAAGGGATCGTCGTGTTGGGGGCGATGAGCTGATCGTAGAGGTTGTTTACCACATGCTTCCCCACCATGCCCACGATGTGGATCCCCAACCCGAAGGGGCAGACATCGGTCAGGATGATCCCCTCCTCCGGCGAGATCGCCCCCTCGGCCAGCGCCGCCTGCACCGCCGCGCCCTGCACCACCGCCAGGTCAGGGTCCACCTTCGACACCGGGTTCCTGCCGAACATCTCGGCCACCAGGTTCTTCACCGCCGGGATGTACGTCGTTCCCCCCACCAGCAGGATCTCGTTGATCGCCGAAGGCCGCAGCTTTTTTGCATCCAGGGCGCGCTTCACGCACTCCCGCGCGCGGTCAAGGAGCGGCTTGATGATGGACTCGAACTGCGCCTTCGTTATCTCCACCTCGAGGTCCACCGGCTCT
>CAYPOZ010000082.1:8054-8684 GCA_964412415.1 uncultured Isosphaeraceae bacterium | reverse complement strand
GTGGCGTAGTTGGCGCAGCGCACCAGCACCTGGTCGTTGCGGGAAAGGCTTATCTTGGCTTTTTCCGCCTCCGTTCGGAGTGCCGCCAGGGACCGCTCGCTCACCTGGGCATCGGCGTATTCTTTATTGAATGCGCCTTTCAGGTGCTCGATGAGCGCCGCGTCGAAGTCCTTGCCCCCGAGCTGCGTGTCGCCGTAGCTCGCCTTCACGTCCAGCACGCCCGCCACCATCTCGAGCACCGTGATGTCAAGGGTGCCGCCGCCGAAGTCGAAGACCACCACCTGCCCTTCCAGCTCCATGTTCTTGATGCCGAAGGCCAGGGATGCAGCCGTGGGCTCGTTAATCAGGCGGATCACCTCGAGACCCGCCAGCTCGGCCGCGTCTTTCGTGGCCTGCTTCGCCGCGTCGTCGAAGTTGGCGGGCACCGAGACCACGACCTTTTTCACCGGGAGGCCCGTCACCAGCTCGGCGTTCTTTTTCAGGTGCTTCAGGATGAGGGCCGATATCTCCTGGGGGCGGTAGCTCCTGTCGCCGAGGGTCACCTTCTGCGAGGTGCCCATCAGGCGCTTTACCTCCCGGAGCCCATGGCCCGGCAGGTCCACGTAGGATCTCGCCATTTCGCCGACCAGC
>CAYPOZ010000082.1:990-8044 GCA_964412415.1 uncultured Isosphaeraceae bacterium | reverse complement strand
GAGGGGACAATGGGGCTCCTCGACGGCGAGTCGGGGTCGCTGATGACCCGGGGCTCGCCATCCTGATAAATGGCAATTTCAGAGGTGGACGTGCCCAGGTCGATACCGGCAATAACGTGTGACATATCAGGCCTCCTTGGTGGTTCTTTAAATAGTCGGGGAAGGGAATTCAGGAGTCAGGAGTCAGAATCCAGCATGGAAGAAAGGCTCGCTCCACTTCTTCATTCTGGCTTCTGACTTCTGGCTTCTCTCCCTAACCCTTCGCGTTTCTATCTTCCGCAATATGCACAACCGCTTTTTGGAGAACCTTCGGCCCTGTACGGTAGCCGAAGGAAAGGCACCGGGCGACCGAGCCCGGCTCTATACCCTCTTCACCAGTTTCGAAATCTTCCGCCTTGTGCAGGCGGTCGTCGAAGCGCTCGCCGGGGCGGGGGGCGATGACGTCGAGGCCGAGGGCGGCCAGGTGGGTGACCAGGACATCGGACGATTTTTTGACCGCCCGGGCATACTCGGGAGAGAGGCCGGGAAGGTTGACGGTCCGGTTCAGGAAGGTGCAGTACTCCATCATGGAGTCAGCCCACCCTTCCTGCAGCTGGCGCTCTTTTGCCGCTGCCTGGCGCAGTTCCGAGAGCTCCTCGTTCTTTTCCTTCAGGGCCGCCGCGCCGGGGGTGAGCGACGCGATCTGCTCGGCCTGGGCCGCAGTCTTTTCCATGAGCTCCTCGAGCTTCATGATGGTCTTGCGGTGCTCGCGGCGGATGGCGTCCACGTCGAAGAGGCGGTGCTCCGTCTCGTCCAGGGCCCTCAGGTAGCTGCGCAGCACGTCGGTTCTGTACTGGATGAAGGCCGGGGCCACCAGGAAGCACATGGAAAGCACGATGCCGGCGAGGGATATGGAGACCGAGCTCTCATGCTTTCCGTAGGAGAGGACCAGGGCAACCGCCGAGGCAACGAAGATGATGACGGAGGCCGGGTAAAAGACCTGGAGCGGCGCCTGCACGGCGCTCTCCGATAATTTCTGCTGTTCGGCGATCTGTTCTTCGGTGATACTCATGGGCACCTCGTGCTGTATGTGATAGTTTCAGTTTATAAACAGTTCTGCAGTCATTCTCTATCTATTTTCCACTGCACAGCGCCCCGGCCTCAGGCTGAACACGCGGCTGAGATGCCTTCTGCTCCTCGTACCACCGCACCGTCTTCTCGAGCCCCTCCGCGAAGCCCACCTGCGTCTTGAAGCCGAACTCCCGCTCCGCCCGCGCCGTGTCGAGCATCCTCCGCGGCTGCCCGTCAGGCTTCGTGCTGTCCCACCGGACCTCGCCCCGGAACCCCGTCACCTTCACTATCACCTCGACCAGGTCTTTTATGGAGATCTCGAACCCCGCCCCCAGGTTCACCGGCTCGGGCCTGTCATACTGCTCCGCCGCCCGCAGGATCCCCTCGGCACAGTCCTCGACGTACAGAAACTCCCGCGTCGCCTTCCCCGTCCCCCACACCGTAATCTCCGTATCACCGGCAGCAACCGCATCCACACACTTCTTGATCAGCGCCGGTATCACGTGCGACGACCGGGGGTCGAAATTGTCCCGGGGCCCGTACAGGTTCACCGGCAGAAGATATATGGCGTTAAACCCACACTGCTGCCGCTACGCCGGCGCCTGCACCCGAAGCATCTTCTTCGCCAGGCCATACGGCGCGTTCGTCTCCTCCGGATAGCCGTCCCAGAGGTTCTCCTCGCGGAACGGCACCGGCGTGTGCTTGGGGTAGGCGCAGATCGTCCCCGTCTGCACGAAGCGCTCGATGCCCGCGATGCGTGCCTGCTCGATGAGGTGCAGCGCCATCGCCATGTTCGCGAAGAAGTAGCGCCCGGGGTTGAGTTGGTTTGCGCCGATGCCGCCGACCTCGGCGGCGAGATGGATCACCACATCGGGGCGCGCGTCGCGGTAGAGCCTCGCCACGTCCGCCTCTCGCGTGAGGTCGTACTCGCGACGGCGGGGGATGATCACATCCTTGACGCTTCGCTGCGCGAGCTGAGCCTGCACCGCCTGCCCGAGGAAGCCCGCACCGCCACTCAGGAGAATGCGCTTGGATGCCAGGTCCATGGATGGGTCCTCTGCCGATGCGCGGCGTGCCAGGGGTCGCGTCGCGACGATACATGACGCGGGATACGCAATTCCGCCGATCCATTCCGCGCTACCCCATTACTATCGGGGTTCTGGCGGGGACCCTTGTGGGAATCCGCACATCGAATGCCCGTACCGCACACATCTGCCATGAAGACCGCTCTCATCACCGGTATCACCGGCCAGGACGGCAGCTACCTCGCCGAACTCCTCCTTTCCAAGGGCTACGAGGTGCACGGGGTGATCCGCCGCAGCTCCAGCTTCAACACTGGCAGGCTCGACCACATCTACCAGGACCCGCACCAGCCCGGCACGCACCTCAAGCTGCACTACGGCGACCTGACCGACGGCAACAACCTCGCCGACATCGTGCGGCGCGTGAACCCCACCGAGGTCTACAACCTCGGTGCGCAGAGCCACGTGCGCGTCAGCTTCGACATGCCCGTCTATACGGTGGACGCCGACGCCACCGGCGCGCTGAAGCTGCTCGAGGCGGTGCGCGTCCATGAGAGCGAGAGCGGCCGCAAGATCCGGTACTACCAGGCATCGAGCAGCGAGATGTTCGGGCTCGTGCAGGAGATCCCCCAGCGCGAGACGACGCCCTTCTACCCGCGCTCCCCCTACGGCTGCGCGAAGGTGTTCGCGCACTGGATCACCGTGAACTACCGCGAGAGCTACGGCATGCATGCCTCGTGCGGCATCCTCTTCAACCACGAGAGCCCGCGGCGCGGCGAGACCTTCGTCACGCGCAAGATCACGCGCGCGGTGGGACGCATCAAGCTGGGGCTCCAGAAGAAGCTCTTCCTGGGCAACCTCGACGCGCAGCGAGACTGGGGTTTCGCCGGCGACTACGTCGAGGCGATGTGGCTGATGCTGCAGCAGGACACCCCTCAGGACTACGTGATCGCCACAGGGAAGATGATCAGCGTGCGCGAGTTCTGCGAACTTGCCTTTGGCCACGTGGGTCTGGACTACCGCGATTTCGTCGCCACCGATCCCCGCTACTTCCGGCCTGCGGAGGTCGACCAGCTGCTCGGCGACCCTGCGAAGGCGATGCGCACTCTCGGCTGGACGCCCCGCACCGACGTGAAGTCGCTCGCCGTGATGATGGTGGAGCATGACCTCGAGCTGGCCCGCCGCGAGCAGACCCTCCGCAACGCGGGTCATGCAATGCCGGAACTGCTCGGCCATGACCAGTGACGTGACGCCTGGCCCGCCATCGGCAGGCGGCGCCGAGGTCGTGATCCTCAACCAGTACTACATCCCCGACGTCGCGAGCACGGGGCACCTTCTCGCCGAGCTCGCACGGGAGCTCGTGCGGATGGGCCGGCGCGTGTCGGTGCTCACGTGCTTCCCCTCCTACGGTCCCCGCGAGACGTGGGTCGACTGCCCCGCGCAGGAGACGCTCGAGGGCGTGAGCGTCCGCCGGCTCCGCACGACACGCTTCCGCAAGGACAGCACGGTGGGCCGGCTCGCCAACTCATTCACCTTCCTTGTTCCGCTGGCGCTGAGGCTGCTCTTCACGCGGACGCGCGGGCGCGTGTTCATGTACACGAGCAACCCGCCCTTCCTTGGCCTGATCGGCGGCGCGATCTCGCTGGTGCGGCCGCACCCCTACGTGGTGCTGCTGCACGACAGCTACCCGCAGATCCCGGTGCTCATCGGCAAGCTGCGCAAGGGATCGCTGATCGAACGCGCATGGCATGTGGCGAACAGGCTGCTCTACCGTCGCGCCGAGCGCACGATCGTGCTGTGCGAGGGCGCGAAGGACCTGATCGTGAACGCATACGGGGTCGACCCATCGCGTGTGCACGTGGTGCACAACTGGGCAGATCCCACGGCGCTCGTGCCCGTGCCGAAGGCCGAGAGCGCCTTCGCGAGGGCGCATGGCTACGACCGCACCTTCACGCTGCTCTACTCAGGCAATCTCGGCCTCTACTACGAGTTCGACACGCTGCTCGAGGCCGCGAAGCGGCTGTCGGACGACCGGGACTTCAGGCTCGTCTTCGTGGGCTCGGGCGGCAAGCGCCAGTACATCGCCGACCGCATCGCGGCGATGGGCCTCACCAACGTCGACATGCACCAGTACCAGCCCTTCGAGACGCTCAACGACTCGCTGAACGCGTGCGATGCGAGCCTCGTCACGATCGCGCCTGGCGTGGAGGGCATCTCGTTCCCGTCGAAGCTCTACTCGTCGCTCGCGGTTGGCAAGCCGGTGCTTGCGCTGAGCGAGTCAGGCGGCGAGCTGCAGCGCATCGTGTCCGAGTCTGGCGCCGGCCTCTGGTCGCCCATCGGCGACGTGGATGCGCTGCTGGCCAACATCCGCCGGCTGCGCGAGGACCGTGCCAGTTCCGACGCGATGGGCCGACGGGCGCGCGAGCTGATGGAGCAGCGCTACACGATCAGGGCCGCGGCCGCCGAGTACGCGAAAGTCTTTGACCTTGCGGACGCTGGTGCCGTCGGCGCCGTGCCCGCACGCGCCTGAGCCGCCTCTCAGAACGTCTGGATCTGGGCGGGAGGCTGGCGCCACTTTGGCCGCGCCGCGGAACCAGCCTTGGTCCACCACCGCACCATGCGCGCAATGCCCTCGCGAAGCGGCACCGCGCTGCGGAACCCCGTGGCCGCGAGCGCATCGGCCTCGAACCTGGTCTCCATGCTGAAGAGCTTCCTCACCCGCATCGAGCTGATGCCGAGGTCCTTGCCGGTGATGGCGGTCACCGCATCGAAGGGAAGCGCCATCGCGAGCACCAGCGGCATCGGGAGGTTGGGACCGGGCCGCGCGCGGCCGAGCGCGTCAGCCACCGCCTGCGCGATCTCGCGGCTCGTGAGGTCCGGCTTGTCGATGAAGTTGAAGGTCTGCATGCCCTGCGGCTCGCGAGCCCACAGGTGCATCGTCGCATCGACGAGGTTCTCGACGTAGCTGAGGCTCTTGTAGTTGGCGGCCTTTCCTGCCACAACGAAGCGGCCGCTGCTGACCTGCTTGATCAGCGAGTACATGTTGGCGACGTTGCCGGGGCCGAAGGTGATCGTCGGCCGCATCACCAGCGCGGAACGACCGCCTCCGCGGCCTGTCCACTCGCGGAAGACCTTCTCGCCCGCGAGCTTCGATGCCCCATAGGGATTGATTGGCTTGGGTGTGGCGCCCTCGTGTCGCGGCGCCGGGCAGTCGCCGTACACCGCGCAGCTCGAGTACCAGCAGATGCGCCCGATGCCCGCACGGTCGGCCTCGTCGCAGATGACGCGCGAGGCCTGCTCGTTGACGGCGTAGTACGTCGGCTCGTCGATGCCGAAGTCGTGGTGCGCGGCCGCGAGCGAGAAGATCCAGTCGCACCCCGAGATGACACGGCGCATCGCCGCAGGGTCGCGGATGTCTGCCTGGACGAACTCGTCGAGATGCTGGTCGGCATCGGGACGGATGAGGTCTGTGCCGACGACAGCGTGACCCTCGAGGGCCAGTCGCTTGCAGATGTAGTGACCGATAAAGCCGGTGGCGCCTGTGACGCAAACGCGCATCTAGGCAGGCTACCACCCAAACACGAACTTTCGGTCACTTTGCGGTTCGCATCGGCTTGTGCAGCCGCAAAGCGCATCGGAAGGTTGGTGGTCTGACATCCCAAGATCTGTGCCGCGCTCGAGCTGTTCCGAACGCTCCCGGATTCTTGGTCATGATGTCCCGAAACCCACAACTCCCTGCATTTCTCGCCCTCTCGCTGCTGGTGCCCTGGTGCGCCACCAAGGATGCCGTGGCGCAGGCCACCCGGCATGACTCGGTGCGCCGCGCAACGACCGGCGGCAGGGTCGCCACCCGTCCCATGCGGGCATCCGGGGCACGGACGCGATCGGAGGCGCTTGGCGTTCGAAACGCGTCAACGCCGCCCCGATCGGCCCAAGCCGCAGACGATGCCGTGATCATCAGCCCGATGACACCGGCCCAGGAGACCGCAGCCGTGCTGATGCGGCTCCCTCCGGGGAAGCGGGTCGTGCACATCGCCGGCTTTGCTGGCGACATTGCCGCGTACGGCGATGCGCGCGCCGCAGGCGCATCGGGAGCCGTGCAGTTCAGCGCAGACTCGAACTCGGGCCTGCAGCGGGGCATCGAGCGCGTGCGAGACCGGGTGCTCCACCGCATGAAGGCGCTGCGCGCTGCGGGCGGACGGATCGACGCGTTCACGGTCGAGCATCCAGCCGCCCTGCCTCCCGGACAATATGTCGACATGGTGCTTGCCGAGCCTGGCGACTCGTCCGTTCTTGAGGTGTTTCAGAGTCCGGAGGGCCCGCAGCCAGGCGAGCCTGCGGCCGATGACGCCACCACGACCGATGATGGCGTTGACGAAGGCGTTGAGGTTGAGGTTGTGGCCGCGGATGCGGAACCAGCACCAGCCGGCGTGCAGGCCGCAGCGTCAGGAAGCAAGACCGCCGCCAGCACATCACCGCAGCGCGCCGAGGTGCCTCACTGGGAGACGGCGATGCAGGAGCGCGGCATCCAATGGGAGCGGATCGTCGACGACACGCGCAACGGCGTACACGCCAGCGCGCGGCGCTGAGGCATCAAGGGTGCGCTAGCCGTCATGCGCCCGGTGCGGGCGCTGCGCCACGATCAGCCGGTCCACGCCGCGAGCAGCGCGGCGAGGTCGGTACCACCGACGTTGCCGTCACCGTCGATGTCGGCCGAGCCGCCGCCTACGCCCCAGGACGCGAGCAGCGCTGAGAGGTCCGTGCCATCGACCTTGCCGTCACCGTTGATGTCGCCGGGCGTGACCGTCGGGTCGCCGAGTGCACCATCGGTGCCCACACGGGCCCCAACGATGTCGGATACGCCCGTCGCGCCATCCTGCCAGACCCACACGAAACCGCCACATGCGGGCACTGCCTGTGCGCGGGACTTCGTCGATGCGCTGCTGACGGTGACGGTGCCGCCAGTCCAGAGGTCCGTGCCC
>CAYPOZ010000082.1:0-980 GCA_964412415.1 uncultured Isosphaeraceae bacterium | reverse complement strand
GGGCGCTGCAGCCGTACGTGCTTGTGTTCGGGACCTGCTGGTACCAGTTGACGTACACGATGCCGCTCGGGTCGATCGCCGCCGCGGGATTCGTGCGGTTGTAGCCCGTTGCCGTGCTCGTCACCGCGAGGCCATTGGTGCCGAAGGCAGAGAGCGGGTTGCCGTTCGTGTCGAGCACCTGCACCCACGACTGCAGCGGGCTGACGAGGTAGTAGCTGAACACGTAGCCCACGCCGGGCATCACGTTCATGGTGGGATAGTTGCCGTTCTGGAGCGAGCCCACCGAGAACACGTTCTTCGGTCCCCACGTGACGGACCCGTCCGACGCCACGCTCCACGCGCGAAGACCCTTCGCTCCGCTGAAGGTGATGTACCGAACCGTCGCAACCACGACGCCCGTGCCGTTGACGGCGGGCTTCATGTCGGACATCTGCTGCTGCGCGCCGGTCTCGCTCAGGTTGGCCGGCGAAGCCCACACTGTCGTGCCATCGGCATAGCTGACCTTCTGCACGCGTGTGCCGCTTCCCTGCAGCCAGCCCACATACAGGTCGCCCGCGGAATCGAACACGACCTTGCCGTTCGCGACGTAGTCAGTGGTGTTGGTGAGCGTGGTGGTCCAGAGCAGCGCGCCCGACCCGGACACGCGGGACACCGCCATCTGCGTGCCGTTGGTCGGCTGGTACGCCACGATGATGCCGCCATCCGGCGCTGCGGTCGATCCGTAGTCGGTCGTGCTCGAGACCGTGCGGTCGGCGACGAGCACGCCATTGGATCCCCACATGGGAGCGCCCGTGTCATCGAAGCGGTTGACGCGCACGTCGTAGCCGCCCGTCGCGTTGTCGAAGCAGCTCATCACGATGCCGCCGCTCGCGAGCGGATGGGTCTTGGGCTGCACCTGGTCGTTCGCGCCGCCGAAGAGCAGCGTTGGCGTCGAGGACGTGGTGGTCCATGCGGCGAGGGCTGCGAAGGATGCGGCGGCA
>CAYPOZ010000081.1:7810-10139 GCA_964412415.1 uncultured Isosphaeraceae bacterium | reverse complement strand
AGAGGAAGCCGTTGTCGTCCACATGGCGCACGTAGAAGCCGATCTCGTCCATGTGCGCGGCGATCAGCACCTTGGTGACGCCGGCGGAGCTGGCTCCCTTTGCGGCACGTCCTCGGCCCTTGGCCGCACGTACGCGCTTGGTGGCCTCGCGGACGCCAATCAGCGAGCCCATCGCGTCGACCTGCACACGGTCGAACAGGCCCTTCGTCTCGCGCGCCACGACCGCTCGCACACGCTCCTCGCGGCCAGGGACACCAGGGGTCTCGCAGAGCTCCTTCAGTAGGTCGATTCGCATGGCGGCGAGTCTATGATCGGCTTGTGCAGCACGGTCAGGGCCCAACTGGACAGCCGAACACCGGCAAGCCTGCCCGCGGCGCGGAGCCGAGGCAGGACGCCGAACCGGTGTCCGGTCCTGAGCAGGGCCATGAGGTCGTGGCTGCGCCACCTTCGCCCATGTGGGCGCGTCACGACGAGTGGGTCCGCGCGGAGGCACGGCGGCGCATTGCCGGCGCCGCAGGCGCGAGGGGCGATGCGGCGGGGGACGCGGCGCGCGCACGTACGGGCAGCGAAGGCGCGGAACGCATGTCATGGGGCGACGTGTGCGATGTGCCTGCACGCTTCGATTCGGTCGAGGTCGAGTATGCGGCGATCCGCCGCGAGGCCGCGCTCGTCGACTTCCCGCAGCGCGGCACCCTCGAGGTGACTGGCGCCGAGCGAATCCCGTTCCTTCAGCGCATGCTCACGCAGGACCTCAAGCCGCTGCAGTCGGCACCAGGTGCGGTGCGCTCGTTCTGGCTCAACCGCAAGGGCCGCGTCGATGCGGACATGCTCGTTGTGGAGACGGGCGAGCGCATGCTGATCGAGCTCGACGCTGCAGTCGCGCCGTCGGTCGCGTCGGCGCTCATGCAGTTCGTGTTCTCGGAGGACGTGCAGGTGATCGACGCGACGGACCGGTGGGCGCGGTTCGAGATCCATGGGCCCGGGTCGATCGCGCTGCTCGAGTCATCGGGCGTCGGCGCTGATGCATCACTGGGCATCGTGCACGCGCGGCGCGACATGTGCGGCGTGCCGGGCATCGCGTGCGCAGCGCCGCGCGACCGTGCGGACGAGGCGTGGTCGCGGCTTCTTGCCGCGGGAGGCTCAGGTGGCGCCGCGACGGGCGCTGCCGTGACTTCCGCTGCCCCCGGTCGCCAGCGCGCACGTCCCTGCGGGTGGCTCGCGTTCAACATCGCGCGCATCGAGGGCGGATCGCCGATCTTCATGGTGGACTTCGGCACCGCATCGCTGCCGCACGAGACGTCGCTCATCGAGTCGCGCGTGTCCTTCGCCAAGGGCTGCTACCTCGGCCAGGAAGTGGTGGCACGGATGCAAAGCCTTGGGAAGCCCAAGCAGGTGATCGTGGCGTTCAAGGCCTCGCGCGATGCGCTTCCCGCGGGCGGCGCGCAGGTGTTCACGCGCCGCGACGATGGGGGCATCGGCGACGAGGTGGGCGTCGTCACCAGCAGTGCGCTGAGCCCGATGCTCGGTGCGGCGCCGATCGGCCTCGCCACAGTTCGCACGGCCCATGCCGCGCCAGGCACGGTGCTTGTGTCTGATGCCGAAGGCGAGCTCGTCGAGATCGCGGTGCAGCCGGTGCTGTGCACGCTGCCCGGCGCGAAGGCGGCGCGTTGAGGCCGCCATGATCGCGCGCCACGCAACAATCCTCGCCATGCAGGATGCGGCCGCTTCCGCTGATGACGGCGCAGCCGCGCGTGAAGGGTGGGCGCTCACGCCCGACATGATCCTCCTCGGCGCAGCCGGAGTGATGACGGTGGCCGTGGTCGTGTTCGGCATCTGGCTCTTCATGCGGGCCGCACGCGAATCCGACGCGACGCCGCCGGAGCGGGGGGGCGCATGAGCGCAGCGATCCGAATCACGGAGGTGGGCCCGCGCGACGGGCTTCAGAACGAGCGCACGCCGATCCCGACCGCCGACAAGATCCGCTTCATCGACATGCTCTCAGTGACTGGCGTCGCGGAGATCGAGGTCTCGAGCTTTGTGCCCGCGAAGTGGGTGCCCCAGCTTGGCGATGCCGATGCGGTCTTCGCCGGCATCACGCGTGCTCGCGGCGTCGTGTACTCGGCGCTTGTGCCCAACGAGCGCGGCCTTGAGGGTGCGCTCGCCGCAGGTGCGGGCAAGATCGCGGTGTTCGCGGCTGCGAGCGAGGGGTTCTCCAGGCGCAACACCAATGGCACGGTCGACGAGGTGCTCGCACGCCTGGCGCCAGTCGTGACGCGCGCGCGCGCGGCGGGCCTTCCGGTGCGCGGCTACGTCTCATGCGTGATCCGGT
>CAYPOZ010000081.1:3846-7800 GCA_964412415.1 uncultured Isosphaeraceae bacterium | reverse complement strand
CAACGAGATCGATCTCGGCGACACGATCGGCGCCGCGACGGTGGCCAGCATCGAGCGCCTCTACGAGGGCCTGGGCGGCACGGTTGCGCCGGCCGACACCACGCTCCACCTGCACGACACGCAGGGCTCCGCCGTGGCATGCGCGCTTGCGGCCGCGAAGCTCGGCGTCCGGAGCTTCGACGCGAGCGCCGGCGGTCTCGGCGGTTGCCCCTATGCGCCGGGCGCGCCGGGCAACGTGGCGACCGAATCGCTGGTGGATGCGCTTCACGCCGCTGGCTACGCGACCGGCGTGGACGCGGCAATGGTGCGGCGCGCAGGCGCCTGGATGCGCGACCGGCTCGCCTGCGGCGCCGAGGCGTGAAACCTGCGAACGCCCGAGAACCTTGTGCGGCGACATAGCCCTTTGCCTACCTGCCCAGGACCGCTACATTGCACGGCTCGCCGCTCCCGGTTGTCCCGGGAGCCGGCGCCTGACGCGATCCGTCGGGTGCCGTCCGAGGCGGACTCCAGCGGGCGCTGACGGCGCGCACCGCGGGGGATCGATGGTCAGACGCCGTCACCCACGCATCATGAGCCAGATCAACATCGCTCCTCCTCCCACGATCCGCCGCCAGACCGGTGCAGGCGGCAAGTCATTCATCGACTACAAGCAGACCGAGGAGCTGCGCCGCATGCTCACGCCCAACGGCAAGATGCTCTCTCGCAAGAGGCTGAGCCTGTCGGCGGCGGACCAGCGCATGGTGGCCAGCGCCATCAAGCGGGCACGATTCCTGGCGCTGCTCCCGTTCACGAACGCGGCGAGCTGACGCCGGACATCCCGAACAGCGCGATCAGGGGACTGGCCTTCCGCATGATGCGCGTGGCCCAGAGCCGCGTGCGGATACGCCGCATTCCCTCGTCGGCCGGCGACGCTCGCATGCCCATCGCCACCGCGATGCGCGCGCCGCGCAGGCGCCCCATGCGCAGCCACGCGAGCGCGACGTTGTGCAGGGCCTCAACGCTTGTGCGGTCGATGCGGCGCGCACGCATCGCTGCACGCACTCCGGACGCAAGCTGCCCGAGCTCGCACCGCGCGCGTGAAAGGCGCAGCCACAGCTTCGCCTGCGTGCTGTTGCGCTTGAGCGACGCCTCCGCGATCTTCGCGGCCACCGCAGGCCTGCCGCACTCGAGCGCATAGCCGCAGATCGCCCACGCGAGGTCCGCGTCGCGCGCGATGGCGCTGTCCGCAGGGACCTTGCGGCGCCCGAACTCCGCGTCCATCTGCGTGGCGGCGTCGGCGCGCAGGCCAAGCCGCAGCAGCGTCTCAACAAGCCGCATCCGCACGCCGATGTCGCGCAGGCCGAGGCTGAGCACCAGCGTGTACTCGGCGCGCGCCTCGTCGAGCCGAGCGGCCTTGAGCGCGATGTCGCCGATTCGCACATGCGCCAGCGGGTTCGCGGGCTCAAGCTCGACGATGCGGCGGTACTTCTCGAGCGCCTCAGGTACGCGGCCGAGCAGCTCGAGTGCGCCGCCAAGCGCAAGCAGCGTTGCCGAGTCACCAGGCTGCTCGCGCATCGCCTGCAGCAGCGCATGGTGCGCACGCTCGGTCTCGCCCATGCGCAGCAGCGCGATGCCGAGACGCGTGCGCACTCCCTTGAGCGACGGGTTCTGCGCGAGCGCCTCGCGGTAGCACCAGGTCGCGCGCGCCATCTGCCCGCGGTTTGCGAGCACGTTGCCCATCTCGACAAGGCACGAGGGCATCTCGTCGAGGTACTGCTGCGCGACGTAGTACACGCTCTCCGCATCATCCGGCTTGCGCAGCATGCCGTACGCGGCGATGCGCATCGCGTAGGCGGGCTCCGCCTTGCTGTCGAGCGCTGCTGCACGCTCGCACAGCTTGATGCATTCCTCCGGCCGGCCGAGCCTGATCTGGCACTGCGCGGTACCGAGCACCGAAGGCACATGCTGCGGAAGCAGCTCGACGGCGCGCTCATACGCCGTGAGCGCCTCGGTGACCTTTCCGAGCGCCTCAAGCGTCACCGCAAGGTTGTGGTGCCAGTCGCCGCGGCCCGGATCGATCGCAAGCGCGCGCCGCATCTCCGTCTCGGCATCCGCAAGGCGCCCGCGCTGGAAGAGGTCACGCGCACGCACTACGTGCTGCTCAGCCTGGTGCGCGTCGCCTTGCCACTCTTCTGGTGCGTCGCTCATGGTGGTGCGTGGGGTTGAGTGCGGGGGGTCTCGTGCGGTGCGGCTTCGCGTGGTCGGTGTGCGGTCTGCGCTTGGCTCTACTGTGCAAAGTGTGTGCCAGCGGCGCGGCGCGTCAAGTCAATACACCTCCAACATGCACCGATGTGTGGGCCGAATCCTGCGCTTGACCTGCTCATCCGTCCATTGTGCGGGGTCAGTCGCGGAAATCTCCTCGTGAATGTTGAGGAATCCGCCTGCCAGACCTGCAGCCGCGATCGACCTGAAGAGCCCGATCTGCATGCCAGCAAGTCCGCAGAGGTACATCAGCGTGCGGTCCGACCGGAGCATGGGCGCGAACTCGTCCATGCGGCCGGTGACGTAGTGGTGCGCGTGCGGTCCCCAACCCGGCTTCGGGAGCGCCTCTCGCGAGATCACCGGGTGGTAGGTGAAGTTCGGATGGCGCGACTGCAGCTCGCGCAGCCATCCGTCGTAGAGGAGGTCGGTCGTGTAGGGGGTGCCCATCACACAATGGATGCGGCTGCGGCAGGGACCGCTCCACGACTGCCTGCCAGCGCTTCCCTCCGGCGGACCCACCAGCAGCTCGTGAATCATGCCACGGAACGGCGCGATGCCGGTGCCGGTGGCCATGAAGAGGTAGTCGTGCGCATCCCGGTCCACCGGCAGCAGGAAGCGCTTGCCCGCAGGGCCGCTCACCATGACGCTGTCGCCGGGCGCAAGGTCGCACAGGTAGTTGCTGCACACGCCAAGGAAGAGGCCGCCGCGGCCGTCGTCGCCGGGCGAGCGCTCGTCGATGAGCCGCTTGCAGGTGGTGGAGAGCACCCTGCCATTGCCGTCCTCGCCGTACGAGGGGCTCGCGATCGAGTAGAGGCGCACCTTGTGGGGCTTGCCGTTCGCGTCGGTGCCCGCAGGCACCACGCCAAAGCTCTGGCCGGCGAGGAACTTGCCCTCGAGGGGCGTGCCGCCGACGTCGATCGAGATGTGGCGGACGAAGCTCGCCGACTTGCTGCGGGTGCACCGCTCGTTGGACACGACGGTGGCCGTGACAGGGTCATTGGGCATGACCAGGTGCATCGTGGCTTCGGGAAGGTGGGGCTCGGCGGTCACTGATGCGCTCATCGGCGCAATCGTAGGTCAAGGGCGGCCAAAACTGCGCCGCCGGACCCCGCAGGGTCGACACTTGATGCTGAGGCCAGAGGGGCTACCCTGCGACGCGAAGGACGGCTGGCGTTCACCGTCCGCGCATGGATGCCCACACGCGGGTCGGAGTGCCCGCATCGCTCACGAGGAAAGGACTCCTCTCGTCATGGACAAGTTCGTGATTCAGGGCGGCCGGAGGCTCTCCGGCCGCGTGCGTGTCGAAGGCTCGAAGAACGCCGCGCTGCCGCTGATGGCCGCGTCGCTCCTCACCGACGACAGGGTGACGCTCACCAACGTCGCCGAGCTCAAGGACATCAAGAACCTCGGGGACCTGCTGAGGACCCTCGGCGTCGAGACCACGGTCGGCAACGACCAGGTCGTGATGCAGACGGTCGACCCCAACGCGATCGAGGCACCGTACGACATCGTGCGCACGATGCGCGCATCGATCTGCGTTCTTGGGCCGATGCTTGCGCGGCGCCGGCGAGCGATCGTGTCGATGCCCGGCGGGTGCGCCTTCGGCGACCGGCCTGTCGACCTGCACCTTCGCGGGCTGCAGGCGCTCGGCGCGCGCATCGAGCTGCGCAACGGCTACATCCAGGCCTCCGCCGAGCGGCTGCGCGGCGCGAC
>CAYPOZ010000081.1:428-3836 GCA_964412415.1 uncultured Isosphaeraceae bacterium | reverse complement strand
ACCGTGTTCCTCGGCGGCCCCTTCGGCTCGACTGTGCTCGGCACCGCGAACGTGATGAGCGCGGCGACGCTCGCGCAGGGACGCACCGTCATCGAGTGCGCCGCATGCGAACCCGAGATCGTCGACCTCGCGAACCTGCTCAACGCGATGGGTGCGCGCATCCGCGGCGCAGGCGGCCCCCGCATCATCGTGGAGGGCGTCAACGAGCTTCACGGCACGACGCACTCGGTGATGCCTGACCGCATCGTCGCCGGCACCTATGCGATTGCGGCCGCGATCACCAACGGCGAGGTCACGCTTGACGACTTCCCCTACGACTCGCTGCTTGCGGCGATCGACCGGCTCGCGACGATTGGCGTGCACGTCGAGAAGCTCGACCCAAGCGCGGATGACTTCCGCTGCTCGGTGCGCGTGACAAGCGACCGCGACCTGCGTCCGACCGCAATCACGACGCAGCCCCACCCGGGATTCGCGACCGACCTGCAGGCCCAGTTCATGGCGCTGCTGTGCATGGCGCGCGGCAACTCGGTGATCACGGAGAAGATCTACCCCGAGCGGTTCCTGCACGTGGCCGAGCTTGTGCGCATGGGCGCGCAGGTGATCCGTCACGGCCCGACCGTCGTCGTCTCGGGCGGCGCGCCCCTGATCGGCGCTGAGGTGATGGCGAGCGACCTCCGTGCGTCGGCGAGCCTCGTGCTTGCGGGCCTTGCGGCGGAGGGCGAGACCGTCATCAACCGCGTCTATCACCTTGACCGCGGCTACCAGCGCATGGAGCGCGTGCTCCAGACGCTTGGCGCGCGCATCGAGCGCGTGAAGGAAGTCAAGGAGCCGGCGGCCGATGTCGATGTCGAGGCAGGCACCAGCGGCGCGTCAGCCGGCCGCGGTGCGGGCATGCGCGTCGGCGCGGCGAGCTTCATGCAGGACGAGCGCTGACGCAACCGACACGTTGAGGCTTGGCCGGTCGTCGGCCTCGAGCGGCAGCGGGTTGCCAGGTCCCGCCAGGGGCGGACGCATCGGGATGCACGCCACCGCATCGCAGTGCTCGATGAGCTCGGCGCTGAGGCCTGCGCCCTCGGATCCCATCACGAACGCGATGCGGCTGGTGCCTTGTGCGTGAAGTGCCGCGAGCGCCCGCTCAGGCGTGACGGCACCCGGCGCATCCTCGCATGCGATGAAGCCAAACCCATGCCGTGCTCGGAGCGCCGCGATCGCATCGCCCCACGAATCCGCCTCGCACCAGGGCACCGAGAAGACGCGCCCCGACGAGATGCGCACCGCCTTGCGCGACAGCGCATCCCCGCATCCGGGGCCGAGCAGGATTCCGGCATCGCCGAAGCTGCCGGCGTTGCGGAAAAGGGAGCCGACGTTGTCGACATGCACGACGCGGTCACATGCGATGACCGTGCGGACGCCAGATGCGCCAAGCGCGTCGACGGACCCTTCCGCGGCCCTGCCTCGGCTTGCGCGCCGGCCAAGCGCCACCGCACCCCGGTGAAGCGCGTATCCCGTGGCGCCGCAGATGGCCTCGTCAGGTGCGATGGTCACCTCGAAGGGCGGCAGCATTTCACGTGCCGAGTCGAGAAGAGCAGCCATCCGCTGCGCGTGCTCAGGCGTAAGCAGGATCGCCTCCACGCCGAGCGCAGGCGCGCACGCCGCGCCCTGCGCGCGCGCCACGAGCGCATGCAGGAAGCGCGCGACCACGCGCGGGCTCTCCACGCAGAAGAGGCCATCGCGGCCGCGCAGGTCAGCGTCGCGGATGTCGGTGAACCGCTCGAGAGGCACGCCGTGGTAGCCGGTCACGGCGCGACGGGCGGCGCCTCAGGGAGCGCGGGTGCCGGCGGCTCGTCCATCATCTTGCGGAACACGCCGGCGTCGACGGCCTCGGCGCGGGTGTTCACGGCACGCAGCCACTCCTCGAGGAGCGCCGCAATGTCCGGGTAGCGCTCGACAAGCCTCGGGTCGGCCTCGAGCAGCTGGCGCGTGGCGTCCGACGCAAGCCGCAGCTCGGTCGCCGACTGCACCACCATGCGCACCGAGAAGTCGCGCGTCTCGTCGGCGCGGTCGCCCTGAAGGATCCCGCCGAGCAGGTTCCACGGCGTGAAGATGATCTCCGTCTCGGCAAGCGAGAGCTGCCCGCCAGCGAGCTGCATGTCGGCGCTCACCGTGCCCGTCGACTCCCGCATCTCGGTGATGAGCGCAAGCATGCGGTCCGCGTCGCTGCGCAGCGTCTGCCACGCGCGCTCGAGGCGGCTCATCATGTCGGAGGCGGGGGGAACGATCTCCTCCGTCCATGCGGTCTCGAGCGCCGCCATGTCCGCGCGGATGGCCTGCCAGTCGGCGGTGATCGACTTGACCTGCGCCTGGAGCCTCTGCGAGTCGAGCGTGCCTCCCGCGCTGAACAGGGCCTCGATCGACTCGGCCCTTGTCACGCAGTCGCGGAAGGTGTTCGCGAGCGCGCTTCCCTGTGGCTGCCACACCTCAAGCGACGAGTCCACATCTGCGCTCAGCTCCCGAAAGTCGGTCTGCAGCGAGTCCATGCGGGTCGCGAGATCCTGCCTCAGCGCGCCAAAGTCCGTTGCCTTCAGCTCGTCGATGGCCGCATTGAGGCGCTGCATCGTGTGGCGGCCAAATGAGGCCTCGAGTGCCGTCTTGGGCTTCGCGTAGGCAATTCTCCCCGGGGTCCCATCCACTGAGGCAGGGGCCGTTGCGGCATCGCCAGGCGCCAGCTGCGACTTGGACTCAGGCGGCACGATCTCGATTCTCCCGTTGCCGCCCAGCGCATCGGCCGCGAGGTGAGCCGTGGAGCCCGCGGGGATCACGATGCCGCGCGGTATGCGCAGCGCCACGTTGATGAAGTCCCTGCCGCCGTTCGAGCTGATCTTCGTCGAGTCGACCGCGCCGATCACGACCCCGCCGAGCGTGACGGTGGCGCCCGGAGCGATGCCGGATGCGCCCTCCTCAAGCGGCACCGAGAACTCGAGCATGAAGGTCGATGGCGCGAAGATCCTGGGAGAGACGATCGTGATCACGATGATCGCCGCAATGGCAAGCGCCACGGCAGCCCCAAGCCTCGGGTCATTGCGCGCTGCGCGCGGCATGGGCGCCTCAGCGGCCCTTTGCCTCGCCTGCGGGCGCAGGACCCATCAGCACGCTGTTGAGCTGCTGCTGGGCCGACTCGTAGCGCTGCATCGCGTCGAGGACCATCTTCTGGACGGAGTCGCGGAACGCCGGGTCGCGCTCGAAGAGGGCGGGATCGTTGGTGAGCACCAGGCGGAGGCTGTCGCCTGCGGCGCGAAGGTCGCTGGCGGCGATCGCGAAGCTGCGCGCGGCCTCGTAGAGGTTCTCGTGCGCGACCTCCTCGGTGCCCGGCTGGTACATGATCTTCCAGGGGCTCCGGCGGACCTCCAT
>CAYPOZ010000081.1:0-404 GCA_964412415.1 uncultured Isosphaeraceae bacterium | reverse complement strand
CAGCTTGAGCTGCG
The DNA here is from genome assembly GCA_964412415.1 of uncultured Isosphaeraceae bacterium. Lineage (GTDB taxonomy): Bacteria > Planctomycetota > Phycisphaerae > Phycisphaerales > SM1A02 > ZLKRG44. Next base: position 390 of record CAYPOZ010000081.1, on the reverse strand, counting down.
CGGTGGCGGTGCGCACGTTGTCGAGGCTCAGCGAGATGCCCGGCAGGTTCTCGAGCAGGAACGAGTGCGCGAGCTGCACGCTCTTCTCGAACGAGCTGATCGCCGCGTTCGCGTTGGTCAGCGCGTCGTTCATGAGCGGAACGGTCTTCGCGCGCAGGTCTGCAAGCGATGCGCGCGCGTCGGTGGCGCCCGCCGCGATGTCGGTCATGGCCGAGTCGATCTTCGGCGAGTTGCGCACGAGGAGCTCATCGAGACCCTTCATGCTCGATGCCGCATCTCCAGCCGCTGCCTGCGCGGAGGTCAGCGTGCCGTCCACCTTGGTTCGCCAGCTGCCGTAGTCGGCGCGAAGCTCCTTGACGGTCTCGCCGGCGTTGTCGAGCATCGGGACGA
>CAYPOZ010000080.1:2418-10265 GCA_964412415.1 uncultured Isosphaeraceae bacterium | reverse complement strand
GCGCGCGGCATCCCAGTCAGATGCGGAGCGGCGCTCCATGATGTCGCTTGGGATGGAACCGTCGATCGCGCGTGCGAGCACGTGCGCGAGCGCACGCTGGCGGGGAAGCCCACTGGGCATCGTTCCCTGGGCCTTGATCTCCTCGCGCACGAGCCAGTGCGTGAGCAGCGCGCGGTCGGCGTCGTACCAGCGGGCACCGGATGCGTCGACGAGACGGCCGACGGGAATGTGGAATCCGCTGACCCACCGCGAGCAGCGGTGAGACACCTCGCGCGCGCGGTCATTGAGCGAGGAGGGGATGCGCGCGCCGAACTGCTGCGCGATGCGGACAGCGGCCCACTCGTCGGTGCTCCATGCGGCGCCATGGGCGAGCATCGTCGGTAGGTCGGCGCGGTCGAGGTTGAGGAGCGCCACGAACGCGAGGCGCTGCCGGTAGAGCTGCTCGGAGAGGTCGGGTGCGGGATCGAAGGTGGCGAGCATGTCGTCCACGCCGGGGAACTCCTCGCCTGCGAGGTCGCTCCAGCGTCGGAGGCTGCGCCGCATCTCGTAGAGGTGGCCGCCGATCTTCTCCACCGCGGTCTCGAGGCGGTCGAGCAGCGCGGGCAGCTTGGCCGGATCCGCAACGAAGCTTGTGCGGCAGAAGGACTCGAAGGACTGCTGGTCCCCGTCAGCTGCGGTCCACCGGTGTGCGCACTGCCTCGCGCCACGCTCGATCCGGGTGCGGTGCGGCTCGCCGTGGATGGCGACAAGCGCGCTGATGGCGGCAGTGGCGTCGACCGCTGGGGCCGATGCCGGGTGGGTTGTGGACGGTGCGGTGCGAGTGGCTGTCGCGGGACTCATGGTGCCGATCCTATGCGTCGCGATTGGCCGGTGATACTGTGCGCGTGTGGGACACATGCGCCTCGTTCATGCCGCGCTGCGTGCGGCTCTTGCCGCTGCTGCTGTGGCCATCGCCGCATGCGGACCTTCGCGGACGCAGTTCGCGGGGCTGCGCACCGGGATGGACAAGTCGCAGGTGATCGCGCTGCTGGGAGAGCCGAGTTCGCGCTATCCGGCGATTCCCGAGAGCGGCGACGGGCCGGCGCGCGATGAGCGCTGGCAGTTCGGCGACAACCTGAGCAGCCTCGCCACGAGCGCCACCTTCGCCGATCAGGACGCACCGGAGAACGTATGGGTCGTGTACTTCGGTCCGGACGGACGCGTATCGCGGTGGCGCCCGCCGGAGTGGGAGCGGTAGGCGGCGCACGGCTCGGCGCGGGCTGGCATGCCGTGCCGCTAGTGCGCGGCGACGAGCGAGTCCCAGCGGCCATCGCCGCGGAGCAGGATCTCGATGGCCTCGCGCACAGCGCCGTGGCCGCCATGTGAGCGCATGACATGTCGCGCGGCGGCCCTCACCTCAGGTGCCGCATCAGCTGGTGCCATCCCGAAGGCGACCGCCCGGAACAGCGCGAGATCCGGAAGGTCGTCGCCGATGGCAACGGTCTCGTGCGGTGCGCAGCCTGTCGCGGCGAGCACCGCATCGAGCGCACGCGCCTTGTCGCTCGCGCTCTGGTGCACGTGGTCGATGCCGAGCTCGCGCGCCCGGTGCGTGAGCGCCTCCGAGTGGCGGCCAGTGATGATGGCCAACATGCCTCCCGCGCGCTTCCACATCACGATGCCAAGGCCGTCGCGGACGCAGAAGCGCTTCCACTCCTGTCCATCGGGGCCCAGCAGGATCGAGCCATCGGTCATCGTGCCGTCGACATCGAGCACAAGCAGTCGGATCTGTGAAGAGTGCGCCATCGGGCAGGAGGCTAGCCGTTGGGCCGGAGCTGGAAGTCGTAGAGGGGGCCCGCGCCGATCCACGACGAGAGGGCATCGAGCGCATCGCGCGTGGATCGCAGGAGCGAGGGGTCGGCGAGGTCCTGTGGAGTGAGTGACTCCGGGTACCAGCGCTCGATCCATGCGCGAAGCCACGCATCGCGCTCGGGGGTCCAGAGGAATCCAGGATGCAGGATGTCGTCCTCGGTGCGCGTGAGAGGCACACGCAGGCGCAGGCACGCTGGGCCGCCGCCGTTGCGCATCGACTCGCGCACGTCCATCAGCAGCACGGTGTCGATCGGCGTGGTGCCGCCGGTGATCCGGTCGAGCGCGCGCCGCGCGTTGGCGATCTCGCCGCACTCGGCGGGCGCGACAATCGTCATGCCGCCATCGGGGCGCGTGATGAGCTGCGAGTTGAAGAGGTATGAGGTGACGGCCTCGGCGATCGGGAGTTCGGACTCGCGGATGACGATTGGGATGGCGCTCCCGCGCGTGGCATCGCGGATGCGGTCGAGCGCGCGGTCGCCGTCGGCAAACGAGCGCTCGTGCATCAGCAGCACGTGGCCGTTGCCGACGCTGCACACGTCGTTGTGGAAGCACCCTTCATCGATCGCATCTGGGTTCTGCCTGAGGAGCAGCACGCGTGCCGTGGGGAGGCTCCCGCACGCCGCAACGGACTGGCTTGCGGCGAGGTCCTGCCGCGCGGGATGCTTGCGAGGCGGCGGTGCGCCGTCGCCGGTGCCGTAGACGAAGACGTGCACGCCTGCCTCGTCCGCACCGGCATCGGGCGAGCCCACGAGCCGGATGTGGTTGGCGGCGCCCTCGTCACCGCCAGAGTCGACCGCGTCGTGCACCACTGCGCGGGAAAGGTCAGGGAACGCGGCGCGCAGGAGCCGTGCGGTCGTGGGCGGCTCGATCGCCCGATGCGGCATCGAGCGCAGGTTCGCCACGACCAGGTGCAGTTTCGTGTCGGCAGCGTCTGATGATGGGATGACAGTCGCGGCATTGGCCGTCCACATCGCACTGGCGCTTGATGCGCGTGCCAGCAGGTGGGGCGCTTCGCGGTGCGCTGCGGCGATCACGGCATCGTCAGTGCCTGCGAATCCGAGTGCGCGCAGCGTGGGCACGTGGGGCCGCTCATGCGGGGGAAGGAATCCCTGGGGAACGCCCAGCGCCGCCACTGAGCGCATCTTGTCGAGTCCCTGCAGCGCGGCCTTGCGCGGATGGCTGACCGCAGCGCGGTTGGTCTGGCTGGCCACGTTGCCTGGGCTCAGCCCCGCGTAGTTGTGGGTCGGTCCGACAAGTCCATCGAGCTGCAGCTCAGGCACGCACAGGAGGGTAGTGCGCGATCAGCGGGTGGTGCAGCGGCATGTCCGGGATGGTGGGCGGTCAGCGCGCTGTGCGTCCGAGCAGCAGGTACCACAGCAGTGCGGCACCCGCGACCAGCGCAGGCCAGAGGATCACGTTCGTCACCAGCACGCGAAGTCCAAGCGCGTCAATCTCCTCGCGGAGGCGGAACTGGACCTGCCGCAGCTCGCGGCGCATCTCCAGGAGGTTGCGGTTGGCCTGCGCCAGCTCAGCCTGCTGCTCGGGCGTCAGGACCAGTGCGGCAGACTCCGCGCCGGGCTCGCGGGCGAGCTGCGCGACCCGCATCTCCGCGATCCTGATCTCCCTCTCGAGGTCCTTCTCTCGGGCGACGTACTTGGCCTCGGCAGCCTTGCGCATGGCCTCGACTTGCGCGAAGGGCCGGCGGTACTGGCCGCGTCCACGCAGGTTGGCGAGCGCACTGTCGCCGGAGGCGAGCTCGGCGGCGTTGACGATGAGCGGGCCGTTGTCCGAGATGGCGCGCGACGTCAGTGTGTCGCCCGAGCGCTGCGGCGCAAGCCACGTCATGTCGGCGAGCAGGTCTGCATCCGCGATGAGCACCAGCGAGATGCGCCCCTCGCGCCCCGTGAATGGGCTCCGCACCGGTCCGGTGACGCGTGCCGCAAGCGTGCGCCGCTGGCCATCCGGCTTCATGTCGCGCAGGAGCTGCTCGGGATCGCCGAAGAAGCCGATCTTCAGCGTCTGCACAAGCTCGCTGCGGTCGCTGGAGCTCAGGATCGGAGTGATCGTGAGCGGGCTGCCCTCGGTGGGCGCAATCGCGCCCGCGCTCATGAGGTTGATGGCGGAGATGCCGCCCACGAGCGGGTCATCGGGGTTGAGCGCCGTGCGGTCGAGGCTCAGCCACGCGAGGTAGTCGATCGCACGCGAGCCGCCGTTGGGTGTGGGGAACTGCACGCGCGTGGCGAACACCTGGTCGCCCACCACCATGTCGCGCGGGATGTCCACGCCGTACGCCTGCAGCAACGGGAAGTCGTACGTGGTGCCCGACCTGCTTGCGCCCATGGCCCGCGCGTCAGGGCTCGAGTCGGTTTCCGCATACGGGTCCGCGAGGATGACCGTGGGGGCGCCATCGACGATCCATGCATCCACGGCGCGCAGCGTCGCCTCGCCGAGCGAGCGCGGCTGCACGATCATGAGCGCATCGAGCCGCTCGGGCAGCTGCGGCGCGGCAGGGTCGATCTCCACCACATCAAAGAGACGCTTCAGTTCCGTGATGGTGGCCATCTCGCGCGGGGCGCCGGGCGGACCGGCTGGATCCTGCGGGACCGGCACCGAGAGCGGCATCCCGCTGAGGATCCCGATGCGTCCCTTGCGTGCGCGTCCGACTGTGGCGATCGCTGTGGCGATGTCGTACTCGAGGAACGACTCGCGGTCAGGGGAGATGTAGGGAACCGTCTCGCGGCGGTCGGTCGATCCGGACACGGTCGCGCCAAGCATGAGCGTGCCGCCGACGCCATCGACAGAGAGCGCAGCGATGCCCGCCGCGCGCGCCTCGTCCTCTGCGTCGCTGAATGGAGCAGGGTCGATGGTGCGAAGCTCCACCATGCCGCCGGAGAGGGACTCGACCTCCCGGAGAAACTCCCCGACGCGCTGCGCATGCGCCCGGATCTGCGGTGCGCCCTCGCCGGCGCGGCGAGTCCAGTAGAGGTCGATGCGGACCGGCTCGTCGAGCGAGAGGAGCAGTGGCCGCATGCCGGGCGAGATGGTGTAGAGGCTCTCCTGCGTGAGGTCGATGCGCACGCCGGGGACCCACACGGCGATCGCGGCGTTCAGCGCGAGAGCGCCGAGGAGGATCGCTGCGCACGCCAGGCTCGGTCATCGGGCCTTCCGGCTCTCGACCGAGATCGCGGTCATCCAGAGGAATGCGAGAGTCAGCGACACGAAGTACGCGCCGTCGCGCAGGTCGACGACGCCACGAGTGATGCCGTCGAAGTGGGTGAGCGCACCCATGCCGGCGATCGCCTCGACGCCTCCGCGCGGCATCCATGTGGCGAAGAAGTCGAGCACCACGGGGTAGCCCGCGAGCAGCAGAAGGAAGCACGCGGCGGCGCATGCGACAAAGGCGTTGACCTGGTTTCGCGTCAGGCTCGAGATGAAGCTGCCCACGGCAAGGAACATCCCCGTGAGCAGTGCGCTCGCGACGTATCCGGCGAGCGCCGTGCCATGGTCAGGGTCGCCGAGCCATGCCACCGTGATCCAGATAGGCACAGTGAGCGCAAGCGCGACGCACGCGAATGCCCATGCCGCCAGGAACTTGCCGAGCACAAGTGCCCAGGTGGAGCAGGGCAGCGTGAGCAGGAGCTCGAGCGTGCCCTGACGCCGCTCCTCGGACCACAGCCGCATGCTCACGGCCGGCACCAGGAAGAGCGAGAGCCACGGCACGTACTGGAAGAGCGGACGAAGGTCAGCCTGCGCGCGCTCGTAGAGGCCGCCCACCTGGAAGGCGAAGAGTGCCGCAAGCACCAGGTAGGTGACCAGGAACACCGAAGCGAGCGGGGTGGCGAAGTACGACGCGAACTCGCGGCGCACGATGGCGATGAGCGCAGTCATCGGGCGGGACCCTTTGGCGCCGGGCGCGGTGGGCGCGCCGACCCGGTGCGCGGCTCGGCTGGCGAGTGCGTGTCTGGCGCTGTGATGCTGCGGAACACGTGGTCGAGCCTGTTGTGGCGAACCGATGCGGGCGCGCGCGCATCGAGCTCGGCAGGCGTGCCGTCGAAGACCGTGCGGCCCTCGCTGATGATCACTGTGCGCGTGCACACCGCCTCGACCTCCTCGAGGATGTGCGTCGAGAGCACGATGGCGCACTCGCGGCCGAGGTCCCTGATGAGCTCGCGCACCTCGTGCTTCTGGTTGGGGTCGAGTCCGTCGGTGGGCTCGTCGAGGATGAGGATGCGGGGGCTGTGCAGGATTGCCTGCGCGAGCCCGGTGCGCCGCTTGTAGCCCTTGCTCAGCGTGTCGACCGTCTGGCGCCTGTATGGCCCAAGATGGAGCCGATCGATTGCCGCGTTGTCGCGGTGCCGGAGGTCGGCGCCGGCGAGTCCGCGCACGCGCCCCGTGAAGGTGAGGAAGTCCTCGACGCGCATGTCTGGGTACGCGGGTGCGCCCTCGGGCAAGTAGCCGAAGGTTCGCTTGGCGCCGATGGGATCCTGGTCGATCGGCATTCCGCAGAGCACGACGTTGCCCGCGGTCGGCGTGAGGCATCCCGTGATCATGCGCATCGTGGTGCTCTTGCCGGCGCCGTTGGGGCCGAGGAACCCGAGCACCTCGCCGGCGCGGACCGAGAGGCCGACGCCACGCACTGCCTCGAAGTCCCCGAACGACTTGCGAAGGCCCTGAGCCAGGATCAGGGGGGGATGCGCACCCGTCATGCGCTTGAAGCGTAGCGCGGGGTGCAGACACATCGCTGCCTTTGCGGACTACGATCGCACCCTGGAGGCACTGCCATGCAGACACGCGTTCCCGTCATGCGCTCATCGCGGACCCGCCAACTCGCTCGACGCACTTGCGCTCTTGCCGCGGCCTCGCTCGCGGTGGTGGTGGCAGGAGCGGCAGGCGCGCTTGCGAAAGGCCAGGCGGATGCCGCAGGTGGAGGGAAGCCACGGCTGGCGATCCGCGAGATCGCCGCATCCAAGGCAGTGCAGTCACAGGCCGGCGCGGAGGGCGCGCTCAATGTGCTCAACCAGATCGTCGAGGGCGCGGACCCGCAGCTCATGACCGCCATCGACGGCACGCGCCGCTTCGAGCTCGTCGCCCGGGCAGACCTCCCCTCAGTCATCAAGGAGCAGAATCTCGCTGAGAGCGGCAACGTGAACACGCTCGATCCGCAGGCAGCCAAGGCGCTGCAGCTTGCGGGCGCCGCCTATCTCGCGACGGTCACGATCGACAACTTCCAGGACGTGACGGAAAGGACCGTGCTGCCAGGCCAGTTTGGGGACCCGCAGGCACAGCGGCGCCCCATCCAGATCCAGGGCGTGGTGAAGATCTTCAGCTCCACGACCGGAACGCTGTACCGGTCGACTGCCGTCACGCTCAACGAGTCCGCGGTGGACGAGGTGCTTGCGGGAGTCCAGCAGCAGGGCCGCAAGACCAACGCGCTGATCGGCAAGGTGACGTCGCTCTTCGCAACCGCCGCTGCAAGCGCAATCACGGAGAGCCTCGCGCCCGCCAAGGTGATTGGCTACACGATGGGGCAGATCACCTTCAACCGCACGGCGGACTCGGGCGTGAAGAACGGGCAAGTCTGGGAAGTGCTCGCCCCCGGACAGGAGATGGTCGATCCCGAAACCGGCGAGTCGCTCGGCTCGGAGGAGATCCGCGTTGGTTGGGCGCGCGTGACGAACGCAGGACCGCGCTTTTCCAGTGCGCAGGCGATCGAGGACTACGGCATCGACCGAGGCTCGATCATGCGGCTCCGTCCCGAGGGTCTGCCCGCTGGTGTCGATCCCAGCGGCAAGGCGAGCGGATCCGCATCGCCAGGAGCGGTCGGGAATCCGGTGCGGCCCGCCGTTGGCGGGCCTGGTTCACCCGCCGCTCCGCCGCCGGCGGCGTGGCGGTGGGAGTGAGGGCGGCCCGGGCCTGATCGAGCATCTCGCGGCGCTTTGGGTTGTCTGGTTCCAGTGAGAGGGCTGCTTCGAGCGGTGCGATGGCCTCGGCCGGGCGGC
>CAYPOZ010000080.1:0-2408 GCA_964412415.1 uncultured Isosphaeraceae bacterium | reverse complement strand
CGGGCGGCGGCCCCCATGAAGGTGGCAATCTTCGTGAAGCAGCGGCCGGAGGCCCTGCCGTCGGACAAGGTCAGCGTGCTTGAGGATGACCTCACGGCAGCCGTGACCAGCAGCAGGTTCGAGGTGATCCGTCGCGAGGACGTCGTGAACGCCGTCAACCGACTTGCGGCGACGGGTCCGAATGCAGGGACGGGCACGCCCGAGTCGGAGCTCGCGGACCGGTTCCTCTCGAGCCAGACATCCGCAGTGAATCTCGCGGCGAACATGAATGCGGCGTACCTGCTGACGGCCGCAATCACCACCTTCGACAAGACGACACGCGCATTCAACGATCCATCCCTCAAGGTCGAGACTGTCGTGACCGAGTGGACACTCGACGTCACCTACTCGATCCTCGACGGCACGACGGGTGGCAGCCTTGTTTCGGGCAGCGCGGTCTCAAGGGTCGCCGTCCGCCAGACGCCGGAGCTTGCAGTCGAGATCGACGCACTGAACCGCGGCCTGCGCGAGAGCGCGGAAAAGATTGGTGTGGCGCTCAACGAGGTCGCGGCGCGCGGCGGCATCCGTGATGCATCCACCCCGCCTTCAGACACGAAGGTGCAGATCACCGCAGTGCTCGCCGACCTGAGCGTGCCTGAGGCCGTCAAGGGACCAGATGGTCAGTACACCGTCACGGCCAACCAGTACCGCCTCGAGCCGATGAACGTGTCGGTGATGGTGGACGGGATGGTGATAGGGCAGACCCCGGGCACCTACGAGATCCGGCCCGGCCTTCACCGGATCAGGCTTGAGCGTCCTGGCCTCGAGCCGGTAGAGCGGATGATCAACGTGAAGCCTGGCCTTGCGATCTCGATTCCGATGCAGCTCTCGCCTGAGGGCCGCGACAACTGGGAGCGCAATGCGCGCTTCTTCTCGGAGCTGCAGAATGGCGCGGTGCTGCGCGAGGCGGAACTCATTCGTGTGAACGCGATGGCCGAGTTCCTCAGGCAAAGCAGCGTCCGGATCGACACGAGCAACGTGCAGAATCTCAACGTGGGAGGGCAATCGCTGTGGTGGCAACTGCTGAATCCGTGACGGCCATCGGCGCCGATCGCGTCTGCAGCGCGGGCATCACGCGCTGGCGCATTGCGCTCTGCGCTGGTGTGGCCAGCGTCATGGCTACGGGCTGCCAGCGCGAGCTCCGGGAGACGATGGCGTCGATTGATGCGTCGTACTCGGCAGGCCAGTACGTCCAGGCGAGCACCATCGCTGCAGGCGCCGCCTCGGAGCGCCAGAACGACGAGCAGGACCGTCTCGTGTACTGGATGGCCGCCGGTCACATGGCGCAGGCGGCAGGCGAGATCGAGCGGAGCCGGCACTGGTTCGGGCTGGCGTACGAGCAGATCCGTCCCTATCTGGACACCAAGGCCGAAGCGACAGTGTCGGAGGCGATCGCCACGACTGCCGTCAACCAGACGATCAGGATCTACCGCGGCACTCCGCCTGAGCGCATCATGCTGTGCGGACTTCAGGGCGTGAACTGCCTCGCGGAGGGAAGGCTCGACGACGCGCGCCTCGAGCTCAACCGCGCACGCGACTTCCAGCAGGACGCGGTGTCGCGCTTCGAGCAGGAGGTGGCCGCTGAGCAGTCGGCTGCGCAGGAGTCGTGGAAGGAGGAGGGGTGGGACCCGACGATCGCGGGAAGTGCGCTCGACGAGGTGCGCGCGCAGCAGGGCGAGCTAGCCAAGATCCGCGGCTACGCGTCATTCGGCAACCCCTTCGTGAGCTACATGCGCGCGGTGTTCCTGATCGCCTCAAGCGGCGATGCGAGCGACCGGCAGAACGCGCGAGCTGACCTGAAGTCGGTGCAGGAGATGGTGCCAGGGTTCGCGCTTGCCGAGGAGGACATCGCGCTCATCGACTCTGACGCGCCGGCAGGGCGGATGCCTGTGACGTGGATCTTCTTCCTGACGGGTCTTGCCCCCAACTACGACGAGTTCCGGCTCGACATCCCGATCCCGGTCGGGCAGGTCAACTACGTGTCTGCAGCGTTTCCGGTGCTCAAGGTGCGCAACGACTACGTCGATGCGATCGAGGTTTCGGGTGCCGATGGCGCCGTCGCGCACCGCTCGATGCAGCTCGCCAACCTCGATGCTGTTGTCACCGAGGAGTTCAACGCGCGCCTCCCCGCCATCGTCACGCAGGAGATCATCAGTTCCGCGTCCAAGGCTGCAGCCACATGGGCCGCAAGCCAGGCCGCGTACTCGCAGGACTACTACGCGGGGCTCGCCGTGCAGATCGCGGGCATCGCGTACCAGGCAGGTTCGACCGCGGCAGATCTCCGCTGCTGGAGCACGATGCCAAAGCAGGTTGGCCTGCTGCGGGTGCCCACTCCTGCTGACGGCGCACTTGAGATCCGCAGGTCGTCG
>CAYPOZ010000079.1:0-10362 GCA_964412415.1 uncultured Isosphaeraceae bacterium | reverse complement strand
GAGGTCGAGCAGGGGCACCTGCATCGCAGGCGTCGGGCGGGGCGCAGTCATCCGCGGATTATAAACGATTGACCCGGCATCTCGTGACCAAAGACCTTCACGCCGTGGGCGGATCCTTGAAAAGGCAGCGCCCGCCCGCGGCCTTGGCGATGCGGGCGAGGAAATCTTCGTGCGCGGCGAGTTCGGCGGCCGAGGGCTCGATGACGCGCAGGGCGCCCTCGGGTCGGGCATTGCGAACCACGGGGGCGGGAAGAGCTCCATTCGCCCCCCGACGCGGCCGCGACTCGCCCAATTCCAGGGCGCTCTGGCCGCCCGTCATCGCGAGATAAACATCGGCCAAGATGCGCGCGTCGATCAAGGCGCCGTGCAGCGCGCGACGGGAATTGTCGACGCCGTAGCGCTTGCAGAGCGCATCGAGGCTGTTGCGCTGCCCGGGGTGGATCTCGCGCGCGAGCGCGAGCGTATCGAGCACGCGGCAGAGATTGTCGATGGGCGGATGCTCGCCCTTCAGGCGACGGATCTCCGCGTTCAAGAAACCGACATCGAAGGCCGCGTTGTGGATCACGAGCTCGGCGCCCGCGACGAAATCGAGGAACTCAGCCGCGACCTCAGGGAAGCGCGGTTCCCGCGCGAGGCGTTCGCGCGTGAGGCCGTGCACCGCAAGCGCAGCCTCATCGCTGTCGCGGTCGGGGTTGAGGTGACGGTGGAAGATGCGGCCTGTCGGGCGGCGGCTGACGATCTCCACGCAGCCGATCTCGATGACGCGGTGGCCCGCAGAGACCTCGAGGCCCGTCGTCTCCGTGTCGAGGATGATCTGGCGCATGGCCCTACTTTAACAGCGCGTCGATGGCTGCGGTCGCAAGCGCGTCGACGCGCTCGTTGCCCGGCACACCCGAGTGCCCCTTCACCCACCGCCAATCGATGTCGTGACCGACGGCGAGTTCATCGAGGCGCTCCCAGAGGTCGCGGTTCTTGACAGGCTTGCGGTCCGCGGTCTTCCAATCGCGCGCTTTCCAGTTGGGCAGCCACTCGGTGATCCCGCGGCGCACATACTCCGAATCGGTGTGCACCGTGACGACGGCGCGCCGCTTGAGCGCCTCGAGCGCGCGGATCACGGCCGTGAGCTCCATGCGGTGGTGTCGGCCTCGGCGCCGGAGAGTTCCCGGAAGTGCTCGCCGGACTCCAAGGTCGCGCCCCAACCCCCCGGCCCCGGGTTGCCGCGACAAGCGCCGTCGGTGTAGATCTCGACGCGTTTCACGGTTCGGAGCGATTGACCGGGGATGGCTTGGCGATGCCGCCGAGCACTGACGCACGCCGCTCGCGCAGCCGTGATCGCAGCGGCGTGAGCGTGTGCAGACGCTTGCGCGCCCGCAATAAAAACGCCCCGGCAGGCCAGGGATAGACGAAGCCGCGACGCATTCGGCAGCCCGCAGCCGGCGGATCGCCCCAGGGCAGCTCGTAGAGATAGCGACGGGTCTCACCGACCTCGTAGCCCAAAAGGCGCAGCCAATCGCGCAAGCGGCGTTCAGAGAGCAACCGCCGCAGCCCGGGCGGGAAGCCTGCGCGACTGCCCGCCGCGCGCAGACCCCAGGGGCTCCAAGGCGCGAAGCCGAGCACCAATAATTTGCCATCGCCTGCGAGCACGCGATCGACCTCGCGCAGCAGACCGTACGGGTCGGCCTCGAACTCGAGCGTGTGCGGCAACAACACACAATCGATCGAGTCGCTCGCGATCGGCAGCGCGCTGAGTCGCGAGACCACATCGACGCCCGGCGCGGGGGCAGTGTCGATCAAGGCCTGCGAGCGTGTGCGGGCGGCCGTCAGCAACGCACGCCCTGCGCCCCAGGCGCCGATCTGCAGCATCTCCCAACCGAAGCAATCCTCGAGCGACTCGCTGACGAGCGCGGCCTCGCCCTGCCGCAGCGAGCGGCCACGCGGCGCATCCAACCACTGTGAAATCGGCCCCGGAAGCATGCAGAAAACAATAGCAATTTTCGGCACTTGAAGGTTAAATACCGGCGATATGCGGACCCCCCTCCTAAGGCTTGCCGCCCTCGCAGTTTGCTCGCTCGCGCTCAGCGCCTGCGCGAGCCTCTCCGACCCTTCCGCCACCGCAGGCAAGCTCGATCCCGCCAAGCCCGCGCCGCCCGCGCCGCCCACCGCCGCCACCCAGGTGTTGCGTACGCCGCCCACCTATCCGGGCAGCAATGCCACCGCGCGCACCCCCACCGGACCCGCGCCCTCGACCCTGATCCGCGCCGACGCGGCGGGCAACCCGTACGCCGATCTCATGGACCGCATCCGGGCGGGCTTCCAGCTCGAGGACGAAGATCGCACCGCGATCGACAACCAGACGCTCTGGAACGCGCGCAACCCGGCGTATCTCGATCGCGTGTTCGGGCGCGCTGCGCTCTACATGCACTACATCGTCGAGGAGATCGACAAGCGCGGCATGCCGATGGAGCTCGCGCTGCTGCCGGTCGTCGAGAGCGCCTTCGAGCCCTTCGCCTATTCGAGCGCTCGCGCCTCGGGGCTCTGGCAGTTCATCCCCGGCACCGGCAACCGCTTCGGCTTGCCCCAGACCTGGTGGTACGACGGACGGCGCGATGTCGTCGAGTCGACGCGCGCGGCGCTCGATTACCTGCAATACCTGAACGACGAGTTCCAGGGCGACTGGCTGCTCGCCATCGCCGGCTACAACTGCGGCGAAGGCTGCGTGGGCCGCGCGGTGCGCAACAACCTCGCCGCCGGCAAGCCGATCACCTTCTGGGACCTGAAACTGCCCGCCGAGACGCGCGCCTATGTGCCGAAGCTCTTGGCGATGAAGCGCGTGGTGCGCGACACCGCCTTGCTCGGCCTCGAGTTCAGCCCGATCCCGAACGAGGCGTATTTCACGCGGGTCGACATCGATCACCAGATCGACCTGAAGCTTGCCGCCGAACTCGCGGGTGTGACCACGGACGAACTCTTCGAGCTCAACCCCGCGTTCCACCGCTGGGCGACGCCGCCGCAGGGGCCGCATTCTTTGTTGCTGCCGATCGACTCCGCGGAACTCTTCCGCCAGAACCTCGCGCAGTTCACGCCCGATGAACTCATGCGCGTGACGCACCACATCGTCGCCCCGGGCGAGACGCTCGCCGGGCTCGCAGCACGCTACAACACCACCGACATGACGCTGCGGATGCTCAACGGCCTCTCCAGCAGCGCCCTCATCCCGGGCGCCGACCTGCGCGTGCCGAACGGCAGCTCGGAATTGCCGGCGAAGGTGCTGCGCGCCGCCGCCCGCGTCGATGGCCCAGCGCCGGCGATACGCACGGCGTCGAGCGCCACCAGCACCACCGCGTCCACGCGTCGTGCCCGGCCGCAGGTGCATGTGGTGCGCCGCGGCGAGTCCTATTGGAGCATCGCGCAGCGCAACAACATCGATGTCAACACGCTGATGCGCCTGAACGGCAAGCGACCGGGGCAGACCATCGTGCCGGGCGAGCGTCTGGTCGTCGCCAACGCAGCGACTTCGGGCAGCCGCAACAACCGCGCCGGGCGCAACAACCCGGTGGAGAGCGGCAGCGTGCAGCGCGTGACCCACACCGTGCGCAGCGGCGACACCCTCTCGAGCATCGCGCGCCGTTATGGCGTGACCGCCGGGCAGATCGCCGCCTGGAACGACATCAAGGTGGCCGGGGTACTGCGTCCCGGCCAAAAACTCGCCATCCGCACACGACGGAGCTGATATGGGATTTTTGGCAGGCAAGCGCGCGCTGATCGTCGGCGTCGCGACCGACCGCTCCATCGCTTGGGGCATCGCCGAAGCGATGCATCGTGAGGGCGCCGAGATCGCCTTCACCTACGCCAACGATCGGCTCAAAGATCGCGTCGAGCCGCTCGCGGCCTCCATCGGCTCGGATATCGTGCTGCCGCTCGATGTCACCTCGGACGCCCAGATCGACGCCGCCTTCGCCGCCCTCGGCGAGCGGTGGGACGGGCTCGACATCCTGGTGCACGCGGTCGCCTTCGCACCACGCGAAGCTCTCGCCGGCGGCTTCACCGCAAGCACCTCGCGCGAGGCCTTCGCGATCGCGCATGACGTCTCGAGCTACAGCCTCACCGCCCTCGCCCGCGGCGCCCTGCCGCTGATGCAGGGTCGGGCGGCCTCGATCCTGACGCTCTCGTACCTCGGCGCCGTGCGCGCGATCCCGAGCTACAACGTGATGGGCCTTGCGAAGGCGAGCCTCGAGGCCAATGTGCGCTTCTTGGCAGCCGACCTCGGCCCGCAAGGCATCCGCGTGAACGGCATCTCGGCGGGGCCGATCAAGACCCTCGCCGCCGCCGGGATCGGTGGCTTCCGCAAGATGCTCTCGAGGGTGGCGGAGGTGGCGCCGTTGCGGCGCAATGTCACCCAGCAGGATGTGGGCAACGCCGCGGCGTTCCTGAGCTCAGACCTCGCAGCCGGCATCACCGGCGAGATCGTCTATGTCGACGGCGGTTTCAACACCGTCGGCATGAGTTTCCCCGAAGCTGGCGAGTAACGCCCTTACTGGAAGGCGCGCGGGTTCTTCTCGACCTTCGCGCTGCTGCGCAATTCCTCGACATACGCCCCGACTGCCGCCTGACCCTGGCCCGCGGTGATCTGCTGTACGCGGAAGCCGCGCAGCTGCGCGTCGCCCGCCGTGGGCATCGTGCGGCTCTGGGTGAAGGTCACGACCGCATAGCCGCCCTCGGGCAGCGGCACCGCCCGGGTGACGGGCTTTCCGCCCACCGGACGCGGGAAGGTGAAGAGCGCGTTGCGCACCGTCGAGGGCAACGCCGGATCGCGCCGGTCGACGAAGCGTGCCGGTTCCGCGACCACTCCGAGCGCGCGCACGGCGTTGTCGAAGGTCGCCGCGCTGTCCACGCGGGCCGCAGCCCTCTCGGCCGCCGCGCGGGCGGCCTCGGTGGCACGCTCGCGCTGCACCGTCGCCACGACCTCGCCACGCACGCTGGCCAGCGGCGGGATGGCCGCCTTGGTGTGGCTTGCGACCTTCACCACCACGAAGCGGTCGTCGCCCAAGGCGATCGGAGCGCTGATCTTGCGCTGACCCAAAACCTTGTCGCCGAACACTGCCGCCTCGAGCGCAGGGTCCGTGCCGAACGGCGCGCCGCCCGTGCCGCGCAGGAACACCGGCACCACGCCGGTGGCGAGGCCCAGATCCTTGGCGATGGCCGCGAAGTCCGCGCCCGGCTGCTCCGCCCGGCGCTGCGCCTGCTCCTGCTGCTCGCCGAAGCGGTCGGCGGCGCGGTCGCGGCGCAGTTCCTGGTCGAGCTCCGCCCGGACGTCGGCGAAGGCGCGGGTGCCGCCGCCCTCGATCCCGTCGAGCCGGATCAGATGGAAGCCGAAGTCGGTCTTGACCGGGCCGCGGGTCTCGCCCTGGGCCATCGCGAACAGCGCATCGGCGAAGGGCTTCAAGAAGGCATTGCGATCCGAGAGCCCGAGATCGCCGCCGCTCTCGGCGGAGCCCGTGTCCTTCGAGAGCGTGCGCGCGAGGGTCGCGAAGTCCTCGCCGGCCTTCAGGCGCGCGAGCGCGGCGTTGGCGTCGGCTTCGGTCGCGAGCAGGATGTGGCGCGCCCGACGGCGCTCCGGCGCGACGTAGCGGTCCTTGTTCTTGGCGTAAAAGGCCTGCAGGTCATCTTCGGTGACCGTGATGCCGGCCTCGATCTGCGCGAGCGACCCTTCGGCGTACTGCAGGCTCACCGATTCCGGCGTCTCGAAGGACTTGCCGTTCTTGGCGTACCACGCCACGAGCGCTGCCTCATCGGGCACCGCCGAGCTCCGGAACCGATCGACCGGCAGCAGCGCGACGCGCACCTCGCGCTGCTCATCCTCGAGGGCAAGCCGCCGCCCGATCTCGGTGGGGGTCAGGAACTCCGAGACGCCGATAGCGCGCTCGAGTTCGGCGTTCTGCAAGCTGGTGCGGATGTCGGCGCGGAACTTCTCGGGGGTGATACCGATCTGCGCGAGCCGCGCGAGCGCCAGCGTCTCGCTGTACTTGCCGTCGACCTGGAAGGCGGGCTCCGACATGATCTCTTCTTGGACCCGCGCCGCGCTGACGCGATAGCCGCCGTCCTGACTGCGATCGCCGACGAGCCGCGCCCGGATCAGGCGCTCCAGTACCCCTTCTTGCAGCTCCGCCCGCACATCATCGGGGATGTCGGTGCCGAACTGCTGCTGCCACTGCGACTGCTGGTTGCGCCAGACATCGTTCGCTTCCTGCAGCGGGACCTGCTTGCCGTTCACCTTGGCCGCCCAGGTCTGGGCGCCGAGGAAGTCCATGCTGACCATGCCCGTCGCACCCCAGAACGCGAAGATGAGCGCGAGGGGGACCAAGATGAGCCAGGGCAGGATTGACTTGCCCTTGAGGGAATCGCCGATTTTCTGGAGCATAGTCCATCGATTATAGGCGAAAACCTAGGCGCTGGCGGAACCCATGACCTGCCGGATGACTTGGCAGGTCTTCTCGACCTCCGCGTCGGTCAAGGTCGGGTGCACGAGGAACATCAACGCGGTCTCGCCGAGTTCCTTCGCGACCGGTAGGCGTTCCTTCGGGCGCCACGGGGTGCCGTCGAAGGCTTTCTCGAGATAGACCTCCGAGCAGGAACCTTGGTAGCAAGGCACCCCCGCCGCGTTGATCGACTCGATGATGCGGTCCCGCGACCAGCCGGCGCGGAGCCGCTCGGGGCGCACGAAGACATAGTGCTTGTAGTGCGCGTGGACGCAGCCAGTCGCCCGGGTGCAATCCCCGGTGCAGGACGCGCAGCGGAGTTCTGGGACACGCAGCGCCGGGAACTCACGACAGGCCGCCGCGATACGCTCCGCGTTGCCAGTACGCGCCGCCGTCCAATCCGCCATTCGGCGCAGTTGGATCCGACCGATCACCGCCTGCATCTCGATCATGCGCCAGTTGGTGCCGAAGCTCTCGTGCAGCCAACGGAAGCCCGGCGGATGCTGCCGCTCGTAGACCGCTTCGAAGCTCTTGCCGTGGTCCTTGTAGGCCCACATGCGGCGCCACAGCGACTCGTCATCCGTCGTGACCATGCCGCCCTCGCCGCCGGTGGTCATGATCTTGTCCTGACAAAAGCTCCAAGCGCTGATATGCCCGATGCTGCCGACGCTGCGCCCTTTGTAGCGCGCCCCGTGCGCCTGGGCGCAGTCCTCTATCACGAACAGGCCGCGCCCCTGGGCCAGCGCCATGATTGGATCCATGTCGCAGGGCCAGCCGGCCAAGTGGACGCAGATGACCGCCTTGGTGCGCGGGCTAAGGACTGCCGCAATGGTCTCGGCCGTGATGTTCTGGCTATCGCGATCGACATCCGCGAACACGGGCGTCGCACCGGCCGTCACGATGCACGAAGCCGAGGCGAGAAAGGTTCGCGAGGTGACTACCACCTCGTCACCCGGACCGATGCCGAGCACCTTCAACGCAACGTCCAGGGCCACCGTGCCATTCGTGAGCGCGACCGCATGCCGCGTCCCAACGTAGGCGGCGAACTCCTTCTCAAACTCGCGACACTGCGACCCGGTCCAATAGTTGACCTTATTGCTGACGAGAACGCGGCGGACCGCGTCGGCTTCCTCTTCCGAAAAGCTCGGCCAAGGCGGAAAATTCGTGTTTATCATCTCACGATACCCCTAATTGCCCGGCGACGGATCGCGGACCATGGGCCTCGCCGGGTTGCCGACGACAGTCGCTCCAGGAGGGACGCTGCGCGTCACGACCGCCCCCATTCCGATTACGGCGCCACGACCGATAACCAAAGGATTGTCTGGACGTCCTTGTTTCAGGATGGCCCCGGTGCCGACATACACGTCGTCCTCGATGACGACGTTGCCATTGCACTTCACGCCAGGCGCAAATGTAACGAAGTCTCCGATGACGCAATCGTGCGCGACGTAGCTGTATATGTTGCAATGGAAGTGGCGCCCAATACGAATATTGCTGGTCAAGATGACGTTCGGACACAGCACCGCGCCACGCCCCAATTCTACGGCGTCAAGTTGAATGACACTTGAATGGCGCACTTCGAGACTTTCAATTCCGTCCGCTTCGCACCTGGTGACAATCGCCCTTCGCGCAGCGGAATCCGCCACGGCAACAGACACGAATCGACGCCCCGGAGCTGACTTCAACCATTCGCGGTAACGCATCACCGGCCGACCGTTTATCGGACCCGCTGCGCAATCATCCACGAAGACCGCGTGTGAAAGAGATCCGCGGAGTTTGAGGTTCTGCGCGACGAGCGGCATCACTTCACGTCCGAATCCGCTGGCTCCAAAAACGGCGTAGCTTTCATTTTCCAAAGTGCACCTTCCATCCATGCGGGAGAGACCCGCACGAAAGACAACGAAACCCCGAAAAGTTGCTCCGAAATCGAACCGGCCGAAGCGCGGCGCACTCGGAAAGGGGTGCGACGCCACCGAAAGACATCGTCACTTTGAACCGGTAAAGCGCGGCATGGTGGCTTCGCCTTTCGCGCTAATGCCCTCGCGGATAAAGACCTTTCGCACCGTCATCAACAGGATCCTAAGGTCCAACCAGAAAGACCGATGGTCGACATACCAGACATCGAGCTCGAACTTCCGCTCCCAGGTCAGCGCGTTGCGGCCGTTGACCTGCGCCCAACCGGTGATCCCAGGACGGACATCATGTCGTCGCCGCTGCTGTGGCGTATAGAGAGGCAGATACTCCATCAGCAATGGGCGCGGGCCCACAAGGCTCATTTCGCCCTTCAGTACGTTCCACAACTCCGGTAACTCGTCCACGCTGGTCGACCGCATGAACCGCCCCAAACGCGTCAACCTCAGGGAATCCGGCAGGAGCTCACCGTCTGGCCCACGCTCGTCGGTCATGCTCCTGAACTTGTACATCATGAACGGCTTTCCGTGAACGCCAGATCGAACCTGCGCGAAAAACACTGGGCTACCAATCCTCGCACGCACGACACATGCGATGACGAGAAACGGCAGAGCAAGGACACTGATGGTGAGTATCGACAAAATCAGATCGAACGAACGCTTCATGGGAGCCCGGAAAGGGTGAAAAGTAGCGAATGGCGACAAGATGGATTACGGCGTCATCACGGTCGGAGTGGAGCGCCAAAGACTCACGCACCACCTACTGGACCGACCTCTGACCGCCACTGGAACCTCCTGGAAAACACCCGCATCTGACCTGTGCTTGATTTTAACTCCACACAAAGGGCATTGAGGAGTGACGGAAACGCACAACGGCGAAAAAGCGGACGATGGACGCCCGGGCCGCTCAGTCGGCGACCCTCAAGTCGAATATCAGCCCGGGATGGCGACCCAGATGGCGCTCAAGCGACGCCGCTGCACGCCCTCGCCTCAGGTGATGAACCATTAAGCTTCCTTCAAGTGTGGATTTGGAGGTCCGAGCAAAGCGAGGTAACCGTCCGCCAAGCGCTCGTAGGACCGGTTGGACATCACCCAAGCGCGACCACGGGCGCCCATGCTGTCGAGCTCCGCCGGGGGGCGCCCGGCCCAGTCAAGGAGCGCCCTCACCAGCGCCTGCGGATCGCCGGCCGGCACGAACTCGCCGCAGCCCGCCTCATCGATCATAGATGGAAACCCGGAATAGGACCCCAGTACGGGCCGCCCTGAATACATGTAATCAATTAGCTTGTTCAAAGACTGCCCATAATCGAGCACCATCGTGGGATGCGCGGCGAAATACACCGCCGAACTGCGCTTGAGTACCGGCTGGACTTGCCTGCTCGAAACCGGGTCAGCGAACACCACTTTCGGCAGGTCGGCGCAGCGGGCCTTATATCCCTCTACGAGATCGCCCTTCCCGATGATGAAGAACGCGATGCGCCCCTCGTCCTTGAGCAGCCGTGCGGCATCGATCAGGGTGTCGAGGGCATTGTCGATGCCGATGGATCCCGCATGGGTGACGACGAAATCAGCCTTGGGGAAGACATTCTCCAAGTGCGGCGGAAAGTCCACCGCCTCTTCGACGATCATCTCCTCGGGCACGCCCATGGGGATGCAGGCCACGTCCTTGCGACGACCCAGTATCCGGCTTACGTGCGCGCCGAGGTTCGGCATGGTCCCTACGATACGGTCCGAGTGCCTGTAGCCCAATCGCTCGATCAGTCCGAGCGTGAGCACGAAGGGATTGTAGCGGCCAAACCCGCCGTTCTCGGTCAGGATGAGCGGCCAGATGTCGCGCACCTCGAAGACCAGTAGGCAACGACGACGGAACTTGAGCAGCAAGCCGTTGAGGATCGAGAGCAACGAGAGACTGGACGCGATCACGACGTCCGGCCTCGGGAGGTCGCCGGACCGCATCAGCAGCAGACGCGCCTCAA
>CAYPOZ010000078.1:10062-10452 GCA_964412415.1 uncultured Isosphaeraceae bacterium | reverse complement strand
AGCGCCGGGCGCGCCCTCCGGAGGGCAGAGGATCCCGCTACTGCGCCGGGCCCCAGCGCGATATCAGCAACGCGAGGTCGGGTCCGCCGACCCATCCGTCGCCGTTAAGGTCGCCGTGCGGCGGGTTCGACTCGCCCCACACGGTCATGAGCATCGCGAGGTCGATGCCGCCGATGCGGCCATCGAGGTTCAGGTCGCCGAATCGCCGCTCGCAGGAGTCAAGGCGGGCGTTGCCGTTGGTGTCTGCGGCGCTGTCCTGCATGTTCTCTACCGCCCGGATGGCGGCAGCGGCCTCCCGGGCCAGGGTTCTGGCATCTGCAGCGGATGCAAGCTGGAACAGACCACAGAACAGACTCACCACCAGCACAACACAAAAGCCTTTCCCTTTCA
>CAYPOZ010000078.1:9090-10052 GCA_964412415.1 uncultured Isosphaeraceae bacterium | reverse complement strand
CCGGCATGTCGCACTCGGCGGACACGCCGTTGCCGTCGCAGTCGGTCTCCGGTGCGCGATCCTGCTCGTCGTTGAGCCGCTCCTCGAACGACTGCAGCGGCTCGAGGCAGCCCGCATCGCGGCCACCCGCGCCCACTGCCGGCATCGTGATGCCGTTTGGAAGCGGGAGTTCGGGATGGTCGAAGGGTGCCTGCTCAAGGCGCACGCGCTCGTCGGTGAGCGTGAGCATGAATGCCACAACCGCATCGAGGTCATCTTCGGAGAGCCCAAGCGCGTTCATGTCCGGCGAGAGATCCGCGATGTTCGCCTCGTGGAAGTCGCCGCCGCGGTTGTAGAACTCCATCACATGGCGGAGCGTCGCCTGGCCACCGTTGTGCATGTAGGGGCCAGTGAGCTCAACGTTGCGCAGCGTCGGCGTCTTGAACGCGCCGTTGACCGCCGCGTGCGCGTTCGCCGGCACATGCGATGGATTCGACACCTCCGGCAGCGGCCATCCGCCCTGCTTCCGGCGTGTCCATGACAGCGGCACCGAACCGGCCTGCAGGCCACCGACACCAAGGTCCTCTGCCGTTGGACGCACACCAATGTTGTAGAAGCCGCGGTCGTAGGCGCCTGTCCGGGTCATGACGAGATCCGCCCGCGGCTGGCCGGCGACGTGCAGCCGGTACGAGCCCACGTCCGCATCCTCAAGCCTGAGCATGATCCAGGTGTTGCATGCACCGCGCGCACCCTGCGTGCGGCGGATCTCAATGCGCAGCTCACCGTCATCGTCCTTCAGCGGCACGGTGTAGTTGCGGTGCGTCGGACACGGCAGGCCGGATACCTCCGGCAGCGACCACGCGAGGACCACATCGCCATCGCCGTTGTCATCGTCGTCATCGTCATCGTCGAGCTCGACCAGCAGGACTTCGGCTCCATCGAGGCTGAAGTCGAGAGGCATCACACGAGGGTCGCCGCCCGAG
>CAYPOZ010000078.1:8020-8845 GCA_964412415.1 uncultured Isosphaeraceae bacterium | reverse complement strand
CGTAGGCCGCGCAGTGCCTCGTCGCTGAGTTGACCGCCGCCGTCAGCCGGGAACCCGGCTTCGGCGAAGCGGTCGTAGCGGGAGTCGTCGGATACGAGCGTCGACTCGTATGCCTGTACCGCGAGCCCGAAGATCATCGGAAGGTTCGCCTCGATCTGCGCGACGCCTCCCCCAGTCGGCCGTGACGAGCACCACTCGAGCCTGAAGGCCGACACCACGAGATCGCGGTAGGTCATCACGAGACCAACGCCGCTCGCATCGACATGCTCGCCAAGCACCGAGTCATCGGACCTCACGCGCTGCGACGCGAGGGCTCGCCGGTCGAGAAGTCGGCTGGCGAGCTGCGGCCAGCTTCGGCCCGAGCACGACATCTCCACATCGTTGAGCACTGGGCCCACCGCCTGCGATGCGAGACTCGAGTAGTCGAGCATCACAGGTACCTGAACGGGATCGCTCTCGCCGCCATCCCATCGCCACACGCGCGCGGCCGGGTCGACAGGACCGAGACCATTCACGCCGTTGAACCAGGGGTTGGCACGCCCATCCCAGAAGTTGCGGATGTTGAAGACGGCATTGATCGTGGTCGGCGGGTTGCGGCCAGTGACCTGGCGCCACGCCTGGCCGTTGCCCTCGAACACCGGCTCCGGCAGCGGATCACACACCTCCACCTGCTCGCCCGTATCGATGTCGATGAGGATCTGCCGCAGCACGCCCTGCGATCCCGCGATGTCGTCAAGGTCGCGGAGGATCGGGCTGTGGCGGGAGGAGGGGTCGGCGAACAACGTCGTCGGGAAGAAGTCCACGCCCTTCTTCTCGCCGGGACCC
>CAYPOZ010000078.1:6330-8010 GCA_964412415.1 uncultured Isosphaeraceae bacterium | reverse complement strand
GTCGAGCTGCGTGGGCCTTGGGATCCACACGCCCTTGAGGCTTGGCGGGAACGACGGCGTGTCCTGGGCGACCGCTGCAGCATGCGCGGCGGCGGTCACGGGAGCGAGTACGACAAGTGACGCTGTTGCGAGGCGGCGGAACATCGGTGCGCACCATGAGGGGGACCGCGCAACAGCTCCGGGGCCCGAGGGGACGGAAATTGACAGTACGGATAGATACACCAAGACGGCGGGCGATCCAACATCCGGTTCGGAATTCACGGAACCCAGACCCGCCCGCGGCATCACACTCTCCACATAAGGGGGTCAACTGACCCCTCTCGCCCCCCAACGAAAATCCCCGCGCTATCGGCTGCGGCCGAAGGCGCGGGGATCTCTGCGAGTGGACCTGATCGGGGTCGAACCGACTACCTCTTCCATGCCATGGAAGCGCTCTCCCAAATGAGCTACAGGCCCGGATGCGCGAGTTGTGCCTGCGGGAATTGCCCACAACGGCAATTCCGCAGGTGAAACGGCAATAGTAGCCGTTTCGCGTCCGGGGGCAACGCCTCCGCAGGCTGCCTCCGGACGTTGCTGGCCGCGGCAACGCCCTTCCTGGGGGCGTGGCACGGCCAGCGTGTTCCTTACAGCGCGGCCGTGATGGCCCCGGCGAGCGCGCTCTTGGGCTGGATGCCCACCCACTTCTTCTGCACCTGGCCACCCTTGATCATGACCACGGTGGGGATCGACTGGATGCCGAACTGCATCGCGACCTCGCGCGCACTGTCGACGTTCACCTTGCCGACCTTCGCGCGACCGGCGAACTCGTTGGCGAGCTCGTCGATGGTCGGGCCAAGCATGCGGCACGGGCCGCACCACTCCGCCCAGAAGTCCACGAGCACCGGCATGTCCGACTGCATGACCTCGGACTGGAAGTTCGAATCCGTGAATTCAAGGGTGTTCTGGCCGGCCATCGGTTCTCCTCGCTCTGCTGTCGCTTCGGTTGTGCGCTCGCCACCGCAATTGGCGCGCGCGGGTTGGAAGTGTAGCGCGCCATTCGCGCGAGGTCGCACGCTCGCAAACCGCGGAACTCACGGCCCTTGACAGGATGGAGTGTTGCGTTACGCCCGCCGCCATGCTGCGAGTGCGTCGAGGTGAATCGCCACATCATGCACGCGCAGGATCGCCGCGCCACCGTGCGCGCACTCGACGGCTGCCTCGGCAGACGCGGCATCGCGCAGGCGTGGATCGCTGATGCCCGCCGCGGCGCCGACGAAGGACTTCCTGCTCGCACCTGCAAGCACCGGGTACCCGAGCGCAGCAATCTCGTCGAGCCGGCGGACTAGGGACCAGTTGTCGCCGACGCTCTTGCCGAAACCGAGGCCTGGATCGATGGCGATCGACTCGCGCGCCACGCCCGCCGCAATCGCGGCCTCCGCACGTTTCGCGAGCGCATCGCGCACGGCGACCACGACGTCGCCGTAGTCGGGCGCTGCCGTGTACTGGTGGCTGTACGAATCCTCGGCCGGCCTGCGGAGGCGGTGCATCAGCACGAGCCCGCACCCCGCTGCAGCGCAAGTGCCGAACATGCGCGGGTCGTCCTCGCCCGCGCTGACATCGTTGACGATGTGCGCGCCGACGGCGAGCGCTGCCGCCGCGACCTCTGCGCTCGTCGTGTCGATCGAGATCGCAGCCGTGGCG
>CAYPOZ010000078.1:0-6320 GCA_964412415.1 uncultured Isosphaeraceae bacterium | reverse complement strand
ACAGCGACTCGATCACGGGCACCGTGCGGCGGACCTGCTCGTGCGCTGGCACCGGCTGCGCGCCGGGCCGCGTCGACTCGCCGCCGATGTCGACGATCGCGGCACCAGCATCGATGCAACGCATCGCGTGCTGCGCCGCCGCATCAGGTCCCTCGAACGAGCCGCCGTCGCTGAACGAGTCCGGCGTGACATTCACGATCGCCATCAGCAGAGGCCAGCCGTGCGCCGGCATATCCGCCCCGGATGACGCGAACGTGCGCGTCCGCGAGATGCGCCAACGGAACTCGCGCATCAGGGCGCAGATCCGGCGGCGGGCGTGGGATCGGCAGGATTTGGATCGGCAGCCTTTGGATCGGCAGGCTTGGGTTCCGCCAACGGTGCGGGCTCGCCAGCCGGAGCTCCACCGAGCGCAGACCGCCGCGCATTGTCGTAGAGGAACGCAACGGTGCCAGTGGGGACGATGGCGGCCATCTCAATCGTGCCCCCGCCGAAGCGAAGCGCGCCGCCAATCGGCTCCGTGCGCGCAGGAATCTCAGGAATCATGTCGCCCGCGCCACCGAACATCTCCGCAAGCTGCCGCGCCGCGCGCACCAACTGCCCAACCGCCAGGTACCCCACAACTTGCGGCCGCTCGACAAGCCATGGATCCATCGCCTTGATCACGACGTCGTCGCCGAGGCTCGACCCGCCCTCTGGCTGAAGGTGATGATCAGCGCCTTGCGCGACGGCACGACCTTCATGAAGCCGTGCATGCCACGTGAGCCGAAGAGCGCCTGCGCGCTGAGCTGGCGCATCGCGAGCGCGCCCGCATCGGCGTCGCCTGCCTCGCGGGGCCCCAGCGGCTCCGTCTTGAGCTCGAAGCCATCAGCCAGCACCTCGTCCTTCACCTTGCGGTCGCTCTCCCATCCCGGCATGTAGCGCAGGCCATCGCGCTTGCCCTCGGTGGCCATGAGTGCGGTGCGCATCGCATCGCGCAGCGCAGCAGGATCGTCGCACTCGACGATGCA
Organism: uncultured Isosphaeraceae bacterium; assembly: GCA_964412415.1. Taxonomy (GTDB): domain Bacteria; phylum Planctomycetota; class Phycisphaerae; order Phycisphaerales; family SM1A02; genus ZLKRG44. The sequence goes on along the minus strand of CAYPOZ010000078.1, from coordinate 5,313 downwards.
CGCGGAGTCGTTGAGCACCCCGCCCGCCACGATGCCGAGCCGCGAGGGGTATGCAGCGATCCGCACGGCGCGGATCGCGTCCTTCTGCGACGCGATCCACTCAGGAAGGAACTCGCCCTCGACGCCGACGGCACGCGCAAGCTCGAGGAACTTCTCGCCGCCCCCCATCGCGCGAATGTCGACGCTTGCGGCAAGGTAGAAGTTCGCCTTCGGAAGTCCTGACAGCGAAGGCGTTGCGGCACCTTCGGCGCTGCCGTTTCCCGCCGTCAGGGCGGCAAGCGCGGAGTCGGGCTTGGTGGTGGCGATCGCACGCACGCCCACGCCGAGCGGATCGAAGTCGATCGCGACGAGTCCGCACGAGAGCCCCTGCATGAGCGCCTGCACGCGCGCAGAATCGACGGGCACATTCGGCATGCCACGACCGCGCGCCGCGGCCGCATCGCCCGCCTGCTGCGCAGCCTGCGACAGCGCATCGGCGAGCGCATCGCTGCTGGCCCACGCGAACATGTCGGCAGCCCGCGCGACGGCGATCCCACGGTCCCCCGCTGATGCGGCCACCACCGCCATCACGCCTGCGCCAGGCGCGTAGGCGTCGACCGCAGCCTTTGACTCGCTCACCAGAACATGCCGGGCGAGCGCGCGCGCGTGGACTGCACGGCCCGCAAAGGTCACGGTGCCATCGGCGCCCGGCTTGAGATTGGCCTCCATGAACGCAGCGGGGTCGTTCGAAGGCACCGCAACGCACAGCGCACGCTCGCGCGAGAACCATGCCACCATCGACCCGGTCTCGTCGAATCCTGCGGTCACCCCCAGCAGGCCCTTGAGCTGCTCGACCGGCTTCCCTCCCACGACCGTCTCGGCGCGGCCCATGCGGTCGATGAGCTGCTCGATGTCGGCGCCGGCAGCGCCAACGCTCGGGACCGCGACGACACTCACCGCATCTGCAGGCACGATCGCCAGCGTCTCGGCGAACCGGTCCGCGCGAGCGGAAGTTGGGGCTCCCAGCAGCGCGACTGCCGCTGGAAGCAGCTGAAGCGCGCGACGAATGTGTGTAGCCATCATCGGAGCACTACTGTACGGCGGTCGTACCGGCTCCACCCTCATGAATGAAGCATCCGCAGGCATCGCATCTCTTGCCGCAGCCGCCGTAGGGCTCTGCGTGCTGCTGCGTATCGCGCGCCCTCGGCCAGACGCCCGGGATGCCATCTCCGCGTGGGCCATTCTTGCAGGACTTGCCGCCGCGACGGCACTCGGCCCCGCCCTTCTGGGTCGCATCGACCCTGCCCTGCATGCGCGCATCGTCACGGGGGTGGCCTCCGATTCCGCCGAGGCCACCGCACTTGAGCGAGCCGAGGCTCGCCTGCGCGCCGATGCTGCCGCTGGCGCAAGCACGGAAGATGCGCTCGCCGCAGCGCAGCGCGCCCGAGACGCCGTTGACGTCAGGTCGAAGTCCTTCTTGCAGCCAAGGCACGCGACCGCAGCAGCGCTCGGCGCCATCCTGCTGATCCTCTGCTGGCCCAGGCTCAAGCGGGTGGGTTCGGCGTCCGGCGTCGCTGCACTGGTCGCATGGAGCGTGACGCTGCCGGCGCTGCTTGCCTATATCGCCATGCGCATGTGGGTTGGCGCCGATGAAGTGGCGTCGCTGTCCGCTGCCGCTGCGTGCGCGACCGGCGCCACGTTCCCGACCGCCGCCGCGTGGCGCGCTGCCCGTCGAAGTGACGGCTCCGGGGGATCGCTCGTCGCGCACGCAGGCGCATGGTGCCTGCCGGTGGCGGCGGCCGTGCTCCTGTCGGCGATTGCGGTGGCGCAGCTTCGCGCGAGCGACGGTGACACGGCATCCATCTCCGCATCCATCGCCACGCACCATCCGGCCACCCTCATTGCGGCTGCGATGATCCTGGCCGCGTGCGTCGCTGCGCCGATCGCAGGCCGTTGGCTCTCTCCGCCCGATGTGACTGATGCGGCGCCGACGCCAGCCCGAGCCTGGCGCGGGCTCGGCATCGATGCGCTCACCGCCGCGACCGTCGCACTCACGGCGGCCAACGTGAGCCCGCTGTCGTGGGACTTCCTGTGGGCCGCCGCGATCTTCGCGCTCATTGCCGAGGATGGCCGATGGGTCGCGGGATGGGCGGCGTGCTACCTGCAGGGCACCCACACGTCTCGCGACGCGGCGCGCGTGGGCGCAATGCTCGAGGAGAACTCGAGACCGATGGTCGCCATCATCGCGGCCGCCGCCGCGCTGCAGCTGCTGGGCACACAGGAGGCCGCACTGCTGTGCACCGCTGCGTGGGCGCTCGACCTGACGTGGGGCGTCAGGCGCCTGATTTCGGTGGCGCCGGCGAAGCAGGCGCCGCAGGAGTAGCGGGCGAAGGTGCCGCAGGCGCTGCCGCCGCGAGCGCCGCATCGATCGCCTTCTTCAAGTCGTCGGAATCCGGCCCGGTGCCGCTCGCGTAGAACGCGATCGGCTGGCCATCCTTGCCGACGAGGTACTTGCAGAAGTTCCAGCCCGGCAGCTTGCCGGTGCGCGTGCCCAGGAACTCGTACACCGGGCTCTGCCCATCGCCCGCCTTGGTCTGGCACTTGGCCATCATCGGGAACGTGACGCCATAGTTCTTCGAGCAGAACGTGGCGATCTCATCTGCGCTGCCGGGCTCCTGGCCGCCGAAGTCGTTCGAGGGGAACCCGATCACGACGAGCCCCTTGTCCTTGTACTCGTCCCACAGCTTCTGGAGTCCTGCGTACTGGCGTGTGTAGCCGCACTTGCTCGCGCAGTTGACGACAAGCACCACCTTGCCCGCGTACTGGTCGAGCTTTGCGGGCGAGCCGTCGAGCGCGTTGACCGGGATCGTGAACAATGACTTGTCCTTCCACTTCTGGGCGAGTTCGGGTGTCTGCGGCGCGGTCTGCGCGCACGCCACGCCGGCCACCGCCAGCGCAGCGCCGATCAGCATGTTTCGGAATGATGGGCTCATGGGGTTCCTTTCGCTTGGCGACTCGCGCCGGATTCGCCCGTCGGCGGTCACTCCACCGTGACGCTCTTGGCCAGGTTCCGGGGCTTGTCGACATCCTTGCCGCGCATGACCGCCGCGTGATACGCCAAGAGCTGCAGCGGCACGACGTTGACCATCGGCTGGAGCTGCTCAGGCGCATCGGGCACGTAGATCACGTCCTGGGCGACCGTCGTGATGTGGGTGTCGCCCTCAGTGGCCACCGCGATGATGTGGCCGCCACGGCTGCGCACCTCCGCGATGTTCGAGAGCACCTTCTCGTACTGGCTGTTGCGCGTCGCGATGAACACCGCAGGCATGCCGGAATCGATGAGCGCGATCGGCCCGTGCTTCATCTCGGCCGCAGGCATGCCCTCGGCGTGGATGTACGAGATCTCCTTGAGCTTGAGCGCACCCTCGAGCGCGACGGGATAGTTGATGCCGCGGCCCAGGAACAGCCAGTTCTCGCGCTCGACATGCTTCGCGACGATCGCCTTGATCGTGTCGCTCGCGTCGACCACGTTCTGGATCTTGTCGGGGATCGCGGCAAGCTCGCCGAGCATCCGCCCGACGTACTCCTGGCTCAGGTACCGGCGCCGCCCAATGAAGAGCGCAAGCATCGTCGCCGTCATCACCTGGCCCGTGAATGCCTTGGTGCTCGCCACCCCGATCTCGGGACCCACGCGCAGGTAGATGCCAGCATCGGTCTCGCGCGCAATGCTCGAGCCGACCGCGTTGACGATGCCCAGCACCAGCGCACCGCGCTGCTTCGCCTCCTGCAGCGCCGCGAGCGTGTCTGCCGTCTCGCCCGACTGGCTCACCGCGATCACGGTGGTGCCGAAGTCGACGATCGGGTTGCGGTAGCGGAACTCGCTCGAGAAGTCCGCCTCCGCCGCGATCTTCGCCATGTCCTCCATCAGGTAGCGGCCCACCATGCACGCGTGCAGCGCGGTGCCCTGCCCCGCAAGCACGATGCGCTTCGTGTTGGCGAGCGTGCGCGCATGCTGAGCGATGCCGCCGAGCACGATCTCGCCGCCGCGGACGTCGATGCGCCCCTGCAGGCACATGCGCAGCGCGCGCGGCTGCTCGTGGATCTCCTTGAGCATGTAGTGGTCGAAGTTGCCGAGGTCGAGCTCGGCGAGCTCGAACTCGAGCTCGCGGACCTCCGGCGTGATCTCCACGTCGTCGATCGTCGACGTGCGGAAGGACTCGCGCGTGAGCTTTGCCACGGTGTAGTCCGCGAGCGTGAACGCCTGCGTCGTGTGCGCCACGATCGCGCTCGAGTCGCTGGCCACCACGTACTCGCCGTTGCCGACACCCACCATCAGCGGGCTTCCCTTGCGCGCGACGACGAGCGTGTCGGGCTCCTTCTCGCAGATCACGGCGATGGCGTAGGCGCCCGTCACCTCGCGCAGAGCCGCCTGCACTGCCTTCTCGAGGTCGCCGCGGTAGAGCTCGCCGATCAGGTGCGCCAGCACCTCCGTGTCGGTCTCGCTGGCGAAGACGTGCCCGTTCTCCTCGAGGTACTTCTTCAGCACCGCATAGTTCTCGATGATGCCGTTGTGGATGACCGCGATGCCATGGCCCTTGCCGCTGTCATCGCGGTGCGGGTGCGCGTTCGCTTCCGTCACCCCACCGTGGGTGGCCCATCGCGTGTGGGCGATGCCCAGCGTTCCGGGTAGCCCGCCGATCTCATCGATCTTCTCCTCGACCATGCGCACACGGCCTACGGCGCGCGCCACCCTCAGGCCCCCGTCCATGATGCCGACACCGGCAGAGTCGTATCCGCGGTACTCAAGGCGCTTGAGGCCCTCGAGCAGGACCGGGATGGCCTGCTTGCGGCCGATGTATGCGACGATTCCACACATGTGAATGGCTCTCCAGGGCTTTGGCCCTTCCCTCGGACAGGGCCGTGCGGATAGCGTACGTCACCGGTGCGGCGATGGATCGCTGCAAGGCTCCCGAATGGACTCGAACATCGCCGAATCAGCCAAGTCCTCGATGCGCACCCAGGTGCGCGAACGCCTCCGCGGCCTGGATTCGAACGCCCGCGCGGTGGCCTCGCGGCACGCCTGCGAGCGCCTGGCGGCCGACTCGCGCTTCGTGGAGGCCTCAAGCGTGATGCTCTACATGCCGCTGCGGTCGGAGCTGGATGTCACGCCGCTGGCGCAGGCCGCGCTGCGGCACGGCAAGCGCGTGAGCGTGCCACGCACGGACGCGGAGCACGGGACCCTGGCGGCCATCGGCATCGAGTCGCTCGACGCAGGATCGATGCCTGAGGACGCGATGGGCGTACGCACCCCGGCATCCGGACCTGAAGTGGCTC
>CAYPOZ010000077.1:3668-10574 GCA_964412415.1 uncultured Isosphaeraceae bacterium | reverse complement strand
GACGAGCGCGCACAGCGCCTCCACCGTCGCCGCATAGTCATCCTTTGGTGTTGGCACGCGACGGCGGTCTATCTCGCAGTCGCCTTCGAGCGCACACGCGGCGATCTTCGTGCCCCCGAGGTCAACGCCGATGCGCAGCGGCTCCACCGTCATGACGCACGCCGCGCGCAGACGCCCTTGGCGATGTCGCACACGAGCTCGGCAACGAGCTTCGCAAGCATCGCGTCCGGCCACGGGCCGAGGCCGGGCGCACCCTCGGCGATGTGCGCCGCGTGCACGTCAAGCTCGCGAGAGAGCCTGGCCGCGCACATGCGCACCTCCCGCGGCGAGAGCCCACTGGCGGCGGTCGCGCTGGCGGGCGCGCCAGTCACGCAGTCGATGTCGATCTCGACCGTGGCCGGCCCGCTGCCAGCATGCGTCACCGCGCCATCGATGCTTGCCGCGAGGTCGATTTCGCCCCTGATGATTGCGTCGAGCGTGAATGCGCGCATGCGGGGATCGCGCAGCGCCTCCATCACGGCAGAGTTGGCTGTGCACTCCTGGAGCCCGATGACCGCATACCGCTCAAGCACGCCGCCATGTGCCGCATACGTGAACGGGTTTCCCGAGTGCCGGCCCTCCATGGCACGCAGGTCGCCATGCAGGTCGACATTCACGCAGTTCATGGACCGCCTGGCGAACTTGGCGCATCCAGCCATGATGCCAAGCGCATTGTTGTGGCCGCCCCCAATCACGATCGGCACTGCGCCCGCGCCGCGGAGGTGCGCAATCACCGCCTCGACACGTCCGTCGATCTCCGCGCACAACTCCCTCAGCCTCCCGAGCAGCGAGGCAGCGGACTCCGCCGCGCGCGCGGCACGCCGGCCTCCGAGTGCCGCCTCGCGCGTGGCCGCCGCGAGCGCACGGTCGGCGGACTTTGCCTCGCGCTGGATGTCACGCACATCGACCGTGCCTGCGACCGCGACGGATGACGCATCGATCGTGTCGTTGGCCTGCATGTGCACCAGCGCACGCAGCGCCTCGCGCCACATGCGCCGCGTGCCCGGACGCCCGAGGTTTGCGCGCACACCGACGTCCTCAGGGATGCCAAGGATCGCCACACGCGTGCCAGGCGGCACGTGACCTTCAGTGTCGACGGTGCGCATCACCTCGCCCAGACGCGTCTCGCCGGCCCGGCCGGATGTCATCGTGCGCAGGTCACCCTCTGCGACCGGCCTGAGCCATTGCATGCGCAGGAATGTACGTCGCATGAGGGACGCCACGGAGGCAGCATGCATGCAGCCTGACCGCTAGCCTTCCTGCATGCCCTCCTCGTCAGGGAACTACCGGGCGATCCTCGCCGGACTGGTGCTCGGCACGCTCGCTGGACTTGGCGCCCACGAGCTGCGCGCACGCGTCCCCGCCTCGGCGGAGACCCTCGACACCCTCGCCGATGCGGTCGCCTACCCGGTTGGGCAGGTCTTCTTGAGGCTGCTCTTCATCGTGGTCGTACCCCTCGTCTTCGCGTCGATTGCGGCGGGCGTCGCCAGGATCGCGAGCCCTGCCGTGCTCGGACGGATGGGCCTTCGCACCTTCGGCTGCTTCGCGCTGACGATGTCGGTGTCCGCGGTGCTCGGCGTGGCGGCGATGCGCATGATCGGGCCCGGCGAGGGGTTCGACCCGGCCATCCGCGACGAGCTGATGTCGGCCTTCTCGGGCGACGTGGCGAGGATCGAGACGGCATCCCAGGCGAGCGAGCCGGCCTCATTGCGCACGCGTATCACGCAGATTCTCGATGCGGCGCTCCCGCGGAACATCCTCGGCGCCGTCACCCAGCTTCAGATGCTGCCGCTGATCGTGCTGTCGCTGCTTGCGGGGTTCGGGATCTCCACGATGTCCCCCGAGCGGCGTGAGCGCGCGGCATCTGCGCTTGACATCGTCGCCGACGCCATGATCGCGATCGTGGGACTTGCCATGAGGCTGGCGCCAGTCGCGGTCTTCTGCCTGATCTTCGTGGTGGTCGAGCGGTTCGGGCTTCAGCTGCTTGGCAAGCTGGCGATGTACGTGGCGGTCGTGATCGGCTGCTACCTCGTCCAGCTGCTGATCCTGTACCCGGCGCTCATTCGGGTGCTTGCCCGACGGGGCGGCTTCGCCACCCTGAAGGCATGCATCCCCCTGATGGTGACCGCCCTCTCAACGAGCTCGAGCAGTGCGACGCTCCCGACCACCATCCGCACCGCGGAGCGCGAGCTGGGCGTCCGGTCCTCTGTGGCGGGTTTCGTGCTGCCGCTTGGGGCCACCATCAACATGAACGGCACCGCGCTCTTCGAGGGTTGCGTAGTCCTCTTCGTGGCGCAGATCTTCGGTATCGACCTCACGCTCGCGCAGCAGTTCCTTGTCGTGCTGCTGTGCATCGTCACGTCGGTCGGCGCAGCGGGAATCCCAGGCGGATCGCTGCCGCTGCTGATGCTCGTGATGGCGCAGGTCGGGGTGCCTCCCGCGGGCCTGGCGATCATCCTCGGCGTCGACAGGATCCTTGACATGGGCCGAACTGTCGTCAACGTGATGGGCGACGTGGTGGCAGCGACCTTCGTCGAGGCCGGCGAGCGGCGAACCAGCGCCGGCTGAACCGCAGGCACAAGCGTCCGCCCACGACATGCGCGGCGCACTTACGATCGCGGGATGCCGCGCCGCAACACGTCCAGCTCACGTCCCGCCCGCACCAGACGCTCAGCCAAGGCTGCACGGCGACCCGCTCGCGGACGGTGCATCACGCCCGAGGACCTGCTTCGGATCGCCGTGCCCGGCGAGGCGCAGATGTCGCCCGATGGCACGCAGGTGCTGTTCACGGTGCGCCGCACGGACACGCCCTCGACGTACGCGACGCGCATTGCCGTCATCGGCACCGGGCCGCGCGCGGCGACCAGGCACCTCACCGAGGGACCCCGTGACTCCGCGCCGCGGTGGTCGCCCGACGGATCGACGCTCTCGTTCGTGCGTGCCTCGACGCCCGGACATCCGCAGCTGATGCTGATGCGACTGGCTCCCGGCACGCGTGCCAAGGCACGAGCGGTTACCCGTCTTCCCGAGGGAAAGTTCGGCGACATCCGATGGTCACCTGATGGCACGCGCATCGCCTTTGCGTTCCGCGCGACGCCAGAGGAGCGCACATCAGGCACCGCGAAGTTGCGCGCGCGCCAGCGCCGGTCGACGCCCCCGATGGAGGTCACCGACCCTTGGTACCGGCTCGACGGTGACGGCTACTTCGGCCGCGCACGCTTTGCGATCCATGTGCTCGCCCTCCAGGCCGGTGCGATTGGCGTGATCGACGCGAAAGACACGATGGGCACCTTCAGCTTCGACTGGTCGCCCGACGGCACGGCAATCGTCATCTCGACAAACCGTTCGCCGAAGGCACTCCTCGAGCCGGCGCGCAGCGAGCTGAGGATCCTTGGGATCGGCGAGCGCGGAGTTCGCGTCGAACGAGACATCGAGCTGCGCGGCCTACCCGAGGGCCCCAAGACAGCAGTCACCTGGAGCCCCGACGGAACACGCATCGCGTGGGCCGGCCGCAACGGCCACGAGGGCCTCTACTCCCCCGAGAACCTGGAGCTGTGGGCGCTCGACCTCACCACCGGCGTCGTCGAGTGCGCTACGGCAGGCTCGGATGTCTGCCTGATGGCGGCGACCCTTGGCGACACGACAGACGCGTCGTTCGCGCCCGCATTCGTGTGGATGCCCGACGGCAACAGCGTCCTGGCGCGCATCGGATGGAACGGATCCGGGCACATCGCCAGCATCGATGTCGATGCGGCGCTCACCGGTCGCGCAATGCGCCGCGGCGAGCTGCGCGTGCGGCTCCACACGCCGCGCGGCGCCGAGCACTCGTTCTCGGCATGTGCGCTCTCGCGTGACGGCCAGCACCTCGCGGTGGTGCGCACATCGCCGTGCGAGCCGCCGGAGATCGCGGTCGCCACAGTGGACGGCGTCGAGTTCCCGGTGCGCGCACTCACGACCCTCAACGATGCGCTCGTCGACGAGCTTGACCTCTCGATGCCCGAGGAGCGCTGGATCCGCACCCGCGACGGCACGATCGTGCACTGCTGGGTCATGCGCCCCCCTGTCGCCGCACGCGCACCCAAGCGGCATCCCGCGATCCTGTCAATTCACGGCGGTCCCCACGCGCAGTACGGCAACGTCTTCTTCCATGAGCTGCAGGTGATGGCTGCGGCCGGACACTCGATCTGGTACCCCAATCCGCGCGGATCCAAGGGCTACGGCCGCGCGCACTGCGCTGCGATCCGCGGCGCGTGGGGCACCAAGGACTGGACCGACGTCAAGGCCGTCGCCGACGCGATGCGACGCGACGCGAACACCGACCCCACCCGCATGGGCATGATGGGCGGCTCGTACGGCGGCTACATGACCAACTGGGCCGTCGCGCATGATCGGAGGTTCCGTGCGGCGATCACCGACCGCTGCGTGTCGAACCTCATCAGCCACGCGGGCAACAGCGACTCCCCCGAGATCCCTGGCGAGTACTGGCGCGGCATGCCATGGCAGCGTCCGGAGGAGCTGTGGCGCGCGTCACCGATCGCGCACATGAAGGGCGTGCGCACCCCGATGCTGATCATCCACAGCGCCGGAGACCTGCGCTGCAACATCGAGCAGGGCGAGCAGGTGCACGCGGCACTCGTCACGCAGGATGTGCCGTGCAGGTTCGTGCGATACCCCACCGAGGCGAGCCATGGCCTCAGCCGCATGGGCCCACCCGACCTTCGCCTGCACCGGCTGCACGAGTACCTCACCTGGTGGCGGCACTGGTTCATGCCAACTGGCACGCGACGCCTCACCGCGCGCTAGCGCATCAGCGCGCGACCACTGCCGACCGGAAGCTTGAGCGCTTGGCTGCAGCGCACGACGGCACCTCGGCCGCCTCAGTTGGATGAGCCGGCGGGTCCGTTCTTGCCGCCGAAGATCCCCTGAAGGCCCTTGCCAACGCCATCGAGGTCCTTCTTGATCGCGTCACCAGCGCCACCAAGTCCCTTCGTGGTGTCCTTGAGGCTCTCGGCAAGCTTCGCTGCAGTCTCCCTCGCAGTGTCGCCGAACTTCTCGATCGCCGTGTTGAGCGTGCCACCTGCATCGTTCAGGCCGGCGAGCGCCGTATCGCTCAGGCCCTCGATATTGGACTTGAGCACGCCAGACACCACCGACTGAAGCACCTGACTCGTGATCTCCGAGGTGATCGACTCCTCGGCATTCGCGCTGCTGACGTTCTCGAGCGTGATGTCCGGGATGCGCACCTTCACCGGGTTGCCGCTCACCGTCATGCCCATGCCCGTTGCGGTCACGTCGATGTCGCTCACCACCAGCTTGCGGATCAGCACTTCCTTGCCGGGCTTCTCCTCGGCGGGCGCAGGTTTCGCGCTCGTGCCGGACATCGACTTCTCCACACTGTCGGCCACCGCCTGCAGGTTGATCTTCCCGTCCTTGCTCACAAGCACCACAGCGAGCCCTGTGAGCGCGACCTCATCGATCTCGATGCGCTCGCCCAGCAGCGCGGGCAGTCGCACAGTGACCGATGTGCGGTCAAGCGAGAGCATGTCGCCCTCGCCGAAGCCCTCAGGCTGCGCGACGCGCAGCCCGCTGACGCTGCTCGTGCCACCGAGGAGCGCGATGTGCGCACCGCCCACCGATGTCTTGGCGCCAAGCACTGAAGTCCCCTGCGACGAGATCACGCGCGCGGCCGCGAAATCGACCGACAGCACAAGCGCAAGCACAAGTGCGGCGACCACCACCAATGCACCGACACCGACCGTGACGAGCGATCGACGACCCTTCGCGACTGGTTGGATGGACATTCGATTCTCCTCGGCGCGAGCGCCGTTGCTGAGATTGGCATGATGCGTGCCGAAACCGGCGCCGCGCGATGACCTGACGTGACACATAGCGTATGATTTCCCTTCCATGCAGAATCCGGAGCAAAATCCCGACGCGATGAAGGCGGCGATGGGGCATGTGCGCGCCCTTCTGAGCTTTATTGGCGAGGATCCTGACCGCGAGGGCCTTCTCGACACCCCCACGCGCGTCGTGAAGGCGATGCACGAGCACTTCAGGGGCTACTCGATGGACCCTGCGGAAAGCCTCGGGCGCACCTTCAAGGAGGTCGAGGGGTACGACCAGATGGTGCTCCTGACGGACATCGACCTCCAGAGCCACTGCGAGCACCACATGGTGCCGTTCGTGGGCAAGGCTCACGTGGCCTACATCCCCGACGGCAAGGTCGTCGGCCTGTCGAAGCTCGCCAAGGTCGTGGAGATCTACTCCAAGCGCCTCCAGGTGCAGGAGAAGCTCACCGCCCAGATCGCCAACGCCATCCAGGAGCACCTGCAGCCGCTCGGCGTAGCCGTCGTGATCCAGGCTCGGCACTTCTGCATGTGCTACCGCGGCGTGCACCAGCCCCGTGCGTGGACGACCACAAGCCGACTCACAGGCGTGTTCCTCGAGAACCTTGCGACACGCGAGGAGTTCCTGAGGCTGATCGCGCTCGGACAGAACAGCTGAACGCCGGTGGCGGCGTGGCTACGTGACGATGGCCCAGGCCATCGCGGCAGACACCACGCCAAGCGCGCAGGCGAATCCGATGCCGAAGGATCGCGTGACGCATCCCGCGATCCAGGCCGCAGCGCCCGGAGCGAGCACCACCATCCATGCGACTACAGGGCCGGCCCCGCTGCCGACCTGATGCGCGTGATCGAGCCGCACCCCGACACGCCAGTTCACCAGCGTCACGACGCACGCGACGCACGCAGCGAGCAGCGCTGAACGCTGCGGCGATGCGCCTCGCCTCGCGCGGAGCCGCGCGTCAATGTGCCCTGCGATCGACCACATCAGCGCAACCCACGCAAGCACCGCCATGACCGATGC
>CAYPOZ010000077.1:0-3658 GCA_964412415.1 uncultured Isosphaeraceae bacterium | reverse complement strand
GGGTACGGCTCGGATTGCCGCGCCCGTGGCGGATCCTGGGGGAGCCTGGTACTCCGCAAGGGGAAGCAGCACCGCGCTCACGATCGCCACGAACCACGCGATGCGCAGCGTGCGCTTGCTGGCCTTCATCCATGGCGCGCCGATGATCGCGCCCACGCGTCCCACGAAACCCACGACTGCCCCGAGCGCGAAGAGAAGCGAGATCGCCGCAATCGCCTCGGCAGGTCCCGTCACGTCGCGACCCAAGCCCCACGCCGGAATCCATGCGATGGCGGCAGCAGCGCAGGACGCTCCAGATGCGAGCGCGCCGAGCAGCGAGAGGCGACCAACCCAGCGGATCGACTGGATCTGCGGTGCCCGGCGCGATGCCGAACGCACGACCCATGATCCGATGAGCAGCGAGAGCAGCAGCGCGCTGCCGCTCATCAGCGCCACTGCCTGGTTCATCGGCTGGCGCAGCGGATGGGAAGGATCTGCTGCCTCGCCGAACCTCCCGGGAACTCCCATCGCTAGGCACAGTGCCATGGTCGCGATGATCGCCAGTGGCGCCGCAGAGACCGCAAGCATCCCAATGCCACGCGCAGTCGCCGCGGCCCACTCGGGCATCGCCTCGACGATGCGCTCCGGCCTGCAGTCTGACGGAATCAGTCCGCACTCGAGGCACGGAACGTCGTCAGCCGCCAGCATCCGAGGATGTCCGCATGCGCGGCACTGCACGTCGGCACGGTATCGTGCCGACCCCATGGCAACCGTCTCGATGGACGACCTCGTCGCCCTGTGCCGCCGCCGCGGCTTCATCTTCCAGTCATCCGAGATCTACGGCGGAATCAACGGATTCTGGGACTACGGGCCGCTCGGCACCCTGCTCAAGCGCAACCTCAAGCAGGCATGGTGGAACGACATGGTCGAGCGCGAGCTCGTCGGCCCTGATGGGCAGCCTGTGGACATCGTCGGAGTCGATTGCACCATCATCATGAACCCGAAGGTGTGGGAGGCGTCGGGCCACGTCGGCGGATTCAACGACCCGATGGTCGACTGCAAGGAGTCGAAGGCCCGCTACCGCGCCGACCACCTGATGTGCCTCGGCCTCAACGGCGACCGCACCGGCCAGATCTTCGCCTACGTCGAGTCTGACGACGCGAGCCTTGCCCAGGCGCGCAAGAAGCTCGAGAAGTACGTCAAGCGCGAGCTCACTGACGGCGACGTCGACCGCTGCGCGTTCACGGCGCTTTCGGCCGCCGAGCGTGCAATCACCGTGGGTCCGGACGCGAAGGCGCCGGGCACGCTCACCGAGCCGCGGCAGTTCAACCTGATGTTCAAGACCAACGTCGGCGCGGTCGAGGATCCCTCGAACATCGCCTACCTGCGCCCGGAGACCGCGCAGGGCATCTTCGCCAACTTCGACAACGTGCTCAACAGCACGCGCGTACGCGTGCCCTTCGGGATCGCGCAGGTGGGCAAGGCGTTCCGCAACGAGGTCACGCCGCGCAACTTCACCTTCCGAAGCCGCGAGTTCGAGCAGATGGAGATCGAGTTCTTCATCCGCCCCGACAGCGCGAACGAGTGGTATGCGTGGTGGCGCGACAGCCGCTTCCGCTGGTGGCAGTCGATCGGGCTCTCGAGCGGCAACCTGCAGCTGCGCGAGCATGCGTCGGACGAGCTCGCCCACTACGCCAAGTCGGGCGCGGGCACCAGCGACATCGAGTACCGGTTCCCGTTCACGTCTCCCGGCTTCGGCGAGCTCGAGGGGGTCGCGCACCGGAGCGACTTTGACCTCCGCCAGCATGCGACGCACTGCGGCAAGGGCGACAAGATGCGCTACTTCGACCAGGAGCGCAACGAGCGCTACTTCCCGCACGTCATCGAGCCGTCCGCCGGCGCGGACCGCGGCACGCTCGCGCTGCTGTGCGAGGCGTACACACCGGACCCTGCGCGGCCATCAGGTGTCGTGATGAAGTTCCACCCGCGGATGGCGCCCGTGAAGGCAGGCATCTTCCCCCTCGTGAACAAGGACGGCATGCCTGAGGTTGCCGAGCGCCTGTACCGCGACATTCGCAAGAAGCATGTGGTCGAGTACGACCCCAAGCAGAGCATCGGAAAGCGCTACGCGCGCATGGACGAGGCTGGCACCCCCTACTGCTTCACGGTCGACGGCGACACTCTCACGAGCCAGACGGTGACCGTGCGCCACCGCGACACGCTCGAGCAGTCGCGCATCGCGATCGACCAGGTGCCTACGTGGCTTGACGAGCGGCTCGGCTGAGCCGCGACGGGTACGGGCCAGAGCCGTCCCGTCACTGCACGGCGTGTGCAGGGCGAGCGGCGCGACGTCAGTAGACCAGCGTTCCCCATGCGGCCAGCAGCACCGCGAGGTCCTCTCCCGCCACCTCGCCATCGCCATTGAGGTCGGCATCGTGATCGCCGGTTGCGCCCCAGGCGCTGAGCACGAAACTCAGGTCGCTGCCGTCGATGAACCCGTCAAGGTTGAAGTCCCCGCGCGCACGCTCGCAGCTGTCGGGGATGCCGTCGGAATCAGTGTCGCCGGACCCGCCCGCCTCGCATGCGTCGAAGATGCCGTTCCCGTCGCAGTCACCCTCCCCGGACGCAAGCTGGCACAGGTCAGGCGTCCCGTCCCCATCGCAGTCATAGCCCTCGCCGCCGTAGGAGATGCGCACCCGCGACAGGCCGTTGCTGCACGCCGCGTCGCCGAGCGCTTCACCGCCGGCGAGCGTCACAGTGACGGTACCGGGCACCTCGGCGGCGTCGATGACTGTCCTCCACAGGACTGCGCTCACGTCAATCTCGAGGGCGATCGGGAGCTTCGGGCAGGCGGCGCCTGCGCCAGTGCCGAGATCGGTGGCCACGGAGACGCCGTTGAGCGCGAGGGTCACGTATGCGTCAGGATCTTCCATGTCCGCGATCACGTCAACGCGCACGCCGACCGTCGTGGTTGCCGGCACGTGACCCGCCAGCGTTGCCGACACCGATGTGCCCGCAGCGAGCGCCCCCATGTTGCCGGTGTCGTCGCGGACCGACCCGTCCTCGCAGTCGTCAGGGATGCCGTTGGCGTTGCAGTCGCCGGCGATGTCCTGCGCGATCTCCCAGGCGTCCGGAAGCGCGTTCGCATTGCAGTCAGGCTGGCATGCATCGGGCTGCCCATCGCCGTCCACGTCGGCTGCTGCGCCTGATGCGATGTCGCACGCATCAGGCACCGCATTTGCGTTGCAATCGGCCGCACCTGCCGCGATCGCGCATGCGTCACCGTAGCCGTCGCCGTCGCAGTCGCCCTGGAAGGGGTTGTACAGGTCGTCGCAGTTGTCGATGCAGTCCGCCACGCCGTCCGTGTCGGCGTCCGTGTCGGGGGCGCCGCAGCCGCAGGCACCGGGCTCGATCTTGGCGGGATCCTCCGGGCAACCATCGCCCGCCACATCGACCCATCCATCGCCCGGCGATGCGCAGGAATTCACAGACGTCGCGTCGTCGCCGTACCCATCACCATCTGAGTCAATGTAGTAGTCACGGAACTCCAGCCCGTCGTCAGGTCCACCTGCACAGTTGTCATCGATGCCATTGCACGTCTCGGCGGCACCCGGATTTACCGAAGCGCTCTCGTCGTTGCAGTCTCCGCTCGCGGACGAGTGGCCCTCCGGCGCTGACA
>CAYPOZ010000076.1:2133-10581 GCA_964412415.1 uncultured Isosphaeraceae bacterium | reverse complement strand
CGGCGACCGAGCGGTCGATCAGCGCCATCACTTCGGCATCGACCGCATCGAGCGCTGCACCATCGAGCAGGCCTTCCGCGGTGACGCGGGCGCGGAAGATCCGCAGGCAATCCATGGTCTCACGGTGCCGCGCGACCTCGTCTTTGGCGCGGTAGAGCATCGGATCGCCTTCGAAGTGGCCGAAGAAGCGGGTCGTCTTCGCTTCGATGGTCGACGGGCCGCCGCCGTTGCGCGCGAGCTCGAGCGCCCGGGCCATGGCAGCGTGCACGGCAAAGAAATCCGACCCGTCGCAGGTCTCGGCGGGCATGCCGAAGCCGCGTGCGCGGCCGGCGATGTCGCGCGAACCGACCGCGTAGTCCGCGCCGGTATGTTCGGAGTAGCCGTTGTCCTCGAAGACGAAGATCGCCGGCGCTTTCAGCACCACGGCGAGGTTCATCGCCTCGAACACGGTGCCCTGGTTGCAGCTGCCGTCGCCGCCGAAAGCGACAGCGACCTTGCCGTCGCGGCGGGCCTTGCAGGCGATGGCGGCGCCGACCGCGATCGGCGGTCCGCCACCGACGATGGCGTTGGCCCCGAGCATGCCCTTCGACATGTCGGCGATGTGCATCGAGCCGCCCTTGCCCTTGCAGAGGCCGTCACGGCGGCCGTAGATCTCGAGCATCATGCCCGTGACATCGCAGCCCTTGGCGATGCAGTGGCCGTGGCCCCGATGGGTGCTCGCGATCCAGTCGGCATCGTCGAGGTGCTCGCAGACGCCTACGGCGACGGCTTCTTGACCGGAGTAGAGGTGCGTGAAACCCGGGATCTCGCCGGTCTGGATCTCGACGTGCAGGCGCTCCTCGAACTCGCGGATGGTCTTCATCTGCCGGTAGGCGCGGAGCAGTCGATCAGGGGGCAGCGGCACGCGTGTCTCCTTAGGGGGTTCGGTCTTCGGCAGTGGCGGTGACGCCGCCTTGAAGTCTACGGACTGGCCTAAAAACGGTCAATTGTGACGGTTACGAGCATCTTTGCTTTTTTGCCGTCCTGCGGCCTCAGGTACCGCCTGGACCCTGCACATAATCGTCCAAAACCTTGTGGAAGTGGCGGATCCGCAGTTCCTGCGATCCGACCCACAGCCCCTCGAACGCCTTCGATTGCATCCCGGCTTGTACGCCGGGCAGGTTCTGGGCGTCCTGGTCGAGCACCAAGCCGATCGATTTGTCGCCGTAGGCGAAGCGTTGGTGCCGAGGCCGTGGTGGCCGCTCTTGGCCGTCCGGCACGAGTTCGAGGGTCCAGATGTCGTAGAACATCCGGTTCGGGTCGGTCGGATGCGGGCGCTGCCTGAACAGCATCAGGTCGTCGGCATGCGCGTTGAGGGTGACGTTCGGGAAGATCAGGTAGTGATAATCGTCGGTCAGCTGGTCGTCGTTGAGGCGTGAATAATCTTTGCCCTGCGACGGACCGACCTTGCGCTTCTGCTTCTGGACATCGCGGCGGATGTTCTCGATCGGCTCGTCGTAGTCCGCCGGGTCCATCCCGGCACCCTTCATGATCGTCTTGATGGGATCGGGGATCGAAGGCGGCTTGCGGACGCGCGGACTGACCACGCCGAACGGGATCAGGTAACGGTTGTGACGCTCGTAGCAATCGATCTGGATGTCGAGATCGTGCAGGTAATAGAGCAGCTGCGGATGGATGCCCTGCACATGGTAGCTTTCATTGAAGGCATCGACCGAGGCCTTCCAGTTGCATTCCCATTCGACCGTGATGTCGCGGGTGAGCGCCATCTTCGTGAAGTTGTACGGGTCGAGATGCAGCGGCATCGGCTCGAGGAACTCGCGCAGCGGGCCCACGGACTTGTCGAGGCTGAACCAGACGAACCCGCCCCAGGTGTCGCAGGGCAGCTCGACGAGCCCGCGGCAGGGCGGTGCGCCCTGCGGGAAAGTGTCGAGGTCGGGGATGCGCTTGAAGCTGCCGTCGATCTCGTATTCCCAGTGGTGGTACTGGCACTTGAACGATTCGGCGCTCGATGCGCCCTCGGCGCGCAGGCGGTTCCCGCGGTGCAGGCAGACGTTGTAGAACGCGCGCATCGCCCCGTCTTTCTGCCGCACCAGCAAGACCGACTCGCGGCCGATCTCGGTGCAGATGTAATCGCCCGGTTCGGTGACATCGGATTCGAGGCCGCCGAGCAACCAGACCTTCGTCCACATGCGCTCCCACTCGAGACGCATGAAATCCGTGGAGGTGTAGCGTTCTTTGGCGATCGGGTCGCCGCCCAGGCTGGGGTCGGGGGCCTTCTCGGTGGGTGTGC
Organism: uncultured Isosphaeraceae bacterium; assembly: GCA_964412415.1. Lineage (GTDB taxonomy): Bacteria > Planctomycetota > Phycisphaerae > Phycisphaerales > SM1A02 > ZLKRG44. The sequence continues at coordinate 8,291 of CAYPOZ010000076.1, read as the reverse complement.
CGCCGGGGATCGCCTCGGCGCGGCGCACCTTGCGGTAGGCGGGCGCACGCGACGCAGCCGCCAAGGCTTCGCGGTCGAGGCCGGCGGGCTGGTCGGCGGGCGGGTCGGTCATAGGCTTGTCGGTCATGTTCGGATCGGTCATGTTCGGCTCGGTCATCCCAGCGTTCCATCGAGTCGGGCGGCCCAGCGTATACCGCGGCTGAGCAGTTCGCGGAACGCCGGCACGGGCCAGCTGCCGCGTTCGATCGCAGGATACTCCGCCATCAAGGGTTGCATGTCGTAGCGCCCGCGGGCGTGTCCGAGCGTGAAATAGAGCAATTCACCGTCGCCCTCGCGCTTGAGGTACATGACGGGGCGCGGCTCGTCGCGCGTCCAGTCACGATCGACGAACAGCGGCGTCTCGCCGCTCCAGCGCGTGTGCAGCAGCACCTCGAGCGGGCCGTGCAGCTCGGAGAGGTAGAGTTCATCGTCCGCATGGAAGGGCTCGATCCCCGCCACCAACGGATGCTCAGGCTGCGTGATCTCGACGAGATAGGGCGCGATCGGCGGATGCGAGAGGAACTGGCTGCCGACGGTCTGCATGAACGCCGCGCGGTCGCGCGGCGCCTCCCAAGCCTTCGCTGCCTTCGACCAGCGCAGCACCGAGTTGGTGCCGTGCAACGCAAGCCAGCGGTGCCCGGCCGCCAGCCACTCGCGCAGCCGCAGCGCCGTGGACTCCTCGGGCACCACATCAACCGTATAGGTGACGAGCAGGTCCGCCGCCGTGATCGCGTCGATGTCGCGGTAATCCTCGAACACCCGTACGCGGATCTGATCGTGCACACCGAGCGCTTCGAGCAGCTGCAGGCGTGCGTAGTCCATGTCGTGGTAGCGGCCGCCCACCACGAGCGCCGCGTTGATGCGGGGCGGCAGCATGGGCGGTCAGTACTGGACGCGCTTGGTGAACCCGTTGTCGGCGACCAGGTTCGCACCGGTGATGATCGAGGCCGCCGGGCTCGCGAGGAACGCGACCGCCCGCGCGATCTCCTCGGGCGTCCCGAAGCGCCCGTTCGGCATCGCCTTCAGCGTGGCATCGTGCATCTTCTGGTTGGTGCTCTTGATCATCTCCCAAGCGCCGCCCTCGAAATAGATCGGGCCGGGCGAGACGGTGTTGACGCGGATGTTCTTGCGGCCGATGAACTGCGAGAGCTGCTTGGAGTAGGTGAGCAGCGCAGCCTTCATCGCGTTGTAGGCCATCGGCGCGTAGAAGGTCTCGAGCGCGTTGGTCGAGCCGATGATCACGATGCTGCCGTGGCCGGATTTCTCGAGGTGCGGCATCAGCTGCTCGCAGCCGCGCACCGTGTGCAGCACATCGACCTCGAAGCACTTCCACCAGTTCTTCTCGGAGTCCATGCCGCCGCCGGCGCTGACGTTCGGCACGAAGATATCGCAGCCGCCGAGCTCCTCGACGGTGCGATCGAGCCAGGCCTTGTAGGCCTCGGCGTCGCGCACATTGACGGCGCCGCCCGAGACCGTGACCCCGCGCGCCTTGAGATCGCGCACGGCATCGGCGACCTCATCCTCGCTGCGTGCGCAAAGACCGATGTCACAGCCCTCCGCAGCCAGCAGGTCGACGATGGCACGGCCGATGCCCTTGGTGGAGCCGGTGACGATGGCGCGTTTGCCGCGAAGTCCGAGATCCATAGGTCTTTCCCCGATTCAGGTGCTGAGATGGTGAGGGTGCAGGATGGGCAGGATTATTGGATGACGAGGCCGTTGTCGAGCAACAGCTCGGCGCCGTTGATGTAGCGCGACTCGTCCGAGGCGAGGAACACCACGACATTGGCGACATCTTCCGGCCGACCGAGGCCCGGACCGCTCTGGGTGTAGAACTCGTCCGGGATGCCGAGCAGCTTGTTGGCCTCGGCGATCATCGGCGTGTCGGTCGCGCCCGGGTGCAGCGAATTGCAGCGGATGTTGTACTTCTGCATCTGGCACCAGATCGCGATCGCCTTGGTCATCCCGCGTACCGCGCCCTTGGCGGCGCTGTAGGCGAAGAACACCGGGTAGCCCAAGTGCGTGGCGACCGAGGCCATGTTGATGATCGAGCCGCCGCCCGACTTGTGGATCGCCGGGATCGCATGCTTGCAACCGAGGAAGGGACCCTCGTTCATGACGGCGTTGTGCAGCCGGAACTGCTCCAGCGTGCAATCCTCGGGGGTCGCCGGGACGACCAGGCCCGCGTTGTTGACGAGCACATGCAGCGCACCGAATTCGGCGACCGTGCGGGCGATGACCTCCTGCCAGCGCTGCTCGTCGCGCACATCGTGCTGCATGAAAAGCGCGCTGCCCGGGCTGCGCGCGTTCAGTTCGGCCACCAAAGCCTCGCCCTCGGCGATCTTGATGTCCGTCACGACGACCTTCGCGCCCTCGCGAACCAAGGCCTCACAGTCCGCCCGTCCGAGTCCTTGTGCGCCGCCCGTCACGATGGCGACCTTGCCCTGTACACGTCCCATGGCCTGCTCCTCAGCGTTGATGACGGGTGGATACCCGCCCCCACAAGGTACCAATCAACACTGCCGGTTTCAATCATCTTTGACTTTTTCCGACAATGCAGACAGGCTTTGCGCCATCATTGTGTTTGCCGCCTCAGTCGAGGCGTCGGGGGAGGCCAGTGGTGACACGACGCGGATCGACAGAACAGGCCCCGGTCGGCTGGCAGGCTCAGAAGAGCGCCGCGACCCGTAACCTCATCATCGAAGCGGCGATCAAGTGCTTCGTGGACTTGGGCTATGCGAGGACCACCACCACGGTCATCGCCGATCGCGCGGGTCTGTCGCGCGGCGCGATGTTGCATCACTTCCCCTCCAAGATCGATGTGGTGCGCGCCGCGGTCGAGTACCTGCACGCCAAACGGCTGCGGGCGTTCCGTCGGGCGGCGCAGCCCACGAACATCAGCGCGGATCGCATCCGCCTGAACCTCGACGCCTACTGGCAGCATGTGCGGCACCCGATGTTCGTCGCATTCTTTGAGTTGACGGTCGCAGCCCGGACCGACCCCGAACTCGCCGAGATCCTGCGGCCCGCACAGGAAGCCTTCGAGGACGCCTGGCACCGCACCGCCCGCGAGGTGTTCACCGATTGGGACACCACCGATGAGTCCTTCGATGTGGCCTTGGATCTGACGCGCTATGTGCTCGAAGGCATGGCGATCAGTTTCCTCGTGCATAAGGAGACCGAGCGCGACCGTCGGGTGCTGACCTATCTCGCCTCCAAGCTGAAGGAACTGCACGACTCGCGTCTCGGCCAGTCGCTGCCTGCGCCGCGCTGAGTGCAGCGAGCCTCCGGGATGACCCAGGCCGGACGGTGCCTCGAGGATCTCGCCGTCGGCGAGTCGGCGCAGTCCGGCTGGAGCCGTGTCGATCGTGAGGAGATGCTCGAGTACGCGCGGCGCTACGATCCGCAGTACTTCCACGCCGACCCGGAGGCCGCCAAGTCGTCGGTGTTCGGAGAGGTGATCGCTTCGGGGCTGTTCACCGCCGCGCTGTGGCGCCGGCTCGACCATGCCATCAGCGGTGACATCGCCTGGATCTGCGGTGTGGCTTGGCAGGATGTGCGCTGGCCCGTGGCGCTGCGTGCGGGCGATGAGGTGCGCGCCCGGTGGGAGTGCGTCGGTCTGCGTCCCTCGGCGTCCGACCCGGGAAGGGGTGTCGTCGAGATGCGCTACACCCTGGAGAACCGCCGCGGCGAAGTGGTCTTCACCTGTCTCAGCATCAACCTCATCGAGACCCTCGCGGGTCGCGCTCAGCGTTCAGCGCGGCTCGAGGCCTGATTCGAACACCTGCAGCAGACGGGCGGCGAGGGTCTTCGGGTCGAGCGTGCCCGCTGCGGGCGACGACTCTGACCGGTGCCAGAACGCGATCCAGTTGAGCGCGCCCGCCAAGGCGAACGCCGTCATCTTTGGGTCGCAGGGCGCGATCGAACCATCGGCGATGCCTTTGCGGATCAGCGAGCGCAGGCCTTGGTCGATCTCCGATTTCAGGGACTTGATGCGTGCGCTCATGGCCGGGCTCAGATCCTCGCCCTCGACCCGCACCATCACCCAGCCGAACTCCCCGGTGATCGCCACGGCATAGCGGTGCGCCACCGACAACAGCCGCTCGCGGCCTGAGGCGCCGCGGGTCTCGACCTCGCGGAACGCGGCACGCAACTCCTCGACGCCGGCGAGGAAGCACTGGAAGAGCAGGTCTTCTTTGCCGTCGAAGAGCGCGTAGATGGTCGGCTTGGTGATGCCGAGGCCCGCTGCGATCTCATCGAGCGAGGTGTGATGGTAGCCACGGTCGCGGAAGGCGCGGGCCGCCGCGAGGATCACCGCCTCGCGCTTGCGGGCCCGCAGCCGTGAGCGGTCTTGCGGGGCTTGCCATGGAGAATCGGCGACAGGCGGGGCGAACGGCATGGCATCAGTCTGCCGGGACTTTACTCATGAGTAAAGACTGATACCATCGGGTCAAATCGGGCGACAACGCCCCGCTGGCCATCCTCGCGTCGACCCTGGAGCACACCATGTCCGCCGAACCCGCCCGTCTGCCGATGTCCGAGGAAACCGGTGCCGCCGAGAGCACGGGCACCCCGCTGCGGTTCGTCACCGCGGCCTCGTTGTTCGATGGCCACGATGCCGCCATCAACCTCATCCGTCGCCTGCTGCAGGCCGAGGGCGCTGAGGTCGTGCACCTCGGCCACAACCGCTCGGTCGCCGACATCGTGCGCGCCGCCATCGACGAGGACGCCGACGGGATCGCGGTCAGCTCCTATCAGGGCGGTCACAACGAGTACTTCACCTACATGGTCGACATGCTCCGCGAGCGCGGCTGCGAGCACATCCGCGTCGTGATCGGCGGGGGCGGGACCATCGCGCCGCACGAGATCGAGGCGCTCGAGCGCCACGGCATCGAGAAGATCTACACCCCGGAGGACGGTCGCACGCTCGGTCTGGTCGGCATGATCCGCGATGTGATGCAGCGGGTCCGGGCGAGCCGTCGCCCGCGCTACGAATATCAGCCGCTCGAAGCGCGCGACCACCGGCACATCGGTCGTACGATCTCGGTGCTCGAGGGCGCCGATGACGCCGAGGCGTCGGTCCGGGGGAAGATCCGTCAGGCGATCGCGGCCAATGTGCGGCGTGCACCGGTGGTCGGGATCACCGGTACCGGCGGCGCCGGCAAGAGTTCGCTCAACGACGAGCTGCTGCAGCGCTTCGTGCGGCACTTCCCCGATGCGCAGATCGCCGTGGTGGCGGTCGACCCGACCCGCCGTCGCTCGGGCGGGGCGCTGCTCGGCGATCGCATCCGCATGAACAGCCTCGCGGCGCCGAACCTCTACATGCGTTCGCTCGCGACGCGGCGCCGTAACCTCGCGACCTCTGCGGTGCTCAACGATGTCATCGCGCTCTACCAGTTGGCGGGGTTCGATCTGATCGTCGTCGAGACCGCCGGCATCGGCCAGAGCGACTCCGAGGTCGTCGATCACGTCGATCTTCCGGTCTATGTCATGACCAGCGAGTACGGCGCGGCGAGCCAGCTCGAGAAGATCGACATGCTCGATTTCGCCGAGATCGTGGTCCTCAACAAATTCGAGCGGCGCGGTGCCGAAGATGCGCTGCGCGATGTGCGCAAGCAATGGCGGCGCAACCATCCGGCGGACTTCGCGCGCAGCGATGCCGAGCTGCCCGTCTATCCGACCATCGCCAGCCGCTTCAACGATCCAGGCGTCAACCGTCTCTTCGATGCGATCGGTCGGCACCTCGATGCCAAGGCCATCGGCGAGCGCCGCTGGACCGTGGCCGATCCCGGTCCGATGGAGTTCGTGTCGCGCGACCCGCTGATCCCCGGCGCGCGTGCGCGTTATCTCGCGGAGATCGCGGCCCAGGGGCGCGAAGTGCGCGCCCGCGCGGAGGGGCAGGCGGAGGCGGCCCGTCGGGCCTTTGTGCTGCACGAATCATTGCGGGAGCTCGGTGATCCGGCGCTGCCGGCGCCGCTCGACGCCTACGGCGCGGCAGCGGCTGCGGGCGGCGGTGTGGCGGATGGCTCCATGGTGGCGTTGCGGACGCGTTACGACGGGGCATTGGCGGCGGTCGGCCCCGAGGGGGTCAAGGCGCTTCGCGAGTGGCCGCAGCGCGCCGC
>CAYPOZ010000076.1:0-2123 GCA_964412415.1 uncultured Isosphaeraceae bacterium | reverse complement strand
TCGGGCGTATGTCTTGCACGAATCATTGCGTGAGCTCGGCGATCCGGCGCTGCCGGCGCCACTCGATGCCTACGGCGCGGCAGCGGCTGCGGCTGCGACCGGCGGCGCGGCGGACGGCTCGATGGTGGCGCTGCGCACGCGCTACGATGGCGCAGTGGCAGCGGTAGGCCCCGAGGGGGTCGCGGCGCTTCGCGAGTGGCCGCAGCGCGCCGCAGCGGTTCGCGCCGAGGAGTACACCTACGAGGTGCGCGGGCGCGAGCTGCGCGGTCCCAACTACACCGAGTCGCTGAGTCGCAACCGCATCCCGAAGATCGTCGCGCCCTCGTTCCGCGATTGGGGCGAGACCCTGCGCTTCTTGTTGCTCGAGAACCTGCCGGGCGCCTATCCCTACACCGCGGGCGTCTATCCGTATCGCCGCGAGGAGGAGGACCCGATCCGCATGTTCGCCGGCGAGGGTTCGCCGGAGCGCACCAACCGTCGCTTCCATTATCTTGCGCGGGGCCAGAAGTTCGCCCGGCTCTCGACCGCCTTCGATTCGACCACGCTCTACGGCGAGGACCCGGACACGCGGCCCGACATCTACGGCCGCACCGGCAACTCCGGCGTCTCCATCGCGTCGCTCGATGACATGAAGAAGCTCTACTCGGGCTTCGATCTCTGTGCGCCCACGACCTCGGTCTCGATGACGATCAACGGTCCGGCGCCGATGTTGCTCGCGATGTTCATGAACACCGCGATCGATCAGCGCGTCGAGCGCTTCCTCAAGGCCGAGGGACGCTGGCCGCAAGCGGCCGCACGCATCGCCGAACTGCGCGCCCTCGACCGCGCGCGCGGGGTGCCGTCCTGCACCTATCGCGGCGAACTGCCCGAGGGGCACGATGGCTCCGGGCTCGCGCTGCTCGGGCTGCACTCCGGGATGATGGTCGGCCATGGTCTTTCGGAGGCCGAGTACGCGAGTCTCGTCGCCGAGACGCTCACGCTGGTGCGCGGCACCGTGCAGGCGGACATCCTCAAGGAAGACCAGGCGCAGAACACCTGCATCTTCTCCACCGAGTTCGCGCTGCGGATGATGGGCGATGTGCAGGAATACTTCAGCCGTCACGGCGTGCGCAACTTCTACTCCGTGTCGATCTCCGGCTACCACATCGCCGAAGCCGGCGCGAACCCGATCAGCCAGCTCGCGTTCACGCTCTCGAACGGCTTCACCATCGTCGAGTACTACCTCTCACGAGGCATGAAGATCGACGAGTTCGCGCCGAACCTGTCGTTCTTCTTCTCGAACGGCATGGACCCGGAGTACGCGGTGATCGGTCGCGTGGCCCGCCGCATCTGGGCCCGCGCGATGCGCGAGCGCTATGGTGCCGGGCCGCGTTCGCAGATGCTCAAGTACCACATCCAGACCTCGGGCCGGTCGCTGCATGCGCGCGAGATCCAGTTCAACGACACGCGCACCACGCTGCAGGCGCTCTACGCGTTGTTCGACAACTGCAATTCTTTGCACACCAACGCCTACGACGAAGCCTTGACCACGCCCACCGAGGAGAGCGTGCGCCGGGCGGTCGCGATCCAGCTCATCATCAACCGCGAGCTCGGCCTCAACAAGAACCAGAACCCCTGGGCGGGCTCCCTGCTCATCGAGCACCTCACCGACCTCGTCGAAGAGGCGGTCTACCGCGAGTTCGAGTCGATCAGCGAGCGCGGCGGCGTGCTCGGCGCGATGGAGACCATGTACCAGCGCGGCAAGATCCAGGAAGAGAGCCTCTACTACGAGACCTTGAAGCACGATGGGCGCTTGCCGATCGTCGGGGTCAACACCTTCCTCGCAGAGACCGATGCGAGTCAGGAGCACCAAGGTGCCGCGCTGATCCGCTCCACCGAAGAGGAGAAGCAGGACCAGGTGCAGGCCGTGCAGGCCTTCCAGCGGCGGCACGCCGAGCGTACGGCCGCCGTGGTCGCGCAGCTGCAGGACACCGCAGCGAGCGGTGGCAATGTGTTCGGCGCCCTGATGGAGGCCGTCCGGCACGCCTCGCTCGGGCAGGTCTCGCGCGCCCTCTACGCCGTCGGCGGACAGTACCGGCGCAGCGTCTGACCTGCGGCGTCGGCCTCAGCGGCCGGTGAACTTC
>CAYPOZ010000075.1:10037-10867 GCA_964412415.1 uncultured Isosphaeraceae bacterium | reverse complement strand
GCAGATCTGCACGTTGGGGCTCAAGCCCGATGCGCCAAACATCGTCTTTGTGACGCTCCCGTCATCTGCAGCCCAGGCTCCGGCGGTGCAGGTGGCCCGGTTGCACAAGGACTTTGAGCCGGTCGTGCGACTCCCCGGATCAGCCCCTGCACCCGATGTGTCCAGCCTCGCGTCCAGTCAACAGCCTGTTGGAGACACGCCATGAACCAGTCCCGTACCGCCGTCGCCTCGCTCGCTGCCGCTCTCGCGCTTGGCGCATGCGGGAGCGTCAACACCACCTACACGCGCACGACGCCCGCAGACACGAGCATTCCGGCGCAGACCCAGGTGAATGACCTGCTGACCCAGATCTTCCTGAAGGCGGGGGAGGTGCGCATGTTCCCGACCAAGGGCGGCCCGCTTGAGGTGCAGGTTGACGTGATCAACGACGGATTCAGCTACCGCACATTCTCGTACCGCTTCGACTGGGTCGACCGGTCGGGCAACATGATTCCTTCGCAGACGAGCGTATGGAAGACCGCGAACGTGCCCTCGGGCAGCTCGGTGACGATCCGGTCGATTGCGCCCACCGAGACGGCCACCGACTTCCGCCTGCAGGTGCGTCGCGGCGAGTGACGCGCGCGGCCCCGGTCCTGAACCCCTGACAGCAGTCCAAGCCACCCCATCTGGAGACACATCCCATGACACCCCGAATCCTCGCGCTCGTTCCAGCATCGCTCATCGCCCTTGCGGGCTGCGGAAGTCCCGCGAAGTACATCGAGACCGGAAGCCCGCAGTCGGTCGTGAGCGTTGGTGAGGTCGACATGCAGGATGTTCTGAAGGCATCCTCG
>CAYPOZ010000075.1:7476-10027 GCA_964412415.1 uncultured Isosphaeraceae bacterium | reverse complement strand
ATCTCGTCGAGCTGGCCGTCGGGCACTTGGTGGCCTCGGGCATGCTCGAGTCGCTGCTCGAGACGGGCATCCTGAAGACCGGCCAGGGCCAGCCCGCACAGCTCGTGATCGACAAGGTGGTGAACGACACGAGCTCGCAGTTCGACGTTGGCGAGCTGCTGTTCCGAATGCGCGAGCAGATGGTCAACTCAGGCCAGGCGCAGGTGGTGACCACCTACGGCGCCAACGCCGAGGACAAGACAGCGCAGGACGCGCTGCGCGCGCAGGCGTTTCGGCAGGGAAACCAGGTCGATGGGATGCCTGCGCCTGACTTCTCGCTCTCGGGCAAGATCACGCAGATGAAGCGGCAGGCGGGCAACACGCGCCAGACGACCTACACCTTCCGGCTGACGCTCACCAACATGCGCACCGGCCTTGAGGTCTGGACGAAGACCGTCGACATGACCAAGCAAGGCACCCGCGACTCCGTGGGCTTCTGAGCGTGAGCGACGCGGGACCGCCCGAGTGGTCGCGGTCCCGCGCTGTCGCGTTGGTGGCTGGTCCTGCGCTTGGTGCGCTCGGCTGGCTGTGGTGGCATCCGTCAGTGGGCGGAAGCGACCTCTCGCCGGCAGGCGCTGCAGTGGTGGGCATGCTCGTCTGGATGTCGGTCTGGTGGGCAACGCAGGCCGTCGATCTCGCGATCACGGGCCTGCTGCCAGTCGTGATCTTTCCGATAGCGGGAATCGCATCGACCGAGCAGGTGCTTCCGCCCTACGCCAACGACGTGATCTTCCTCTTCGCGGGGGGGTGCGTCATCGCATTCGCCATCGAGCGGCATGGGCTCGGCGAGCGGTTCACGTCGCTGGTGCTGTCTCGCGTCGGGCATGCGCCACGGCGCGTCATCGCGGGATTCATGGTCACGACCGCGCTGGTCAGCGCCTGGGTCTCGAACACCGCAGCCACCGCCATGATGCTGCCGCTGGCGATGGCGGCGATCGCGTGGTTCGCGGCGGCGCAGGGAGCGGGCATTGGGGCCGGCACGCGGCCGGGCGAGGCGCCCATGCGGCAGTTCCAGCAGGCTGTGCTTCTTGCGGTCGCGTACGGTGCGAGCATCGGTGGCGCGATGACGCTTCTCGGCAGCCCGCCGAACCCGATCGCAGCGGAGTGGATCCGCGAGAGCGGCGGGACCATGACGTTCGCGCGGTGGGCATCCTTCGGCGCGCCGCTCGGGATCGCAATGATGGTGGGCTCGCTGCTTGCATTCAGGTTCCTCTTCCCGTGCAAGGGACTGGAGCTGCCGGTGCGTGATGCGGCTGCCTTCACTGACCGCGCGCCCATGACCCGTGCGGCATGGATCACGCTTGCTGTGTTTGCGTGCGCGGCGGGCGCGTGGGTCGCGGTGCCTCTGCTTGCGCCATGGACCGGCGTTCGGCTTCGCGACGGACAGATCGCGGTCGCTGCCGCCATCGTGCTGCTGGCTGTGCCGGCGGGCCGTGGCCAGGCGCAGCCTGTCGTGCCGTGGCCTGAACTCGGCCGGCTGCCGCTTGGCGTCTTCCTGCTGTTTGGCGGCGGACTCGCGCTTGCCGATGCGATGCAGCGCACGGGCGTGTCCGATGCGATCGCAGCGTCGCTCACTGGGCTGTCTGCCGTGCCCGAACCGCTGCTGATCCTCCTAGTCGTCCTTGTGATGGTGTTCGCGAGCGAGATTGCATCCAACACGGCACTCGCCGCGACGGCCGTGCCGATTGTGGGTGCCATGGCCGCAGGACTTGGCGTTCCCGCGGAACGTCTCGTGATCGCGGCGGCGCTCGGTGCGAGCTATGCGTTCATGCTGCCGGTGGGCACCCCGCCCAACGCGATCGTCTACGCAACGGGACGTATCCCGCTGCGCGCAATGCTGAGGGCGGGGCTCGTGCTCAACATCATCGCAGCGGCCATCGTCACGGCAGCGTGCCTTCTCCTTGTGTAGCCGCCTGCGCAGGCGTGTGCGCATCGACATGCGGCGGATGCACTCGTACTCTTGCCGCCAATGAGCATTCTGGCACGACTCGGACCATGGTGCGCGGCGGTGTGGCTGGTGGTTGCGGCTGCAGCCACTGCATCGGTCCCTCAAGGTCCCATGAGCTCGGCAGATGGATCGCCGCGCACTGCGATGGAGGCGTACATCGCTGCAGCACGGGCTGGCGACTGGGACGCCGCATCCAAGTTCCTCGAGGGCGGCGACGCCACTGACGCACGCCGGCTGAAGGTGGTGCTCGACCGCTGCCTGTGGATCAACTTCGATGCGCTGAGCGACAGTCCGGGCGGAACTCCCGATGATGGGCTTCCGCCATCCCTTGACCGCATCGGCGAGGTCAGGGCGAAGGACATCGACGTGCCGATCGATGTGGAGCGGGGCACCGACGGCGTGTGGCGATTCTCGGGGTCGACCATGGACGCGCTTCCCATGCTTTGGGATGCGCACGGGCATGGGCCAATCGTCGAGTTGCTTCCGCGGGAGCTGATCGACATTCAGCTGCTCGAGGTTGCGCTTTGGCAGTGGATCGCCATCGCGCTGCTCATGGTGGCGGGC
>CAYPOZ010000075.1:1936-7456 GCA_964412415.1 uncultured Isosphaeraceae bacterium | reverse complement strand
GATGGCCGCACTTGTGCTTTCGCCGGTGCTTGAGTGGATCCTCCGCTCGACCTCATGCGAGTCGGGATGGCAGGCGATCGGGTGGCGCATGCTCAACGCGGGCCGGAGCGGGTTGCGCTGGTTCGCGGCGCTGCTGGTGCTGCGCACCGGTGCCGGCGCGCTGGAGCTCTCCGTACCTGCGCATGATGCGCTTCGCGTGGTCACGATGGCGGTTGGATCGCTGGTGGCCGCGTGGGCCATCTCGAGCGCGGTGACTGGCGGTGCGGGCGCTTGCGGCCGGCCGTCAGGGGATGCTCGCGGTCATCATGCTCGTGCGACGCACGCTTCAGGTGCTCTCGTGGGTGCTTGGAGCGGTCATCGCGGCGACCGCCGCAGGCTTCGACATGACCGGCGTGCTTGCCGGCCTCGGCATCGGCGGCATCGCCATCTCGCTTGCCGCGCAGCGCACCATCGAGAACATCTTCGCAGGCGTGAGCATCGTGGCTGACCAGCCGATCCGTGTCGGGGACACGTGCAGAATCGGGCCCCGCATCGGGACCGTCGAGCGCATCGGCATGCGATCCGTGCAGCTCCGGTCGCCGGAGCGAACGCTCGTGACGATCCCGAACAGCCAGTTCGCCTCTGCAGAGGTCGAGTCGCTTGCGGCCCGCGACCGCATGCGCATGCACATGACGGTCGGGCTGCGGTACGAGACGTCCAGTGAAGAGATGGTTCAGGTGCTGCAGCGGTGCGAGTCGCTGCTGCGCGCCAACGCACGGGTGCTGCCCGAGGGCATCCGTGTCAGGTTCGTGGGGTTCGGGGCATCGAGCCTTGACGTCGAGATCCAGGCCTTCATCGGCACCCGCGACTGGGAGGAGTTCCTGCAGCTGCGGCAGGCGATCCTGCTTGAGGTCATGGGTGCCGTGGAGGCCTGCGGGACCGGCTTTGCCTTCCCGTCGACCACGGTCTACCTGGCCCGCGACAAGGCGCCGGCCGCCGAGCCCACGGGCCGCTAGCCGCCTGCTCAGGCGGGTGGTGACTGGCGCGGATGATCGGCGTAATCTCTGCGCCTTATGTCTGGAGCACTTGCCATCCGATCCCTGATCGCATCTCTGGCAGTTGCAGGGGCCGCCCATGCGGCGCCCATGCGGCCTGCGGCACCAGCCCAGATCGACGCTGGCGTTGCGGCCGGCACGCCGGTGACGCTGCGGCTTGTGGGCGGCGACGTGATCCGCGGCACGCTCGTCTCCGAGTCGCCGGAGGCAATCGTGGTGCGACATCCGGTGCTTGGCGACCTGACGCTGCAGCGCCTCAATGTGACGGCGATGGCGCCAACCGCTGCGATGGCTCCCCAGGAGCCGCCATTCGTCAAGGCGGAGACGCAGGACACGGTGCTCGACGTGCAGGCATCCAGTGCCGAGGGTGCGCGCGACATGGCCGTCAAGGACGAGGCGAAGGCAGCTGCGAAGGGCGATGCGGCGGCGCCCCCGGCGGATGCCGCGGCAGCAGTCGACGAGCCGATCCCCTCCAAGTGGAAGTTCTCGCTTGCTGCGAACGCGAACTACGTCGACTCCGCAGATGAGCAGCTCGACTTCCGGGTGGCGGGCAGCGCCGTGTACGAGGATCCCGATGTCGAGAAGCTGAAGATCGATGCGGAGTACTTCTTCCGCACGGTCAACAGCTCAACCACCGACAACAACCTGCTGGCGACGGGTGTCTACGACTACTTCTTCAAGGACTCGTCATGGCTCGCGTTCGGCAAGGTGCAGGGCCAGATGGCGCCGCTTGAGGGATGGGAGCAGCGGCTCTCGGGCTGGGGTGGAGTCGGATACCGGTTCTTCAGGGAAGCGCCGCTGGTGCTCACGGGCAAGATCGGCGCCGGTGCCACGCGCGAGTTCGGCGGCATCAACACGACAAGCGCCGAGCTGTACCTCGAGCTCGCCGGCAAGTGGGACATCTCGGAGTTCCAGTCGCTTGAGGCAAGCTGCTGGATTGCGCCCGAGTTCGAGGACTTCAGCGACTACCTGCTCCTTGCGAGGGCCGAGTGGAGCGTGAAGATCGACCCTTCGCTCGGGCTCTCGTTCCTCGGCGGCTTGCGCTACCAGTACCAGTCGAACGTTCCTGCGGGCGACAACCCTGACGATGTCCGCGTCTACGCGGGCATCAAGCTGGACTTCTGATTGGCAGGTGCGTGAATCGGATGGTGCCCGTGCGGTCGGCCTCCCACAGGATGCCGATCTTGTCCGGTGCGATCTCGATAGGCACGCTGTAGGCGAAGGGTCCCGCATCGATCGTGGTGCCGGCATCCCATGAGGCGCCGCAGTTGTGCGATACCCATGCCTTGCCGTGCATCCGTGCATTGGCTTGCGACGGACCGGTGCACACCAGCGTGTCGCCGGCACCGCCGATGGCGATCAGCCCTCCCATGCAGCTTGGATCCGGAAGGTGGGAGTCGGGCACAAGAGGTGTCCATGACTGGCCGCCGTCTGCGCTTCGTGCCGTGAGCCGCTGCGCCGCGCCGCCGAACCGGCGCGACACGAGCAGCAGCGATCCGTCGTCGCACTCTGCGACCTGCACCTCGTTGGGCCGCGCATCACATGCGCGTGGAGCGATCTCGCCCATCTGCCACGTGTCGCCGCAGTCGTCGCTGATGGCGGCGTACACGTTCCATGACCATGCCGGTCCCTCGTTGAATGGCATCACGAGCCTGCCCGCGTACACGCCGCCGCGAAGCTGGATGCCGATGCCTGGGCCACACGCCACGCTTGTGACGCCCGTCGCTCGCTTCACCGACTCGGAAATGTCACGGGGGTCGCTCCATGTGAGTCCTCCATCATCGCTGTGCATCACGATCGAGCGGCAGTCACGGCCAGGCACAAGCCCCTCCTGCACGCAGCCCTCGCCGCATCCGGTCGGGTAGCTCTGGGCCATCAGCACGATGCGGCCTGCATGCGGGCCCGAGCGAAGGGCGATCGCGCACGGGTTGTTGAGGCTCCGTCCTTCGAGATCGAGGATGGTGTCAGGTGCGGTCCAGGTGATTCCTCCGTCGCGGCTCCGGACGCACACAAGGTCATTCGACCCATTGTCGGCGAGCGTGCTGCGGCCCTCGGCGAATGCGACGAGCGTTCCGCCGCCGCAGCGCACGATCGATGGAATCCGGTAGATGGGATGCCCGTCACCGGCACGGAACGCATCCGAAGTGGCAGTGGGATCCGGCGCGGGGGCACTGGCGACGTGCGGGGGAGCGCCGCAACCGATAGCCGAATGCAGGGCGATGAGCACCGTCATCGCCCTGAGGGGCACGGATGCCCGCATGCCGCAGCGTGGCGCTGGCGTCTCGCGCCCAGCGTCCAGTTGCCTGTCCATCACGGTGCGCATCAGCGCCCGAAGAGGCGCGTCAGCAGCGTGCCGCCCGGCTTCGCGTGCTTGATCAGGATCTCCAGCTCGCCGGCATCGAAGTAGACGCCGTTGCAGCTGGTGCACTGGTCCACCATCACGTTCTCGAGCGCCTTCTCCTGCATCCGGCCGCCGCACTTGGGACAGCGCATCCAGTGCGCGGCCTGGGCTGCCGACTGCTGCGTGGCCTTGCGCTTGGCGTCAAGGTCGGCGCGGAGCTTCTCGAGCGCCTCCTTCTCGCGCTTGTGGAACTCTGCCTCGAGCTGGTTGTAGCCGGTGGATTCAGGTGTCGTACTCATGACTGGCTCCTTGGATCGGAGGGTAAGCCGTTCAGGCTCAGTGGGAGCCTTCGGCCGCCGGGGCGCAGCCGCAATCCTTGAGGAACTTGCGGATCAGGGAGATCTCATGGTTGTCCTCGAGCGTGTGACCGCCCGCATGCGGGACCTTGAAGCTCATCTCCTTGCCGTTCAGGAAGACCTTGAGGTGGTCCTTCTTGGTCTCCTCGCAGCGCGCACCAAGGTGCTCGAGCAGGTGCACGACATCGCGCCAGTGGATGTTGTGCGAGGTCGGGTGGGCGAAGAGGCGCTGCAGGGTGTGATCGTGATGATGGGCCATGATGGGTCTCCGGTCCCGGGGTTGCGAAAGTGCCGCTTGACTGCTGGCGGAGCCGGAATTCTACAGCGGACACGCGCGGAACGCGCCGCAAAGACCATGCCAGCGGGTCGGTCTCCGCCATCCGACGCTGCGTGCGGGAGTGATTTACCCTGCCGCGCATGGATGAAGACCTCATGCGGCGGATCCGGGCGCTCGAGAAGGGCGCGCGGATGAGCAAGATCCTGATCGTCCTGCTGGTATGTGCGGTGGCCGGGCTGGGGGTCGGCGTGCGCGTGCTCATGAAGGAGGACGCGCAATACCGGCGAGTCTCAATGCGCGAGCTTGTGGTGATCGATGCCCAAGGGCGCGAGCGCCTTGTTGGATCGGTGGATGCGCAGGGCGGCATCGGCCTTTCGTGGCGCAGCGTGGATGGCACGCCGCAGATTGTCGCTGCAGCTGCAGCCGACGGCAGTGGATCGCTTTCGCTCTCGGACGCGAAGGGCACCATGCGCGCATCGATGGCGACGGCGACCGATGGGACATCGGCGGTGACCGTCACGGCTGCTGATGGGTCGCCGCGCGCATCGATGGGCTCGGCGGCGGACGGAAGTGCAACGGTCGCGCTCAGCGACGCGTCGAGGGCTATGCGTGCCGGGATCTCGACGCAGGCCGATGGCCGGCCCGAGATGTCCTTGCGTGACTCCGGCGGCACGAGCCGGCTCGTTGCCGGCATGGCTGCCGACGGCGCCGCATCGATCGCGCTCGCGGACTCCAGGAGGCTGGCGCTGCGCAGCGCTGCAGATCCCGCGGGTGCGAATCCCACCGTTTCTCTCGCGGATGCGAGCGGCGTCTCGCGTGCTGCGCTTGGCGTGTCATCCGATGGTGCGCGGCTGTTGCTCTCGGACGCACAGGGAGTGGCCCGCATTGCGGCTGCTGCAGGCAAGGACGGCAGCCCGGCACTCGAGCTCGCGGATGCCGCGGGGAAGCCGCGAATGGCGCTGCGCGCGATGGGCGACGGTCAGTCGGTCGCGGCATGGACGGATTCTTCGGGTCGCCAGCGTGCCACGCTCGGGGTGGCCGCGGATGGTGCGGCAGGGCTGAGCGTGTCCGACGCAAACGCGAAGTCGCGGATGCTCGCGGGCGTCGCGCCCGACGGGAACGTAGGACTCACGCTTCTCGACGGCCAGGGCACCGCGCGCACGAGCGTGTTCGCGGCCGCAGAGGGCGAGGCTGGCGTGTCGTGGAGCGACGCCTCCGGGAAGCAGCGCCTGACCGCAGCGACCCTCGCGGATGGCCGCGCGTCATATGCGGTGCGTGATGCCAATGGTGCAGAGCGCCTCTCGATGGGAAGCGCTGCCGACGGTTCGAGCGCCGTCACATGGTCTGATCCTGATGGCAAGCGACGGATGGAGGCACGCACCCTCGCTGACGGGTTCGCCGGGATGCTGTGGGCTGATCCCGCTGGCAAGAACCGCATGAGCATGCGCACCTTCAAGGACGGCTACTCGGGGCTCTCGTTCTGGGATCAGTCCGGCATCGAGCGCATCGAGG
>CAYPOZ010000075.1:0-1885 GCA_964412415.1 uncultured Isosphaeraceae bacterium | reverse complement strand
AGTCGCCGAGATGCACTGGAAGGATCCCTCCTCGGCCATTCGATTCGGCGTCTCCGCCGACTCGCAAGGCGACGTGACGATGGCCTGGTGGGACAAGGACGGAAAGTCGCGGATGGCCGCGCGTACGGCGCCCGACGGGTACACCGGACTCTCGCTGTGGGACCTCAGTGGCGTGGAGCGCATCGGCATCGCCACAACGATGAGCGGCAATGCGCTCACGCAGTACATGGACCCGTCCGGCGCGGCTCGTATCCAGATCGGCACGACGGCGCAGGGCACGGTCGAGCTTCCAGAGTCGCCTGCTGCGCCTGTGCCCGATCCGGTAGTGCTTCCGCAGACGCCGCCGGCGCAAGCCATCTCCGCGTTCCCGCCGCCGCGCGACCGTCCGCGCGACTGATCATCGGGCATAGTTCGAGGCGATCGTGGCCGTGCGGTGGCGCTAAGCGCGCAGTTTCAGCGGGTCGCAGCTGCTGAAAGGCGCGATTCCTCAGTCCGGCTTTGGCGATGCGCGCCGCGAATGGTGCCTGTGCGACCAGAGCACCAGCGCCAGGCTGCCGGCGGCGAACGCGATGAGCGCGACTCCAGACCATGCCGCTTGCCGCACGACTCGTGTCGCCAGCTGGTCGGCGCCATCAAGCTCGCGCACCTCGGTGCCGAGGTTGCCGAGGGAGGAGGAGACGCCAGTGAGGTTGCTGCTGAGTCCGCCGCCGAGCGCCGATACGGACTTCTCCAGCTCCTCGACCCGACCCCCCAATGCCTCTGCGTGAGAGGAGAGGGTGGCGTTTGACGCCGCGAGCGCTGCGAGGACCTGGTGCGCCTGGGAAATGCCGCCGCTGAGCGATCCGAGATCGGCCAGCGCCCTCGTGGCAGGCTCGCTTGTCATCGTGCCGTAGATGGTGGCGTCCAGCTGCCAGCCGACTGTCGTGGGAAGGCGGCTGGCCAGCCAGAGCGCCTGGTAGCCAAGCAGCCGGGCCTCCTGGAGCTGCTGGGCCGCCTCAGTCACGGGGCTGAACATGCTCGGTGCCACCTGCGCGAGCACGATCGGGGCAGTGCCGCTCGAGTCAGCCAGGTCAGACAGCCGTATCAGGCCGATCACGTGCTGGTCAGGGTGCGCCTGCTTCCATCGGTCGATCGCGAGATCCACCCGCGCAAGCTTCTCTGGAGTCATGTAATCGCGTGCGATCTGCAGCACCTCCTCGCGGAGCACGCCAAAGGTCGGATCGCACGGCGTCAGCGGCAGCTCGGGGTAGGCGCGGACACGGTTCTCGCACGCCCACAAGGACAGTTGCGAGTAGACGTAGAGGTCCACCAGGGCACCGCCCGGGTCGGCACCGAGCGCAAGCGACCGGATGTACGACGTGGCCTCCGCGCGGGAGTACATGTACGACCAGACCGTGCGCGTAGGGTCGCCGTTCAGCAGTGCATTGCCCACCATGCGGTTGAACGCGGCGGACGCCACATCGGACGCATCAAGCAGGCGGGCAGAGAGCTGCACGCTCGACCGGAGCTGCTCGGCATTGGTGGCGGGCTGTGGCGCGGACGAGCATCCCGCAATCGCCAGCATTGCGGCGCACGGTGCAAGTGTCCGGCGGATAAGGGTGCGGCTGCGACCTGAGAGCCCAGCAGGCGGCATTCGGGCCATGCTAGCGATGGGCATCTCGATCGCCGGACGCCGAATCGGCAGCCGGCTCCGAGTGAATGTCCTCGGCGAGCCGCTTGCGGATGCGCACCGGATCGACGCCTCCGAACCTCTCTCGGATCGTCTCCACGACCACATAGAGCGTGGGCGTGAGCAGCAGTGTGATGGTGGTGCCGATGAGCAGTCCGCCGACGACCACGTAGCCGATCGAGTGGCGGCTGTTCGCCCCAGGGCCGGCGGCGAGCG
>CAYPOZ010000074.1:2529-10912 GCA_964412415.1 uncultured Isosphaeraceae bacterium | reverse complement strand
GCGCAGGCCGTCGCCGCGCTCGACGCCGAGGACAGTGTCCTTCGGTGCGCCCACCACATCACGCCAGATCCTGTTGCCGGAGTCCGCCTTGAGGCGCGTGATCCCATTGCCCGAATCCTGCACGAAGATGGAGTCGCCGGCTGGGGCAAACACCCGCTTGAGGGTCGTGCCAGCGGGTAGGGCCACCTCGGTCTGCCACCTGCTGCGGAGCTTCAGCGCATCGAGCTTGGTCGGGCCAATGATGAACTGGCGGTCGAGCTCTGCGCGTGTCGCTTCAAGGGAGCGGACATCGGCCTGCTCGGTTGCCGGGACGACGTCAGCCTGGCTCGGTTGGAGAGCGCCTGCGTGCGTCGGGGCTGGCACGGAGGCGAGCCCCAGGGCTGGTGCTGCACATGCGGCAAGCACTGCGGCGACGGCACGGAAATGGATGGGGTTCATGCGCAGCGGCATTGTTGGTGGCTCCTCGCGCTGTTGGGGCGCCAGTGCAGTGCGCCAGTGCAGTGCGCCCTGGCGGCGGGGAGGCGAGTATAGGGTTGTGGGATGCCCAAAAAGCAGGCGCGGCCGCGCCCTTTTCGGTTCGCGGCCGGCCTCCCTTTTTCCCTCGTGCACTCCTCACTACGGTGCTGCTTCGGTTGTGCGCTGTCTCCTCAGGAGTTTGAAACTGAGGTTCAGCGTCAGACCAAGCCCTTTTCCTCTTGCTCCGAATTGGTATCTGGAAGTCCCTTATTCCATCCATCTACCAAAGGTCGAAACAGCACTCACGTGATTGAGCCCTCGTCTGTCCTTACCAGAAGGGGGCTCATGCGTATCTTCGCATAGAGAGGCCCAAGTGTTCCATGCTCAGTCCACAATTTCTCAAGTTTTCTGCTTCTTGGCGCGGGTACGTTTGGGTGGTGGATGGACACATCGCCGCTTGCGACTGACGGAAGCCGTTCTTATTGGGCTTGCGTGGTGCGTGGTCAGTGTGTGCATTGATCGGGGCGTAATGGCGCAACCGCAGTCCGCTCAACCACGGCGCGCTCAGGCGAGCTGGTGGGAGCGAACCCAGGCCGCCCGAGCGAGCCTCCCAGGGTCGAGGCGTGTGTTCCGAAGCGACGCGACGCGTGCGCAGGTGCAGGCTGTTGCGGCCGAGATCGCTGCGGGCGCTGATGACACCGCGGCACTGCTTGGGGCGATGCGGCCGCGGTCGCACGAGCCGCTCTACGGTCTCGTGTTCGTGCTGCGCGATGACTTCCTGGACACGCTGCGCGTGCATTTCGCCGTGAATGGGGTGGCCCCAGGCCATGCGTTCGCCTCGCCGACCGGTCGCGGCATCGCCTGCGTGATCGAGGACCTGCCTCCCCAGGAGGTCGCCCGTGCGCTGCGGGTGGCGGCAGTCGACGAGGCGTGTGCGGTCGCGATGGGCGCGGAGCTTGCGCCGTGGATCGTTGCCGGCACGGGCGACGCAGTCGCACGGCGCGCAGGAGTGCCGCTCGGATCGCCTCCGATGGCTGCAGGTGAAGCGGCCGTGAGCGCGGTTCGGGCCGAGCTCGAGCGTCAACCGGCCGCCGCGCTGGCCAAGGGCCTGATTGGCCGAGCCGTCCGCGAGTTTGCAGCGCAAGCCTCAGAGGGTGATGGGATCCAGCACGAGCTGGCGTCATCGCTCGTGAGGTTCGTGGCATCGATGGACCAGTCAGATGGTGCGAGGCGCCTCGCGCGGCTCGCGCGCGCCCTCAACGATGGCGCCGAGCCGGCGGTCGCCGTCTCAGACATCATCGGGCTTCACCGTGATGGCGACTGGGCTGCATTCGGCGACGCGTGGCGGAAGTTCGCCGCGCAAGAGCCCGCCGATGCGAGGCAGACGGCGTTTGAGCGACTCGCGTTCCTGGCGGAGGGATTGCGCGCGGTGCGCGCCGATGGCGAGGAGCCCGAGGACTTCGCGGCGCTCGCCAAGAGCCTCTCGGATCGGCGGTTCACGTGGCCGCGCGTGGCACGCCCCGGATGGTCGGTGGTGAGCGCTGCGGTGCCGGGTTCCTTCTCGGTGCCGGGAGGCGCGTGGCCTCCTGCACCGGTGCAGGAGGGCGCGCGCGTGGCGCCTGGACCGAGGTTCGTGCTTGAGCGAGCGCCCGGCGAGCTGGCGAGTGTGGCCACCGAAGGACTCGATGGCGGCGACATGCGGGTCGAGTGGTTCGCGACGCGACCAGACCCCGAGGCGCCGCTTGTGTGGCAGGTCGTGCGCAAGGACGGTCCGCCGCAGGCGCCGCGCCGACCTGAGCCGCCGCCGCCGTGAACTGCCGGCGATCGCCTCTGCTACCGTGAATCGCATGAGTCAGGGCAGGCACACACCTCACATCCGCACCGACCCGGGGATGCGGCTGCGCAATGCGATGGAGCGCGGCACGGTCGTCGTCCCCGGCGCATTCAACGCACTTGTCGCGCGGGCTGTGGCGCGCGCGGGATTCGAGGCGTGCTACGTGTCGGGCGGCGCGACAGCGAACGTCGCGGGCTATCCCGACATCGGGCTGCTCACGATGACAGAGGTGTGCCGCACGATCCGGGAGATCGCGGACGCAAGCGGGCTTCCCGTGATCGCCGACGCGGATACGGGATATGGCGAGGTAGAGAGCGCAGTGCGCACTGTGGTCGAGTACGCACGCGCTGGCGCGGCCGCGCTGCATGTGGAGGACCAGGTGTTCCCCAAGCGCTGCGGCCATCTCGACGGCAAGGACCTTGTGCCGGCGAGCGCGATGGCCGACAAGGTGGCCGCGATGGCCGCGCACCGCCCGTCGCCCGAGTTCGTGATCATCGCGCGCACCGACGCGCGTCATGTGACGGGCATGGACGATGCAGTGGCGCGCGCGAACCTCTACCGCGAGGCCGGCGCCGACGTGATCTTCCCGGAGGGCCTGCACGACGAGGGCGAGTTCGCCGAGTTCGCGCGCCGCAGCCCAGGGCACCTGCTTGCGAACATGACCGAGTTCGGCAAGACGCGGCACATCACGTCTTTGAGGCTTGGCGAGCTCGGGTACCGCATCGTGATCTACCCGCTGTCGCTGATGCGTCTTGCGATGCGCGCGGTGGAGGAAGGCCTCGCGGACCTCAAGCGCACCGACTCGATGGAGTCGTCGCTGCCACGCATGCAGACTCGCGCGGAGCTCTACGAGCTGCTCGGCTACACGCCCGGTCAGCAGTGGGACTTCCCCGCAGGGCACTAGCGCCCGCCGACACGCCGCGCGTGCGTCGGCGGCAGCGCAGGGTGCGGGAGGAGACTCACTTCGCCGCTGCGAATCGCCTGAAGGTGTAAGGACCCTTCGTGGAGCCCCACACTTGCGTGCCGGCCGCGTCGTATCCGCGGTCCCATGTGACGAGCTCTCCGGACGACAGCGTGACGTCGCTCATCGTGTACGTGGCGCCCTGGTAGTCGGTGGCGCACTCTCCGCTGCGGGTGGCGCCGCTGAACGATCCACCTTTCTCGCGAGTGAGGTGCACCGTGCATCCCGTGCGCGGCACGAGCAGCTCAGGCTCGAGGTCATCGAGCGGCTTTGGCTGCGTCCATGCGCCGGCGTGCACAAGCGGATCGCCGGGCAGCTCGAAGATGCGGCTTTCCGTGGTGCCGTCGGGTGCGGTGACCATCTGGTAGACGCGCTGGCGGTAGGGGCGGTCTGCGGCTGACGCCATGGCCTGCTCGACGTACATCCACATGCCGTCGGTGCGGTCCGTCCACATCGGTCTGATGTGGATGACGATGTCACGGAACGAGGGGTCGGTCGCGGACTGCTCAGCGCTCGACCAGTCGCCGACGAGCCAGAGGGCGGCCTGCCGGGTGTCAGCTGATGGTGCGGCAGGCGCCGGGGCCTGAATGCCGCGTTCGGTGCCGCAGGCGAGCGCGAACAGGGCCGGAAGCGCGGCCGCAAGGGCTGCACGAAGCGTTCTGTGAAGCATTCGCGCATTGTCTGTCCGGGGTGCCGATCGCGCTACCATCGCGAATCCCACTGAATTCCCAAGGAGACCCGCCATGGCGACCGCATCTGCCCCCACACCATCTTCCTCCAAGCCCGTCGACACGCGCGGCCTTGCCGGCCAGACGGTGGGCGAGACCTCCGTGTGCGCGGTCAACCAGACGCAGCTGATCTACCGCGGCTACGAGATCGCGGACCTCGCCGCGAACGCGACCTTCGAGGAGGTTGCCTTCCTGCTGCTGATCGGCCACAAGCCGAGCGCGGCGGAGCTTGCGGCCTTCAAGGCTGAGGTTGCCGCGATGCGTCCGATCCCGGCGAGCGTGCGCGACGCGATCGTGCGCGTATGCAAGGAGTCCCCCAAGGCCCACCCGATGAGCATCCTGCGCACCGGCGTGTCGCTGCTCTCGCATCTTGATCCTGAGTGCGAGGACAACTCGCCCGCCGCCGAGCTGCGCAAGGCCAAGCGCCTGCTCGCCCAGATCCCGACGGTGATCGGCGTGTGCCAGCGCACGCTCGACGGGCAGGCACCGGTCGAGCCTGACGCGAGCCTCTCGTGCCGAGTGATCGCAAGCACCGAGACTGACATGCACAGCGCGGTCTGCGGCGGCATCGGTGCGCTCAAGGGTCCGCTGCACGGCGGCGCGAACGAGCAGGCGATGGAGATGCTCAAGGACATCGACCGCGACTGCGCGGGCGGGAAGATGAGCGTCGAGGCCTGGATGACGCGCGCGTTCGCCGAGAAGCGCAAGCTGATGGGATTCGGGCACCGCGTCTACAAGAACGGCGACCACCGCGCGGGCATCCTGCGCCGCGAGGGCCTCAAGCTCGCCGAGAAGCTCGGGCCGAGCGCGAAGAAGTGGTTCGACCTTGGCGACGAGGTGCAGGCGATCATGCTGCGCGACAAGACCATCCACCCCAACGTGGACTTCCCGTGCGGCATGACCTACTTCATCATGGGCATCCCCGTGCCGCAGTACACGCCGATCTTCGTGGCGAGCCGCATCACCGGATGGTGCGCGCACATCATGGAGCAGCACGCGAACAACCGGATCATCCGTCCGCTCGCGGACTACACCGGCCCGACGGACCTTCACTGGAAGGGCTGAGCCCGAGCGGGCGAAGCCCCGCACCTTCGCCGTCGCCTCACCATTCGCCTGCGTAGGCGACTTCGTACGGTCCGGCATCGCGGATGGCGAGGTCGTGAAGGCGGCGGGAGACCTGGCGGGCGTGCAGTGCGTCGTGCGCCGCCCAACGGGCCGAACTTTGGGTGCACGTACGCCCTCGTGAAGTCCGCGTACGGCCGCACCGAGTCAAGCCACGCGAGGTTCGCCGCGCGAGCCAGGGCGAACTCGGCGAGGGTCGCCTCAAGGTCCTGCTCGTTGTACCGGCGCCTCTCGGCGATCCCCTCCAGATCGAGCCGCGGCCACGCTGCCGGCGGATCGGAGAGCGTCAGCTCGATGCGCACACGGAAATCCTCTCGCTCCTCATCGAGGAGATGGCAGCATGTCTCGAGGATCGACCAGTGCCCAGGTGCGGGCTTCCACCGTGCGTCGGTGGCCGATGCGGTTGAGGCAAGCGCCTTGAGCGCGACAGGGAAGCGGGCAAGCCGGTCGCGCAACGAGTGCGCATCGAACGGAGCGCTCATGACGGTCTCTCGCATGCGGCCTTGATCGCGTTGAGGTCGCCCTGCAGCGCCTTCGTGATGGCGCCCCGCATCAGCGGTGCCATGAGTGTGCCCATGATCTTGGCCATAAGCGTGAGCGGTGTGGCACTGAAGTGGAATGAGAGCGTGCTGCCTTCAGCGGTGGGCTCGACGCGCAGCGTGCAGCGGTAGTCGCTGCCATGGCTTTGCGCGTGCGCGTGCTCGATGTCGGTGATGCACTCCCACACGGCCTGCTGCGTAGCGGCGATGTCGACGGACACGGAGACGGAGGTCATGCGGGGCATGGTCCCGCGCGAGCAGTGGACTGTCGAGCGGGCGCATGCGCGCCGCTCTCGCACGAGCGCAGCGTGGGCGCCGCGGAGCCGTCGTGTCGGCGTGGTCTGCGCGAGGACTGCCGTGCTACCCTTGCCCGCCCCATGTCCAGCGTCAAGACCATCGCCGTCATCGGAGCCGGGACCATGGGTTCCGGCATCGCACTCACCGCCGCGCAGTCGGGCATCGGCGCCATCCAGGTGGATGTGAGCCAGGCGCAGCTCGACAAGGCCAAGGCGGGTCACGCGAAGGGCCTCGCGCGCCTTGTGGAGAAGGGCAAGATGCAGCAGGCCGATGCCGATGCCGCGCTCAAGCGCATCTGCTACGTGACCGACATGGCCGAGGCGAAGTCCGCCGACTGGGCGATCGAGGCTGCGAGCGAGAACCCGCAGCTCAAGGCGCAGCTCTTCACGAAGATGCGCGACGCGTTCCCAAAGGGTGCGGTGCTCGCCACGAACACGTCAAGCATCTCGATCACGCAGATCGCAGCGGCCGTGGGCGACGATGCGCACCGCGTGATCGGCATGCACTTCTTCAACCCCGTGCCTGTGATGAAGCTCGTGGAGGTGATCCGCGGCCTGGCCACCAGCGACGAGACGCTGCAGCGCACGATCGACCTCGCGAAGGCGATGGGCAAGACGCCGGTGCCGGCGAATGACCGGGCGGGCTTCGTGTCCAACCGCGTGCTGATGCCGATGATCAACGAGGCCTTCGAAGCGTGGATGCACGGCGTGGCGCAGCCCGAGCACATCGACGAGATCATGAAGCTCGGGTGCAACCACCCGATGGGTCCGCTGCGCCTAGCCGACTTCATCGGCCTCGACGTGTGTCACGACATCATGATGGTGCTCTACAGGGAGCTGGGGAACCCCAAGTACTTCCCGAACCCCAAGCTCCGCGAGCTGGTGACGGCGGGCCGCCTGGGCGACAAGGCCGGGCGCGGCGTGTACGACTACTCGTCGCCGAAGGCGGGCTGAGCGAGCGCGCCGGGCGGCGCGGATGCGGCGGCGCCCGCGAACTGGGACGGGTCCGTGGTCACCTCAACGACGGACCGTGCCCGCTTGGAGGAGGGGAGGGCGGAGCGCGTGGATACGCGGGAGGCAGCCGCCGCGGTGGCGTACGCCACTCGCTGGGCACGCGCGGGCGTGATTGCGCGCACGATGCCGAGCGCCTTGAGCGCGCGGATCTCCCAGTAGGTGACGTCAAGCTCCCACCAGCGGTGCTGCACCGAGCATGCGGCAGGATCGGCGTGGTGGTTGTTGTGCCATCCCTCGCCGGCGGCGAGCAGCGCCACAAGCCAGTTGTTGCGGCTGTTCTCGCCGGTGTCGTGGTGGTTGCGGTAGCCGAAGAGGTGCGTGAGCGAGTTCACGCTCCACGTGATGTGCCACACAAGCACGGTGCGCACGAGCACGCCCCACACCACCATGCTTGCGGCCATCATCCAGGCGTCGGCCGCCGGACCCGCGAGTGCGCCGATCGCCCATCCTGCTGCAGCGAAAAGCGCAGCCTGCAGCACATACACGAGCAGTGGGCTCCAGGGCCTCTTCTCGAGCGACATGTACCAGCGGTCCCGGAGCACGTCGCGCGCGAAGCGGTCGTAGCTCGGGAGTCCGTGAAGGTCGCGGTTGACGAGCATCAGCCATCCCATGTGGCCCCACGCGAAGGTGACGAGCGGGCTGTGCGGGTCGTCCTCCTCGTCGCTGTGCGCGTGGTGCATGCGGTGCGTGGCGACCCACCGTGCAGGCGTGTCCTCCATGCAGCAGAGCGCCATGAGGACCAGGCCATGCTCGAACCATCGCGGCACGTCGAAGCTGCGGTGGGCGAGGAGCCGGTGGTAGCCCATCGTGATCGCCTGGCCGAAGACGTGCAAGCCAAGCAGGCACGCGATGAGCCCGGTCCACGAGAAGAGGGCGGGAACGAACGCCAGCAGCGCGAGCAGGTGGATCAGTGCGATCGGAAGTGCATAGCGCCAGAAGAGCAGCACCGGCTTGGTGGCGCGTGGAGCGGGGATGGACGCGTGAGGCGCGATGCGGTCGTCCTGATGCGGAGTGGCTCCGGCGCTGTGTCTCTGCAGCGCGTCCGCAGGCTAGTGCGGCAGGCGGATCCTGAGGGGCGCACGCACGCATTTATTGACATTTCATGGTGGGAACCGCGGATTCCCGACTACATTGACCGATTCGGTTCGTCGGCACGCGCGTGGCGCGAGCAACGCGCCATCACCAGACCGGCCGCCCAAGGCGCCCGGCGGAGTCTCTCTCTCAATGTCGTTTGCCGACCTGTCTCTCTCTGCTTCCCTGATTCGCGCCCTCGCTGACGAGGGCTACACCACGCCAACGCCGATCCAGGCGAAGGCCATCCCGAGCCTGCTCGCCGGCAAGGACCTGCTCGCGCTGCTCGACGGCAAGTGCGCGGCGCACGAGCAGGCGACAGCCGCGTTCGCGCGCGCCAACGGACTCCACGGCCGCGAACG
>CAYPOZ010000074.1:0-2519 GCA_964412415.1 uncultured Isosphaeraceae bacterium | reverse complement strand
AGCGGCGGGACGTGACCTGCTGGGATGCGCCCAGACGGGCACCGGCAAGACCGCCGCGTTCGCGCTGCCTGTGCTGCACCGTCTCGAGTCGATGGGTGCGCCGTCGCGCAACCCACGCGCCCTGATCCTCTCCCCGACGCGCGAGCTTGCGACCCAGATCGCCGACAGCCTGCGCGCCTATGGCCGTCACCTTCCGCTGCGCACCGAGGTCGTCTTCGGCGGCGTGAGCCAGTACCACCAGGAGCGGGCGCTGCGCCGCGGCTGCGACATCCTGGTGGCCACGCCGGGTCGCCTCATCGACCTGATGGAGCAGGGGGTGCTGACACTGAAGGACGTGCGGATCCTCGTTCTTGACGAGGCCGACCGCATGCTCGACATGGGCTTCATCCAGCCGATCCGCCGGATCGCCAAGTCGGTGCCTGCGAGTCGGCAGACGCTGCTGTTCTCCGCCACGATGCCCAAGGAAGTGGCGCACCTTGCGGAGAGCCTGCTGCGCGATCCGGTGCGCGTGGCCGTGGCGGCCGTGGCATCGGCTGCGCCGAAGATCGAGCAGCGCATCGTGCGCTGCGAGCGCGAGGCCAAGCAGGGCACCCTTCATGCGCTCCTGCGCGATGCGTCGGCGACCCGCACGCTGGTGTTCACGCGAACCAAGCATGGTGCCGACAAGGTGGTGCGCCGGCTCGAGGGTGCTGGCATCTCCGCGGCCGCGATCCACGGCAACAAGGCACAGAACCAGCGGCAGCGGGCGCTCGATGCCTTCCGCTCGGGCGGAGTGCGTGTGCTCGTGGCGACGGATGTCGCATCGCGCGGCATTGATGTCGACGGCGTGTCGCACGTGATCAACTTCGATGTGCCCGTGGAGCCCGAGGCGTACGTGCACCGGATCGGCCGCACCGGACGTGCCGGCGCGACCGGCATCTCGATCACGCTCTGTGGCAAGGACGAGAACTCGCTGATGCGCCAGATCGAGAAGCTCATCGGCACTCGGCCCGCGGAGATGACAGTCACTCCCGAGGCCGTTGGGGCTGATGCGCCAGTGACGCGTGCGTCGCCTCGGCCCGCCCACGCCAAGGGGCGAGGTGGCCGCGGTCCCGGAGCGCGGCACGAGTCGGCGCACCGCGATGGCGGTCGGCGCGGCGGTGCCCGGAGCGACGGTCCGATGCACGGCGGCGGACAGTCCGATCGGTCGGGTGGTCGCAGCGATGGTCCTCGGCATGGGGGCTCGCGCGGCAGCGGGCACCATTCGGGCGGCGGACACGGTGGGGGAGCTCCCGCCGGTGCTGGCGCCGGCGCGGCCAAGCGGCGTTCCCTGTTTTCCTCGCAACGGTCCACGGGACGCTGACCAGTCATCGACCCGCCCGCTGGGCGAGCCGCCATCGTGATGCCCCGTGATGCCCTGGGTTGCCCGGAGGCGGGTCGAGCCCGAAGTGCATCTGCGGGCAGGGCTGTGTCGATACCATCAGGAACCGGCGGTTTCCTGCGGTCAATCTGCGCCAAAGGCATCCGCGAAGGCACCCCAAAGGCACTCCATGAACCCCTCATCGACCCCATCGGCTGACTCCGCCCGGAGCGACTCCACAGGCATCGTCACCACCACCGCGGGCCAGTCAGGCGCCTCGCCCTCCGGATCCGTACGCACCGGCAAGGTGGCGGCCGGACGCACCTCAGGCGTTGACCCCGAGACCGTGACCCTGTCGGGGTACGTGGTCGACGAGCGCTACGGGCCCGATGCTGTGGGCACGACCGACCCGCACGACTCGTCGAAGCCGCATCCGCGCATCGGCGAGCCGGGCACGTTCCCGTTCACGCGTGGGGTGCACAAGACGATGTACCGCTCGCGCCTCTGGACGATGCGCCAGTTCGCGGGCTTTGGCAGCGCCGAAGACACCAACCGCCGCTTCAAGTACCTGCTCGAGAACGCCAAGGGCACCAAGGCAAACACCGGCCTCTCGACCGCATTCGACCTTCCCACGCTCATGGGCCGCGACTCCGACGATGCGCTGTCGGTCGGCGAGGTCGGTCGCTGCGGCGTGGCGATCTCGACGATCGACGACATGGCGCGCCTGTATGCCGACATCCCGATCGGGGAGGTGACGGTGAGCCAGACGATCAACGCGCCTGCGGCCATCATCTGGGCGATGTACATCGCGATGGCCGAGGAGCGTGGGATCCCGGTCGCGAGCCTCGGCGGCACGCTTCAGAACGACATCCTCAAGGAGTTCCACGCGCAGAACGAGTTCATCTACCCGCCTGAGCCCTCGGTGAAGCTCGTGGTGGACACGATCGAGTTCGCGGCGCAGCACATGCCCAAGTGGAACTCGGTGTCCATCTCGGGCTACCACATCCGGGAGGCCGGATCGACGGCGACGCAGGAGCTTGCGTTCACGCTGCGCGACGGCATGGAGTACGTGGAGGCCGGCAAGCGGCGCGGCCTTGATGTCGACGCGTTCGCCCCGCGGCTCTCCTTCTTCTTCAACAGCCACAACGAGTTCTTCGAGGAGATCTGCAAGCTGCGCGCG
>CAYPOZ010000073.1:10479-10930 GCA_964412415.1 uncultured Isosphaeraceae bacterium | reverse complement strand
TGCCCTGCTCGTCGTACACCACCGGGAACGGCTCGCCCCAGTACCGCTGCCTGCTGAAGAGCCAGTCGCGCAGCCGGTAGTTCGTGCGTCGCACGCCTGCGCCGCACGACTCGAGCCACGCGATGATGCGTTCCTTCGCGTCCGCGGTCGGCAGGCCGTCGATCGACACGCGCGGGCCGCAGGAGTTGATGGCCACGCCATCGCCTGCGGTCGCCGCATCGCCGGTCCACGGCTGGCCCGCGATCTCCACCACCTGCCGCACCGGGAGCCCAAACGCCTGCGCGAACTCGAAGTCGCGCTCATCGTGCGCGGGCACCGCCATGATCGCGCCGGTGCCGTATCCCATGAGCACGTAGTCGGCGGTCCACACCGGGATGCACGCGCCCGTCGCAGGATTCACGGCCTCGAGCCCGGTGAACACGCCCGTCTTGTCCTTCGTCGCTGCCTGCCT
>CAYPOZ010000073.1:4035-10469 GCA_964412415.1 uncultured Isosphaeraceae bacterium | reverse complement strand
TCTCGGTAAAGAGGGTGTTATTGTACACCATGACATTGATCGAGCTTTCCAGGCCGATGCCGACATCGCGCGTGGTATGAATCATGTTATTCCGAATGATCTGCCCGTCTTGTCCTTCGTCGCTGCCTGCCTGTCGACATCGGCGCGGTTGCGGGCGGCATCCGCGTAGGCGGCCACCGCAGCCCCCTGCCCGGACGCATTGCCCGCAACTGCGTGCGCCACGAGCGGATGCTCGGGCGCGACCACCATGTACGTGGCGCCGAAGATGGTGTCGGGCCGCGTGGTGAAGACGTGCAGCGGACCAAGCCCATCGACCGCAAAGCCGATCTCCGCGCCGGCGCTGCGGCCGATCCACTCGGACTGCATCGTGCGCGTCGACTCGGGCCACTCGACGAGCGCCAGGTCCTCGAGCAGCCGGTCTGCGTACGCGGTGATGCGGAACATCCACTGCCGCAGCGGCATGCGCAGCACGGGATGCCCGCCCCGCTCGCTGCGCCCGTCGATGACCTCCTCGTTGGCGAGCACCGTGCCAAGCGCGGGGCACCAGTTCACCATCTGCTCGCCGAGGTACGCGAGGCGGCGCGTGTCGAGGAACTGCTGCCGCTCCAGCGGCGTGCACTGCGACCAGCGGCGCGGCGGCGTGCCGATGGCCTCGTCGGTGCGCTCGCACTCGCGCTCGAGCTCGTCGATGGGACGCGCCTTGCGCGCAGCGGGGTCGTACCAGGAGTGGTACGCCTTCAGCCAGATCCACTGCGTCCACCGGTAGTAGCCCGGGTCGATCGTGCCGAACTCGCGCGACCAGTCGTAGGAGAACCCGAACCGCTTGAGCTGGCGGCGGAAGTTGTCGATCGCCTTGCGCGTGGTGACCGACGGGTGCACGCCGGTCTGCACCGCGTACTGCTCCGCGGGCAGGCCGAAAGCGTCCCATCCCATCGGGTGAAGCACGTTGAAGCCGCTCATGCGCTTGTGGCGCGCGATGATGTCGGTGGCGGTGTAGCCCTCCGGATGCCCCACATGCAGCCCCGCACCTGAGGGGTACGGGAACATGTCGAGCACGTAGAACTTGGGCCGCGAGGCATCGAACCCCGCATCCCCAGGGTTCGCCGTGCGGAAGGCGCCGCTGCGCTCCCACTCGTCCTGCCAGCGCAGCTCGATCGAACCCGCGAGTGCCGCGGTGTAGCGGTGCGCGGTCTCTGGCTCGGCGGCGTGCGAGGGGGCGTTCATGGCAGGCTGCCCGTCACCGGGCGTGGCGCGCGCACGTTCACTGGCTAGTGACCGCAGCGTGGCGCTCACGGCGCTCCGCGATGTAGCGGAGCGCGTCGCCGCACACGTAGAAGCTGCCGGTCACGCAGATGAGGTCATCGCGGCTTGTCGCGCGCGACGCGAGCTCGATCGCCTCGCCGACGGTGCGCGCCACCTGGCTCATCTTGCCGCTGCCGCGCTCCTGGAATCGCCGCTGCAGCTCGTGGGGGTCGGCAGCGCGCGGGTTGCCCGATGCGCGCGTGAAGATCACCTTGTCGGCGCCAAGGTTTACGCGGTCGAGCATCGCCTCCACATCCTTGTCGATGCAGCATCCGAACACGCACACCATGCTGTCGTAGGGCACGTGAGCGCCCACGCAGCGCATGAGCGTGCTGACGCTGATGGGGTTGTGCGCCCCGTCAACGAGGATCCGCGGCCGGTCGCTCACGAGCTCCATGCGCCCGGGCACCCGCACCTTGGCGAGGCCCGCGGTGACCTTCTCGTCGGGGCAGCTGAAGCCCGCACCCTTGAGCACATCGACCGCCGCGATCGCGAGCGCGCAGTTGAGCGCCTGGTGCTCGCCAGGCAGCGGGACAGGGAGGTGCTCGAGCCGCGTGGTCTTGGTGTAGAGGCAGATGCGCGTGTGCGGGCCGAGGTCCGAAGTCGCGCAGAAGCGGCTCGAGAACTCGATGTCCCGGTTGACGATGCGCAGGTCGGCGCCGGACTGCTCCGCAGCCTCGGCAAAGGCGCTGTTCACGTCGCTGGTGGCGTCAAAGATGAGCGCGGGAACGCCCTTCTTGAAGATGCCCGCTTTCTCCTTCGCGATGGCCGGCAGCGTGTTCCCGAGCAGCTTCGTGTGGTCGAAGTCGATCGTGGTCACCACCGACACCAGCGGCGTGATCACGTTCGTGCTGTCTAGCCGGCCGCCGAGGCCGACCTCGATCACGGCCACATCCACCGCCTGCTCGGCGAAGTGCTTGAGCGAAAGCGCAGTCATCGCCTCAAAGAAGGTCGGGTCAACCTTCGCCTTCGTCGCCGCGGCCTGGACGGCACGAAGGCCCTCGGTGACGTCGTGCTTGGAGATCAGTGCGCCGTTGATCGTGATGCGCTCGCGCAGGTCCACCAGGTGCGGGCTCGTGTAGACGCCCACTGTGTAGCCGCACTCGGCGAGCATCGACGAGATCATGGCGCATGTCGATCCCTTGCCGACCGTGCCTGCGACATGCACGCACTTGACCTGCTCGTGGGGATCGCCCATGGCGGCAAGCAGGGCTCGCATGCGGTCGAGCTTGAAGATCGCCGCCGGGTTCGCGACCGCGCGCATGCGCTCGACGTCGGGTCGGTCCTGCAGCCACTTGAGGGCCGCCTGGTACCCGTTGATCACCGCGTCGCGGTCAACGGTCGACCTGTCCGCTGGCTTCGCGGCACCCGATGGGGCCTTTGCCGCGACGACCGGCTTCGCGGTGCCCGATGAGGCCTTCGCCGGGCCGGCCGGCTTCTTGGCTGCAGCCTTTGGAGCAGCCTTCGCCGGACTGCTCGCTGCAGTCGCGGACCGCTCGGACCCCTCCTTCGCGGCATGTCGTGCGGATGACCCAGACTTCGCGGGCGCAGCTGTGTGCCTGCTGCGCGCGGTGGATTTGGATGCCATCGGGCCATTGTAGAAATTTGCCTCCTTCGATTCAAACCGTGGCGCCCAAGTGCCTGCACGCACAAAACTTGCGCAACTGACGCCCTTTCGCGCGAGCGGTGCATCCCCAAGTGCCGATGCAAGGGATCCACATGACTTCAGCATCCAAGCAGGCGTTGCAGCACGAGGCGTGGCGTTCGCTGCGCATACTCAGCGAGTTTGTCGACGCCACCGACTCGCTTGCGCTTGTGGGACCGGCCATCGCCGTGTTCGGCTCCGCGCGCACCAAGCCGGACCACAACGACTACCTGCGTGCGGTGGAGTGCGGACGGCTGCTCGTGCAGCGCGGCTTCGCCGTCGTCACCGGCGGAGGCCCCGGAATCATGGAGGCTGCCAACAAGGGCGCGCACGCGGCGAAGGGCGTCAGCGTTGGCCTCAACATCTCACTGCCGCACGAGCAGAAGCCCAACCCCTACCAGACGATCGAGCTCACGTTCCGCTACTTCTTCATCCGCAAGGTGATGTTCGTCAAGCATGCGCGCGGCTTCATCATCTTCCCTGGCGGATTCGGCACGCTTGATGAGCTGTTCGAGTCGCTCACGCTGATCCAGACGCTGAAGATCGTGCCGTTCCCTGTCGTCCTTGTGGGCTCCGCCTTCTGGAATCCCCTGCTCGACTGGCTCCGCACGACGCTGCTCGAGAAGCATGCCACGATCTCCGCCGACGACTTCGACATGTTCAGCGTCACGGATGACGTGCACGAGGCCGTGCAGATCGTGCACGATGTCCACGCAGGGCGCCGAGTGTGGTGCCCGAAGCTTGCACGGTTCGCGGGCGACGAGGCCACCCACCTCGGCGAGGGCACGCGTACGGGCATCTCGCCGCGGCGCCACTTCCACGGCGGCGATGCGTACCTCGGCGTCGAGGATCTTGAGTAGCCGGCCTTAGGCGTAGCGGCGGAGGGCACTGCACACGCAGTAGCCGGTCGGCCTGCAGCGGATCGCGCTACCGCCACTCGTGGCGGGGATAGCGCCGCCGAAGCTCGTTGCGCAGCGACGGGTAGAGCACGCTCCAGAAGTTCGCGAGGTCGGCCGTGACCTGCAGCGGGCGGAAGTTGGGACCGAGGATCTCTAGCAGCACAGGCACGCGACCCATCGCCACCGTCGGGTTGCGGTCGAGCCCGTAGAGGTCCTGCACCTTTGCGCGTCCTCGCGGGGGCTGGCCCGGCTCGTAGTGCACCTTCATGCGGCGCCCCGAGGGCAGCGCGATCTCCGTTGGCGCCGCACGGTCCACGAGCCTGATCTCCTCATGCGAGAGCGCGTTGCGCACCGCGTCGAGGCACGGCCGTTCGCGCACCTGGCTCCATCGCGTGGCGCCTGACGCGATCTCCATCATCACCACGCGCATCTCGTCAGGGGCATACGCGATGAGCGCACGCTCCGGCATCCACTGCGCAACGCAGCGCACACGGGCGATCCACTGGTCCGCCGACTCGTCCCACCGGTCGAGCGTGAGCTCGCCCTCGGCGATTCGCTCGGCGATGATCGCCTCCGCGGCGGCAATGTCACGTGCCGGCCGCACAGTGCGATCGGTCGCGATGCCGTCGAAGGTGCGCGACTCGACCTCGACCACCGCCTGCTCCTGCGGGTCCCAGCGTTCGGCCCGCTCCACGGAGAAGCGCGCCGGGACGAGCGACTCGAGCAGGACCGGATCCACCGCGCACGTGAGCGAGAGCAGCGTTTGCGAGCCGTCGCCGCCGGTGGCCTCGCACGCGTCGAGCGCCAGGAACGGGCCTGCGCCTCGCATCATCGACGACGGGTCGATTGCCACCTTTCGCCTCCCCGCCATGTGCGCGTGCGGCTTCTGGGGATCGGTGCGCCATGCGATCCGGTCGGGGAACCCCCGCACGAGGCACGCCACAAGGTGATCGGCCTCGCTCGAGGCGAGATCGGCTGCTCCGCCCCGGTCACCGACCGCCGCCGACGTCCCCTTCGCAGCGCGTGCGAGGTCATCGGCCACGCGCGCTGCCTCGCGCAGGGCCTCTGCATCCACCTGCTGCTGCGCGGCGCCGCCGAGCGACCGCGTGCGCCCAGCGCTCCACGCGTCAAGGAGCCGCTCGCGTGGCGCGAGGTCACCGGCTGGGTCATCAGGCTCCGAAAGTGACTTCAGCCAGGGCCCCGCGTCCCCGCGCACCACATCGCGCCCCGCCACGATCGCCGCCCACGACGCGGCGCGACGCGCGCATCCGCGGCGGTCCGCCTCCACCAGCGCGCGCGCAAGCCTCGGATGCGTCGGGATGCGTGCCATCGCGCGCCCCAGCGGCGTGATCTTGTCGTCGTCGCCGAATGCCCCCGTCGCGCGCAGCACTCCCCGTGCGCACTCGAGGCTCCCCGCCGGAGGCGCATCAACCCACGGGAAACCAAGCGGATCGCGCTCGCCGAGCGCCGCAAGCAGCAGAATGGCCTCCGACAGCTCAACGCGCGAGATCTCCGGCTCATCGTGCGCGGCGCGACGCGCGTGGCTTGCCGCGCTCCAGAGCCTGATGCACTGCCCTGGCGCCGTGCGGCCCGCACGCCCCGCACGCTGCTCTGCGCTCGCGCGGCTGATCGGCTCGAGCCGCAGCGCATTCAGGTCGCGCCGCGGATCGAATCGCGCCACCCGCGCAAGGCCGGCATCGACCACAGTGCGCACACCATCGATCGTGAGGCTCGTCTGCGCGATGTTCGTCGACACGATCACCTTGCGGCTGCGCGATGGCGCAAGCGCGGCGTCCTGCTCCTCCGCCGTCTGCGACCCATGCAGCTCGTGCAGCGTGACGCCGCCGCCGCGGCCGAGCCTCCGACCGATCGCCTCGACCGTCCGCGAGATCTCCAGGCGCCCGGGCATGAAGACCAGGACATGACCCTCGGTCTCCTGCTCCATCGCCTGCACCACCGCGTCGGCTGCGCGGTTCCACACCTCGCTGCCCGGCACAGGCCTTCCGTGCGGGGCGGGCGGCGGATCTCCGGCGAACTCCATCCGCACCGGATGCACGCGGCCGGGCACGTGCAGCGCGTCGCCGCCAAACGACGCGACCGTCCGCTCCGCATCAAGCGTGGCGCTCATGATCACCAGCCGCAGGCCGGGTCGCGAGGACGCCTGCAGCCGGCGAACAGTGCCCGCCGAAATGTCAGTGTGGATGCCGCGCTCGTGGAACTCGTCGAGCACCACAGTCCCGATGCCCTCGAGCCTCGGCGACGCAAGCGCCATCCGCGCGAAGAGGCCGTCCGTCATGAACAGGATCCGCGTCGCTGCGCTGTCTGCGCGGTCGTGGCGCGTGCGGTACCCCACCACGTCGCCGAGCCGCGTCCCCATCTCCTGCGCCACCCGGCGTGCGACAGCGCGCGCCGCCAGGCGCCGCGGCTGCAGCACGATGATCCTGCCCCCAGTGCCGTCGGCCGCCGCGCGCGACAGCCCCGCCTCATCGAGGATCTGCGGCACCTGCGTCGTCTTGCCTGAGCCAGTCTCGGCCACGATCGTGAGCGTCGCGCCCGGCGCGGAGAGCCGCCGCACGATCTCACCTTCG
>CAYPOZ010000073.1:2424-4025 GCA_964412415.1 uncultured Isosphaeraceae bacterium | reverse complement strand
GGTGCGGGGCGCGCTGCGCACCCACTCAGAACGCCTTCGAGAAGTGGCCACGCATGTCGTCGAGGAACTTCGCGATCTGGCCCTGCTCGACCGGCGTAGAGGCCACCTCGACCTCGCTCTGCCAGAAGTCGAGGAACCCGAGCGCGCGCGTGTCGTCGAGATCGGGGATCTCGCGCCCCTCCATCCGCGACTCGCCGCGCTCGCTCTGGCGCTTGAAGTCGCCGATGCGGTCGGCGTCGCTGCGCTCCCGCTCCTTGCCGGTCGCGAGCCGCTCGCCCATCTTGCTCCACTTCACGACCCATTCCTCGATGTACTTGCCGCGCTCCGTGGCCGGCAGGTTGACGTAGTTGCGCGCGCCATCGGCAAGGATGTCCTTCGCGAGCACGCGCGCATTCTGCGTGAGCTGCGCGCGCACCGGACCCTTGACGCCCGCGAGGAACCCGGCCCACGCCGCGCTCTCGGCTCCGTCGGCGCCACGGAAGCGGTCGCTCAGCTCAAGCATGAACCGCATGCGCTCGTCGAGCGGCAGCTTGTTGAAGTCGGGCAGCGCGAGGTACCCGAGCACGTCATCCACCGGCGAGTCGAAGATCGAGGGCGGCTTGCGCCAGCGCACGGCGTTCCACCACCAGAGCCCGCCGCCGACCGTGGAGACGGCCACAAGGGCCGCCAGCGCAAGCGTCAGCTCCCGCTTGCGCCGGTCAATCCACCATCTGAGATCGTCGATGTCGATGCCCATGGGCGACTGCCTCAGGATACGCCGGAACCGAGGCGGATCCATCCGGAGGCGCCCGCCTGCGGCACGCTCTAGTCCTCGGCCTGCGTATCGCCCTCGCTGCGCAAGGGCATCGCGGAACCGTCGATGTAGACGCCGTTGCGGGGCACGCGGGTGCCCGGATGCCGGTCCTGGCTGTCGAGCAGCAGCGGGAAGAGCTTCTTCTCGTCGTTGAGGACAAAGTTGGTGACGAGCCTCGCCTCAAGGTCGTTGCGCACGCGCGCGCGCTCCTCCTCCGAGGTGGTCTGGGGCAGCGCAAGGAGCGTCTGCACCACCTGGAACTGGATCTCGGGCGTGTAGCGGAGCAGCCCCGGCAGGTAGTTGTAGCTCGTGCCCACGAGACGGTTCGACGGATCCCCATCCGCGGGGCAGTACCAGACCGCGCTCGAGGGCTCCATGTAGTCGGCGAGCAGGAGGGGAAGCCCGCCCTGAGGGCCGTCGTCGGTCGCGACCGGAAGGAACTCGCACATCGGCAGCACCTGGCCGCGAAGCGTGTTCCGGTACGCCTCGAGCGCGGTGAACTGCTGGCGAAGGTTGCTCAGGCATCCCGCATTCTTCGACTCCATGCGGAACGAGCGAAGCGAGGGCACCGCGATGCCCACGAGCACGCCGATGATGCCGACAACCACCAGCATCTCGACGATCGTGAAGGCGCGTGTGCAGGCGCGGCGCATGCCGCCGTCATCGTACGGCGGCCGTCTCGCCATCCACCGCAAAAACCGCATCGACGAAGCGATCTGCGTCAAATGGCTCGACATCCTCCGGGCGCTCGCCAAGCCCCACCAGCTTCACGGGGACGTCAATCGCGTCGCGGATGGCAATCACCACC
>CAYPOZ010000073.1:0-2414 GCA_964412415.1 uncultured Isosphaeraceae bacterium | reverse complement strand
CACCACCCCGCCCTTTGCGGTGCCATCGAGCTTCGCCAGGAAGATGCCGGACACGTCCACCGCCGCTGCGAAGGCCTTCGCCTGCGCGATGGCGTTCTGCCCGCTCGTCGCGTCGAGCACCAGCAGCGTCTCGTGCGGCGCGTCGGGGATCCGCTTGCGGATCACGTCACGGATCTTCACAAGCTGGCGCATAAGGCTCTCCTGCGTGTGCAGCCGGCCTGCTGTGTCCACAAGCAGCACATCGATGCCGCGCGCAAGCGCGGCGGATGTCGCATCAAACGCAACCGATGCAGGGTCCGCGCCCGGCGCTCCCTTCACGATCTCAACGCCGAGGCGCTGCGACCAGGTCTCGAGCTGCGCCACCGCGCCCGCACGGAACGTGTCCGCAGCGGCCAGAAGCACGGTGCGGCCCGTCTCGCGGATGCTGCGCGCGATCTTCGCGACGCTTGTGGTCTTGCCGACGCCGTTTACGCCAACCACCAGGACCACCGTGGGCCGGTCCTTCGCGAAGCGGATGCCGCCTGCCTCGCCCTCGGGCCGTGCGAGCCTCTGCCTGATGCTCCGCTTGAGCCACTCCATCGCGTCCTCGCCGCGCGCGACGCGGCCGGACCGGAACTCCATGCGCAGGCCGTCGGAGATCTCGCGCGCCGCCTTCACTCCCACATCCGCCGCGATCAGCGTGCGCTCAACCTGGTCGAGCAGCGCAGGGTCGAGCGTGCGCCCCGACAGCAGCGACCGGAGCCCGCCTCCGATCGCATCGCGCGTGCGCGCGAGGCCCCGCCTGATGGCGTCAAGCGCTGCCTTGAACATCGCCGCCGCCCCGTGCCCGCTCCGCGACGCGGTCGAGCACTGCGTTGATGAATGATGCGCTCTTCTCGGTGCCGAACGCCTTCGCGAGCTCCACTGCCTCGTTGATCGCCACCGCATGCGGCACGCCGCCATGCGCCATCTCGTAGTGCGCAAGCCGCAGGATCGACCGGTCGATGGTCGGCTGCCTGTGCGTTGGCCACTCCGCCGCAAACTCGGACACCGCACGGTCCGCGTCCGCGCGGCGCTCCCAGGCGTGCACCGCGAGCGCGAAGCCCGGCTCGATCGAGTCCGGCGCAAGCTGGCACGAGTCCGGATCGGCGTCGGGACCCGACGCGCCACTCGCCTGCTGCGCGAGCGCGGCGCGCACCAAGTCCGGCTCCCCTTCACGCCCGCAGTCGAACTGGTAGAGCGCCTGGAGCGCCGCACGGCGCCGGTCATGCATCGAACCGCGCTTCTCGCTCATGCCGGCGTCCGCGGCGTGGTGACGGCCTGCCGACGAATCGCGAGTGCCGCATCGATCGCGGCATCCATCGCCTCGCCGCCCTTGTTGCCCTTGGCACCGCCCGCCCGGGCGCGCGCCTGCTCGATCGTCACGCACGTCAGCACGCCGAAGGTGACCGGCACGCCGTGCCGCAGGGCCACCTGCATCAGTCCGTGCGCCACCGCGTCGCTGATGTAGCGGTCGTGGCTGGTCTCGCCGGTGAGCACGCACCCGAGCGCCACGACCCCATCGATGTCCCCGCGTTCCGCCACCGCCTGGGCCACCATCGGGAGCTCGAATGCGCCTGGCGCCGACTCGTCAACGGCGACTGTGCCCCCTCGCATCCTCAGTGACTCGGAAGCGCCCTTGCGGAGCGCACCCGTGACATCCGCGTGGTACGAGCTCGCCACGATCGCGATGCGCAGGCCCGATGCATCGTTGGGCGAACGGCTCGGCGCGTGAGGTGCTGTTGATGTCGCGTCAGGTCGCATGGCTGGTCCTCGTGCCCATCGGGCACAGGGGGTGGAATGGTAGCCTCGATCGCATGAGTGGCGCCGCGGGACGGATCGTGACCGCCCTCGAACTTACCCGCCTTTCGATGGCATTTGGCGCGATCGCCGACCTCTGGCTGATCGTGCTGCTCGCGCGCGCAGATCCGCGGTATGCCTTCATGCCGGTCTACGCGCTGCCGCTGCCGCTCTCGCTCACCTGCGCAGCGATCGCGGCAATCGGCCTCTTCGCATTTGGCGCATCCCTCAACGACCTTCTTGATGCGCGCCATGACCGTGCGTTTGCGCCGCAGCGACCGCTGCCTGCGGGCCGCATCCGCGGAGGGCAGGCGCTTGTGGTCGCGCTCGCGTCGCTGCTGGCGAGCCTTGCGGCCTCCGTCATCTTCGGTACCGGAGGGCTCATCCTCGCGGTCATCGTCGCCGGGCTGCTGCTGCTCTACAACGCCGCCGCCAAGCATGTGCCTGCGGCGGGCCTCGTCACCATCGGCATCGCGTCCGCAGCGACCATGATGATCCCGAACGACCAGTTCACCTTCACGCTGCCCGCATGGCTCACGATGACCCATGCCACCGCCATCGCCACACTCGTCTACGTGCTCGACGGCAAGCGGCCA
>CAYPOZ010000072.1:7373-10957 GCA_964412415.1 uncultured Isosphaeraceae bacterium | reverse complement strand
GTCATGACGTGACCACATGGGCTCGCTTGCGGCCCAGTCTCCCTGCGCGGCGAGCGCGCGACGCTCGCGCTGGCGCTCGGGGAAGGGCGAGCCCGAGTCGCCGAGCAGCTCCTGCACAAGGTCATCCCACCGCCGCTCAAGCAGCAGCCTCCCGAGCCTGTGCGTGTTGCGGCGGTACCCGAATCGCTGCGGGCCGAACGCGTCAGGAACCCCAACGCGCTCGAGCTGCCTCAGCCGCTGCCAGACCGCGGGAGCCGACAGCGGATCGATGTCGCGCAGCCGGATCGAGAAGCGATTGCCGAGCGAATGTCCGCGCTTGAGCTTGTTCGCGTGGCGTGCCACCCAGATGATGCCCATGCGAGGATGCCGCAGCTCGACGGCCGGTGCCTCGCGCCCTGGCAGGTGGATCGACACCGCCTGTCGCGTGACCGCGTGCCGGTCCTTCATGCCCGCATAGCCGATCGCGCGCTCGCCCACGCCGAAGTGCCTGCACAGCACGGACATCATCTCGTGGTGCGGCATGCCTTCCTTCTGGATTCCCAGGTAGAGGTGCTCGCCGCTGCCGCACGGGTCGTAGAGAGGGAGCTCGTCGACGAGGAAGTCCGAAGGACGGACCCTGATCGTGCCGCCGGGGCCCGTGGCACCAGTCAGCGACAGGTCCACGAGAGGGTCAGGCATGGCGTTGGTGTCATCAAGTGGCATCAGGGATCGCTCGCGCGGATTGGAAGGCCGATCCGCGACATGATCTGGCGCAGCTGCGTCGCGGTGCAGCCGAGGTGATCGATACGGTAGGCGCGCCATCCTGCTGCC
Source organism: uncultured Isosphaeraceae bacterium (assembly GCA_964412415.1). Taxonomy (GTDB): domain Bacteria; phylum Planctomycetota; class Phycisphaerae; order Phycisphaerales; family SM1A02; genus ZLKRG44. The sequence continues at coordinate 10,147 of CAYPOZ010000072.1, read as the reverse complement.
TGCGCAGCATCCACATTTGGCTGAAGGTCGTCGAAGAGCACAATCTCCTGCGCTGGCGTGCCGACAAGCTCCGCGAAGCGGCAGAAGATGCGAGGGTCGGGCTTGGCCATGCCAAGCAGGTGGGAGGCATGGCGGATGCGGATCGCACGGAATGCGGGGGAGTTCCGCTCCATCCAGGACCAGTGCACGGCATCCGTGTTCGAGAGGCACGATGTGCGCACGCCGGCGCCGTTGAGCTCGCCGATGATGTCGCCGACGCCCTCATGCTCGCCCGTGATCCAGCAGTCGTGCACGTGCCGGACATCGGACTCGCAGGCGAGGCCCCCAGTGAGCGCTGCGATGGCGCGCACGAACTCGTCCGGCTCGAGGGTGCCGCATGTAAGCCTCATCACGAGCTCGTGGCGCGCTGCAGCGTGTCGCGGATGGTCGGGCGAGCGCTCCGGGTCGAAGGCGACGCCAGCCGCCGCGCATCCCTCCTGCCAGGTGCGGCAGTGGCGGATGACGACGCCACCGAGGTCGAAGCAGATCAGGGGATGCGCGCTCATGCGGCGACCGCGCTCATGGCTCGCGCGAGGCCCGTCGCTGCGCGCGGCGGCTCATCCCCGACTCCGCGCGCTCCGTGGCCTGCGCATCCCGCTTGGCCGCAAAGAACGACGTCAGCAGCGCAGCGCAGCGGTCCGCGAGCACGCCCTCGACCACCTCGAGCCTGTGGTTGAGCCGCGCATCGCGGCAGATGTCCATCAGCGTGCCGCATGCGCCCGCCTTCGGGTCACGCGCGCCGAACACCACGCGTGCGATGCGCGAGTTGACGAGCGCTCCAGCGCACATCGGGCAAGGTTCGAGCGTCACCGCGAGCGAGCATCCGTCGAGGCGCCACGACCCAAGCGTGCCTGCAGCGGCGCGGATCGCCAAGATCTCGGCGTGCGCGGTCGGGTCCGCGTCGCGCTCGCGCGCGTTCGCGGCCTCGCCGAGGATCTCGCCGCCGCGGTAGACGACTGCGCCGACCGGCACCTCGCCTGCTCCAGCAGCGTCCGCCGCGAGCTCAAGCGCCCGCTCCATCATGCGGGTATCAGGCTCGCCGATCACTCGTCGCCCTCGGCGGCGTCGGTCACGCGGCCGCCACGCATCCTCGTGACCGTGCCCGAGAGCACTGTGCCGCGCGCGACCGCTCGCGGCGTCGCGACATCCATCAGCACCAGCGAGAGCTCAAACAGCAGGTAGAGCGGCACCGCAAGCATCACGAGGCTCAGCACGTCGCCGGGCGAGATCACTGCCGCCGCGAGCACCACCCCCAGGAGCGCGAACCTCCGCTTCGAGCGGAGCCAGTCTGCGCGCACGAGGCCCGTCCACGACAGCAGCAGCATTGCCACGGGAAGCTGGAACGCGATCGCGACGCAGAGGAACATCGTGAGCACGAAGTCGAGGTACTCGCTGAGCCTGAACGCCTGCGAGATCTCGCCAGGCCGCGTGAGCGGGAGCGCCATGATCTGCACGCCTGCGCCGTCAGCGCTTGCGTCACCTGCAGCGGCTACGTCGCCGGCTGGCACCGCAACATGGATCGCGTGTGTGGTGGTGTTGATCCACGCCTGGCCTGCACGAGGGTTCGCGGGATCTGCCGCAAGCGTCGGCAGCGCAGGAATCGCCGCCACAAGGGCCGCTGCATCTCCGGTCGCAGAAGGGTCCCTGGTGGCCAGCGTCGCAGGCGGCGCGCTCATGCCCACAAGGATCGTGAGCATCGCAGGAAGGATCACCCAGTAGAGGAGCGCTGCGCCCGCCGCTGCGAGCAGCGCGCTGCCTGGCAGCAGCAGCCGCACGAAGCGTCGCTCGTGCTGGTAGAGGCCAGGTCGGATGAAGAGCCATGCCTGCCACAGCACCCACGGCGCGCCGACGATGAAGGCGCCGATGAGCGACAGCTTCATGTCGATCATCAGCGTCTCGAGCGGGCTCATGACCTGCAGCGTGCCGGGCAGACCGTTGGCGAGCAGCGCCCCGACGAGGGGGATGCAGAGGAAGCTGCGGATCTGGCCCGCGAACGCGAAGAGCAGGATCGCCACCGGCACAGGCACCACGATCCCGAGCAGGATCCTGCGCCTGAGCTCCTCGAGATGGTCGCCGAAGCTCATCAGGATGCCCAGTGCGCTGTCGTCGCGCTGCTGCATGCTCATGCCACGGCACCTCGTGCGACGAGCGGGCCGAAGAAGCGCTCGGCGTTGGCGTCGAGGATCGCCTCGAGCGCCTCGTAGGTGGTGCCGCGCGCGGCGGCCAGCGCGCGCGCCACGTGGGTCACGAAGCGCGGCTCGTTGGGACGGGTCGCGCGCACCGGCTCGGGGCTCAGCCAGGGGGCATCGGTCTCGGCCATGATGCGACCATCGGGAACAAGTGTTGCGGCCTCACGGACCGCGGCCGCGTTGCGGAAGCTCACGACGCCCGTGAACGAGATCGACGCACCGAAGTCGAGCACTGCACGTGCCTCCTCAGGTCCCGCCGTGAAGCAGTGGAAGACGAACCTGTCGCGCGGCAGGCCTGATGCCGCCAGAATGGGGATCAGGTCGCCGAACGCGTCGCGGCAGTGGATGACGATGGGCTTCGCCAGCCCCTCGGCGGCCCATCCGCTGATGCGCTCGAGCTGCGCATCAAGCACCTGGCGCTGCAGGTCGAGTGGCGGATGGCTGTAGTGGCGGTCGAGCCCGAGCTCGCCCCACGCCACGCATCGAGGGTGCGCAGCGGCGCGCCGCATCTGATCCCAGTCGATCGGGTCATCGCTGTGCAGGGGA
>CAYPOZ010000072.1:0-7363 GCA_964412415.1 uncultured Isosphaeraceae bacterium | reverse complement strand
AGGCCCTGGGGCGCATGGAGCGGCTGCGCGGCCCGGAGGACGTCTCGGTGGCCCCGGGCCCGCTGCTAGCCGCCGGCCGCGGTCGCGACGACGCCGGGGTGCGACTGCGCGACGGCGACGCACCGCTCCGCATCGGCCGTGGTGGTGGAGATGGTCACGCACGCATGCACGCCGCATGCGCGCGCTCCTGCGAGGATCTCGCCGAGCCTGCCGTCGTACTCGCGCGACGTGAGGTGGCAGTGCGTGTCGATCACGTGATGAGGATACGCGTGCGTCCTGCAGGATCACTGCGCACGGCGCAGCGCGAGACGCATGAGCGGAGGGCCGACAATCTCGTTGACGGCCACGCAGGAGATTAGGAGTGCCGTGAGCGGCGATGCCCACGGTGTGCCCTTGAAGGCAGCGCCCACCTCGGATGCGAGTGCGATCGCCACGCCGGCCTGCGGCACGAGGCACGCCCATATCCAGCGTCGCGTGCGCAACTCCATTCCTGCGAGCGAGGCACCGGCAGTTGCGCCTGCCCATGCCGCGATCACCCGCGCTGCGCAGATGGCCAGCGTCACGGGCAGCACTGGGCCGATCGACTCCACATCGAGCTTCGCGCCGGTGAGCGCAAAGAAGATGCAGCACACGGGCAGAAGTATTCGCCCCGTCGCGGAGAAGAAGCTACGGCTGCTGGAGGGGGATCCCGTGCGGAGCGCCATGCCCAGCGTGAGCGCGACGAGAAGGGGAGACAGGTCAAGCGATCGGGACACGGCCGCCACCAGCGCGGCCACGACGAGCGCCACCATGTCGAGGCGGCGCTCGATGCGGCGCAGGACAAGCGCCAGCGGCGCCGCGAGAACCGCGCCGAGAACCAGGCTTCCAAGCAGGTGCCATGCGAGCCCGCCGCCCGCCCCAGGGGCGGTTGTATCCGCGTCCGGTCCGCCGCCCGCGCCGAAGATGGCCGTACCGGCCACCAGCACGCCGGTGAACAGCACCGTGAGCACGATGTCCTTGGCGACGATCAGCGCCATCGCAAACCGCGCGAACTCTCCCGCGCGCCCATGCTCCCGGGTCAGCGCGATCGCGACCGCCGGACTGCTCGCCATCATGAGGCACCCCGTCAGCGTGCACGCGAGCGGCACGGGAACGTCGGGTCCGAGCGCAGCCAGTCCCGTCGCAATGGAGACCGCAAGCGCACCACCGGCAGCCAACCCGACTGCCGGCATCTCCAGCACCATGATGCTCAGCACCCGACGCGCAATCCGACGGAGATGGTGCAGCTCAAGCTCTCCGCCTGCAGCGATGCCAATCATCGCGACCGCCAGCGCATCGATTCCGGCGAGGTACCGGATGTCCTGCTCGGAGACGATCGTCGGCATGTCGACCCATCCCCACGCGGCCGCCGGCTGTGCGAGCGCAGCGGCGACCGAAGGTCCAGCGCATATGCCCGCGAGGAGTTGGCCGGTCAGCGCGGGCAGTCCGACGCCGGAGGCGAGCCGCCCTGCGAGCCACCCGCCCATCAGCAGGAATCCAAGGGCTGCCGTGGCGGTGGCAACGGCGGATGTCGGGTCGATCGGATCCGCCAGCGTGAGTGTGTGGGCGACCGCGGCAAGCGCCGCGACTGCGGTGAGCGCTGCCGTGAGCGACACCAGCCGCTTCACGATGGGCACGGCCCGGAGCGCGTGCATGTGCGGGGCTGCGGTCACCGCGAGCCTCCCGCACCTGTCGGCACAGCAGGCATCGGCGACTGTCGCGCGCATGCACGGACCAGCGGCGACTCGAGCGCAATCGACTCGCGCTCCCCTCGCAGCGAAGCTCGCAACGCACCGGGCTTGAGCGTCCGACGGGCGGCAGCGAGCGCGAGTGACGCGATCCAGATCGCCGCACCCTGATCGAGACGGAGCTGAGTGCCTGCGAGCAGGAACAGTGCTGCGGCGGCAACGGGTTCGCTCGCCTGCGTGATCGAGAGCAGCCGTGCCGAGTGCTGACCGAGCTGTGCGATGCAGATCCCCAGCAGCATGCCGGCCAGCAACGGTGAGCCGGCCGCCGCGGATGCGATTCCCGCGACGAGCGCAATTGCGCCGAAGAGCGTCACTGTGGCGGTGGGCTCGTCCCTTCCGGAGTCGCGCAGCAGCAGCCATGCGATGGCCGTTGCTGCGAGCGCCGCGATACAGGTCGCCACGAGCACCGGAGCGCCAAGTGCCCACCGTCCGCAGCGGGGTCAAGCGGGATCACGCCGATGGAGGACAGCGCGATCGCGATCAGTGCCGAGAGACCCCCTCCGGCCTGAATCAGTACGGCAAGCCGGACGGCCCGCGGTTGGGCTGATGCGATCAGGGTGCGCGATTCCGGCGCCCATCCGCATGTTGCCGCCACAATGGTGCCCAACGAGGCTGTGAGCAGAAGCGCTCCCGAAAAGCTGTCTGCGCCAGCAAGGTCAAGCGGTCCCGCGAGCGCCCGCACGAGCAGCAGCGTGACGACGCCCCCAATCACGCACGACAGCGCAGTGTCGCGCAGCACCCATCCGATGAGCCGAGTCGGGATCGTCCGAAGGATGGATGGTGCGCACTGCGCTCCAGCGATCACGCCGATGAGTGCGAGCATGCATGCAACCAGCGGCTGAAGTGCGGCAAGCCTTCCGCTGTCGATGACATTCGCGCCGAGCGGGCCGATGCAGACGCCGATCGCGCAGTAGACCCACCCTCCGTGCACAAGCGCGCCGATTGCCGGGATGCGCGAGATGCGCTCCATGCGCGCGCCTCCCGCAAGAAGCGCAACGACCGCCACCGCCACAATGACGAGCACGAGACCGGGCGTCGGGAGCGTTCCCTCTGCGGCGGCAATCATGACAGGCCGATGGTTCTCTCGACAGGGATCACGGCGCCCACCGGACGGATGTCTGCGGGCATGTCCTCGATGAATCGGGTCAGCGCATCGACGCTCTCGCGGGTGGCGATGCTGACGATCATCCGGGATCCGGTGCTCTGGGGCAGCAGGGCAGCCAGGCCCGCGAAGATCGGCATCTCCTGGCGGAGCACCGCCGCGAGGCCACGCGAGTCGACGATTGTCGCGCCGCTCATGCCCGCATCGAGCAGAGCATTGATCAGCGGATCGAACGACTCCGCGGACCGGACGACCAGCACGACCATTCTCATGCTGGTGTCATCCATGACGTGCGGCTTCCTCGGCGAAGATGCGCCCCAAGGCATCGTCGTCAGTCGCGGTTCGCAAGCGGTCCGCGAAGCCGGGAATGGCCGCGAGCCGCGCCAGGTGCGCGAGCGACCGGATGTGGCGCCACGGCTCCGTGGGAGTGCCTGAGAGACCAAACACGATGTCTACAGGCTCGATCGCGGGTCCCCACTTTATAGGACTAGATAAGGTTATCGCCACCACATCCGCTGAACGTAGTCGATGGTCAATAAAATGCGGCATTGCGATGCCAGATCCGATGTTTGTCGGAGTGATTGCTTCCCTCTGTGTCAGACCGTGGAGGAACTCACTTGGCGCCAGCCCGCTCGCCGAAGTCGCCGACAGAAGTTCCGCGATCTCCGCAAGTGCTGCATCCACGTCCCGGGCGCTGAACCGTGCCCTGACTCTTGAAGGTGATGCGACCTGGCCGCTCATGGACACACGGTACATGTCGGAGAAGGCGTCTTGATTGCGTGAGATCGCGCAAAGGCCGCTGAGACGAATTCTCAAGTGGCGCCGGTGATGAACGAAGTGGCCGGGATCGTTGACGCTGCTCTCGCGACGCCTCTAGCATTGTCCGACCTTCGTGAAAAAAGGAACGGAGCCTCCGCTCCGACACGCCACTCCGCCCGAACGACCCCTCATGAGCAGATTTCTATTCCCGAGATGGACCAACGCCCTGCTGCTGCTGCTGCTGGTGGCGGGCGCCACGCTTCCTCTCTACGTGGTGCTTGTTGTTGCGTACGGGTTCAGCCCCAAGACGCTCGATGTCGGGTACATGCCTACCCAGCCGGTGCCCTACAGCCACGCGGTCCACGCAGGCATTCTCGGCATGGACTGCCGCTACTGCCACAACACGGTGGAGACGGCGGCCTTCGCTGCCGTGCCCCCGACGCAGACGTGCATGAACTGCCACACGCAGATCCACCGCGACAGCCCCAAGCTGGTCCCGGTGCGCCAGAGCTACGAGACGGGCCTCTCGATCCCGTGGGCGAAGGTGCACAAGCTTCCCGACTACTCCTACTTCGACCATTCCGCGCACGTGAACCGTGGCGTCGGCTGCGTCGAGTGCCACGGGCGCGTGGACCAGATGGAAGTCGTGTGGAAGGACCAGCCGCTCTCGATGGGCTGGTGCCTCGAGTGCCACCGCGACCCAACTGACCGCCTGCGTCCGGTGTCGCAGATCACGAACCTGGCGTGGGACCAGAAGACCCAGATGACACGCGAGGAGCGCGAGTCGCTCGTCAAGCTCTACCACATCAACCCAAGCGAGAACTGCTCGACATGCCACCGGTGAACCGCACGTACTGGCGAAGCGTCGACGACCTGACGCAGTCGCCCGAATTCAAGGAGTGGATGCACCGCGAGTTCCCCGAGGGAGCGAGCGAGCTCGGCTCCGATGCGGAGCGCCGCAACTTCATGAAGGTGATGGGCGCGTCGTTCGCGCTCGCGGGACTCGGTCTCGCGGGATGCCGCCGCTGGCCCGAGACGAAGATCGTTCCCGCCGCGAACCAGCCCGCGAACCGCACGCCTGGCGTGCCCGTGCTCTACGCGACGACGATGCCTGTCGCAGGCATCGGCATCCCGGTGCTCGCCAAGAGCTACGACGGCCGGCCCATCAAGCTTGATGGCAACGCGGCGCATCCGGCGGGATGCTCCGGCACCACGCCATCGGTGCAGGGCCGCATCCTGGAGCTCTACGACCCAGACCGCAGCCGCACCGTGCTGAGCAAGGGCGTGCAGGGCTCGTGGTCGAACTTCCAGTCGTGGATGTCATCGACCCTCGGCCCGATCCGTGCAGCAGGCGGCGAGGGGATGGCAGTGCTGTCCGAGTCGCTAAGCGGACCGAGCGCAGATGCGATGCGTGCACGTTTCGCGAAGGCGTATCCCAAGGCAAAGTGGCACGAGTGGGAGGCCGCCAACGACGACGCCGAGCGCGCGGGCACGGAGTCTGCCTTCGGCCGCCCGATGCGCCCGGTGCCCGCGTTCGACAAGGCGTCGATCGTGGTGTCGCTTGACGCAGACTTCCTGGCCTCTGATGTGCTGAGCGCACGCTGGTCGCGCGACTTTGCGCGCACGCGCCGCATCGACCCCGCCGCCGACCCCAAGACGCAGCGGCTCTCGCGCCTCTACGTGATCGAGGCAGGCCTCTCCGCCACGGGCATGAACGCCGACGAGCGCATCGCGCTTCGTGCAGCCGACATCGCCGTGCTCGTTGCGGCGGTCGCCAGCCGCCTGGGCGTGGCTGGCGGCGACGCATCGCTCAAGGCCGCACTCGATGCGATGGCCTCGTCGGACCGGCTCTCCGATCTCTTTGGTGGCGCACAGACGAGCGGGCCGCAGATGAAGGTCGTCGACGCGCTTGTCGCCGACCTCCAGGCCAATCGCGGAAAGTCGCTGCTCGTGGCAGGTCCGCGTCAGCCTGCCGCGGTGCACGCGCTGGTCGCGCTGCTCAACGACCGCCTCGGCAACATCGGCACCACGGTGCGCTACCTCCCGGTGACCGGCGAGCCGCGCACTGCGCAGCTCCGCGCGCTCGCCGCCGACATGTCGGCCGGCCGCGTGAAGGCGTTGGCGATCCTGGGCGGCAATCCCGCCTACGACGCGCCTGCCGACCTCGACTTCGCGAAGGCGATGGCGAACGTGCCCGCGGTCGCGCACCTCTCGCTCTACGCGAACGAGACCTCTCGCAGCCCCGCGTGCTCTTTCCACGTGCCTCGCGCGCATCCGCTCGAGGCGTGGGGTGACACCCTCGCGCTCGACGGCTCGATCTCGATGATCCAGCCGCTCATCGAGCCGATGGTTGCGCCCGACCAGGGCGGCGTGAACGAGTCGCAGTTTGTCGCCGCACTATGCGGCGAGGACGTGCCCAGCAGCTGGGATGCGGCGCGCGCGACCCACATGGCTCGCACCGGCCTTTCCGGTCCCGCATTCGAGGCCGCATGGCGCGGCGCTCTCGACCGCGGATACTGGGACGGCACCGCGGCGATGCAGCAGTCGCCGTCGGCGAACGGCTCCGGCGTGGCCAGCGTGGTGCAGGCTGCGGCTGCGATGCCGTCGGTCGACGGCCTCGAGCTCGCCTTCGTCTTCGACGCGAAGGTCTACGACGGCCGCTTCTCCAACATCTCATGGATGCAGGAGCTTCCCGACGCGGTCAGCAAGATCACCTGGGACAACGCCGCGCTCATGGGACCCGCCACGGCCGAGACGCTCGGCGTCAAGGGACGCGACATGGTCACCATCACCGCCGGCAGCCGCTCGATGCAGGCGGTCGCATGGGTGGTGCCGGGCCACGCGGAGCGGTGCGTGACGATCGCGCTCGGCTACGGCCGTGGCCCAGAGGCTGGCCGCATTGCGGCGGGATCTGGCTTCAACGCGTACCCCATGCGCACGACGGGTGCCCCCGGATTCGCCAGCGGCGTCTCTGTCGCGCGGACTGGCGAGACGTATCCCGTTGCGACGACGCAGGACCACGGCTCCGCAGATGCGCTTGTCCCCAGCGTCCCGCATGACGGCGTGCAGGAGCGCCTGCCGACGCTGGTGCGCGAGGCGTCGCTCGACGAGTACCGCGAGCACCCGGACTTCGCGCGCCATGCGACGCATGTCGTCAGCCGCCTCTCTCTGTGGGAGGAGAAGAACCTCGACGGCGCGCACTTCCGCTGGGCGATGTCGATCGACCTCGGATCGTGCACGGGCTGCGGCGCATGCATCACCGCATGCCAGGCCGAGAACAACATCCCCGTCGTCGGCAAGGACCAGGTCCTGCGCGGCCGCGAGATGCACTGGATCCGCGTCGACCGCTACTTCCGCGGCCACGACCCCAAGAGCCCGGACAGCTACGCAGTGCAGCCGGTGACGTGCCTCCACTGCGAGAACGCGCCGTGCGAGCAGGTGTGCCCGGTCGCAGCGACGGTGCACGATGCGGATGGCCTCAACACGATGGTCTACAACCGCTGCATCGGCACGCGCTACTGCAGCAACAACTGCCCCTACAAGGTGCGCCGCTTCAACTTCTTCGACTACCAGCGGCGCGACCCCGAGCGCTCCGAGGGCTGGATGAAGGTCAAGCCGGAGGACTACGTGAAGGATGGCCCGGACATCTGGCTGCGCATGCAGTTCAACCCCGAGGTCACGGTGCGCATGCGCGGCGTGATGGAGAAGTGCTCCTTCTGCACGCAGCGCATCCAGG
>CAYPOZ010000071.1:5454-11035 GCA_964412415.1 uncultured Isosphaeraceae bacterium | reverse complement strand
AGCGCGCCGGGTGCCGGCACGTAGGAGAAGCTGGTGAACGTTGCGGTGCCGGCACCGAACGTGCCGTCGGACGTGATGACCGCGAGCCCAAACGACTCGCCTGCGGTGACGTTGAACGTCATCACGCCCGAGGTGCCGCTGGCGTTGCCGACGACCAGGAACTGGTTGTTGCGCACATACCCGACGGCGTCATACTGCGGGTCGTCCGCGCTCGAGTAGGCCCAGTTCACGGACACGGTCCCCGTGAACGCCGCCGTCGCGAAGTACCCGGTGATGCCGCGAGCCCCGATGTTGCCGCTAGTGAGCGCCATCTGCTGCGAGGTGAGGCTGCCGGAGCCACCGACCGCCGCCGGCCCGAGCATGTCATAGGTGACGCCGACGGGCATGAAGTCGCCGGGCACGCCATCTGCGCCGTACTGATCAAGCGTCCACGACACGCTGCCGAAGTCGGCGGACGCAGCCGCACTGATGCCAAGGGCGCACACCGCTGCGCCGACGCTCGTGAGGTGGATCAGATGCACAGTCAGCCTCCTGAAGGGACAGGACATGGGGTCATGAGGGGCAACTGCACCGCAACCGGTGCAGGCACAGCGACTCCTGACCCTAAAGTGACCCGCCGCTAGCGCCGCCGATGCAGATGCGGGCAAAAACCCCACAATCTGGCTGCGATACCGTATGTGCATGCAGGTTGCGCGCGGATTGGCGGTCTGTGCGGTCATGGCTGCGGCCATGACGCTCGGATCGGGGTGCGTGCATGGCACCAGCAACCCGCGCTATCCGGAGCCCGCCGCGGAGGCGTCAGTAGGACTCTCGCGGTACGCGCAGTCACCTTGGGTGCCGGAGCGGCCGATCCTGGTGCTTGGCGGGTACATGGACCCTGGCTTCGCGTCAGGCACCCTCGAGCGCGCGCTGAGAAATGCGTGCGGACCGGACACGAAGATCGTCGCGGTGTCCTTCGGCGACTGCACCAGCATGGCGCAGTGCCGCGATCGGGTGATGGCTGCGACGCGGCCGCTCCGCGCAGCGTGGCCCGAATGCGCGTTCGATGTCGTGGCGAACTCGATGGGCGGGCTCGTTGCGCGCTACAGCGCGCTATCGGCCGACGAGATCGCCGGCTGCGGGCTGCCGTCGCCCGCGCAAGCGGGCATGCTGCGAATCAACCATCTCTACACGATCTGCACGCCGCACCTTGGTGCGCTCATGGCCGAAGGGCCGCTCGGCAGCCCGATGACGAAGGACATGCGTGCCGGATCGAGGTTCCTCTCGTGCCTCGACAGTGCGCTGCCGAGTGCACCGTACGAGCTCACCTGCTTTGCGCGCGAGGGCGACGGCATCGTGGGCGCCGACCGATCGGCCCCTGCAGGCACCGAGCCCATCCAGTTTGACACTCCGCCCTTCGAGCTCGCGCACGTCGACGCGCACCGAGATCCGCGGATCCTGCTCGTGATTGTGCGCAGCCTCCGCGGAGAGGGCTCACTGCCCCTGGGCGAGTGAGTAGCCGGGCTTGCCGTCGAACAGCCGCAGCAGCTCGTGGCTGCAGACGGTGTAGCGGGCGGAAACTGCCGCGAGCAGGGACATCACGTGGCTGCCGTCGGCGTGACCGGCATCAGGCCTGAGCTCGAAACGTGCGCGCCAGTAGTCCACGCACTCGGTGTACACGCTGCCGGTCGGCCACACCTGCGTACCTCGGTTGGAGATCAGCGTGAGTCGGAAGGGCGTGCCTGCAGCAAGCGACTCGAGCGCCGGCGCCAGCGCATCTGCGGGCTGGTCCGAGTCGAGATAGAGGTCCGCGCCTACGACCTTCGTCTGCGAGACCTTCAGTGTGTGCAGCACAACTGGGCGCGTGGGCCTCACGGGCGGCCTGGCAACAAGCCGGTCCTCGCCATCGCGCACCGGCTCGATGGCCGTGGGCCGCTGCCCGAGCCGCTGCACGACGGCGTGCACGAAATCCATCGTCCCGAGCGCCGGCTTTGACCTGTCGCCAAAGTCCCCCGTGCGCACACCCTGCTCGAGCGACGCGAGCAGCGCGTTCTCGATGCGCGCTGCGCTGCCCGCAAGACCAACATGCCGGAGCAGCATGAGCGTGGAGAGGATCAGCGAGCACGGGTTGGCGATCCCCTTTCCCGCGATGTCCGGCGCGGTGCCGTGCACCGCCTCGAAGATGCTGATCTGGCTGCCGATGTTCGCGCTCGGCGCGAATCCGAGACCGCCGACGAGTCCGGCCGCAAGGTCGCTGACGATGTCGCCCTGGAGGTTGGGCAGCACGATCATCCGGTACTGCTGCGGCCTCATCACCAGGTTCATGCACAGGGCATCGACGATGACGTCGGCCGTCTCGATCTCGGGGTACTCCGCCGCGACGGCGCGGAACCGCTCGAGGAAGAGGCCATCGGTCATCTTCATGATGTTGGCCTTGTGGCCGCAGTGCACCTTCACGATGCCGAGCCTGCGGGCAGTCTCGAACGCGAAGCGGTGCACGCACTCCGACCCGGGCGCGCTGATGAGCCGCTTGCACTGCATGACATCGTTCGAGAGCCGGTGCTCGATGCCGCCGTAGGTGTCCTCGATGTTCTCGCGCACGATCAGGAAGTCGAGGCTGATGCCGGCCTGGCTGTAGGGGGTGGCCACGCCTGGCAGCGTGCGGAAGTGCCTCAGGTTCGCGAACGCGTTCCACACCTTTCGCGCCGTCACGTTGATCGACTTCCCGCCGCCACCCTTGGGCGTCTCCATCGGACCCTTGAGCAGCAGCCCGCACGACTCCACGGTCGCCATCGCAGCGTCGGTCATCCCGCGCGAGTCGCCCTTCTCGAACACCGCCTTGCCCATCTCGACCGGCACGAACTCGATCGCCTGCGCGCACCCAGCCGCACGGAGCAGCTCGATGGTGGCGTCCATGATCTCAGGTCCGATGCCGTCGCCGTGGGCGAGCGCGATGCGCATTGTGTTCTCCATTGGGGGTCGGGAAGGGTACCTGATGCGGCTCGTTCGGCGGCGTCACGTGTCCGTGACTGCCAGCTCCACACCCACCGGCGGGAACCCGTTGAGCTGGCGCCACACCTCGCGCCACGCCGGCACTACCTCAAGCATCACCCAGACCTTTGCACGCACGCCTTGGCGAATGAACTGGCCCGTTGGCCATGCGCGGTCCTCAGGGTCGTGGGCGATCACCACGCGGAAGCGGCCAGAGCCGTCATCGGTGGCATCGACGGACACCACCTCCCCGCCGAAGGTTCCGACGGCCACGCTCGGCCAGCCCACGAACTGGATCGCAGGCCAACCCTCGAACTGCAGCCGAACCGGGCTGCCGGTGCGCACCGAACCATCCGTGCGGAAGCTGCGCGAGCGAATGAGCGGCATGTCCATGCCATCCACCCACGCCTCGACATAGCGCTCGGTGGTGTCGGGGATCACGACGCAGATGGGCTTGCCTGGCTCGAGGTACGCGCCCTCGGTCACCGCCACGCTCAGCACGATGCCGTCGCGCGGCGCCAGCACGACCTGCTGCTGCGTCTTGCTGATCTGGATGTCCACCGCAGCGACGTCCTTGTCCGCCGCGGCGACATCGCCCTCGGCGCTGCGCCGGCTCGCCCTGGTGGCCGAGATCTGGGCGTCGTAGTCGCGGCCCGTGCGCTCAAGGATGGCGCGGGCGGCAGCAAGGTTCGCCTTGGCGCTGTCCGCGGCGAGCTTCGCCAGCTCGTAGTCCCGCTGCGAGATGTCGCCGGCCTGCACAAGCTGGATCATGCGGCGCTCATTGATGGCGTTGGTCTCGTGCACGAACTGCTCAGCCTGCACGCGCTGCTGCGCACCCTCGATCGCCTGCACCTTCGCGAGCTCCTGGCTGAGGATCTGCGCGTCAAGGTCCTCGATCCTCTGGAGGGCTGCCGCGCGGCGCGCCACGGCGGCATCGCGCTGGATGCGCAGGTTCGCGAGCAGGTTCGGGTCGTTGTCCTGGATCTCGGCAATGACGTCGCCCTGCTTCACCGACTGGTTCTCCACCACGTGCACCTTGCGCACGCGGCCCTCGACGGGCGCGTCGATGTTCACGCGCCGGTCGAGCGGGTTGAATGCGATGACTCGGCCCGTGCCGCGCACCGACTGCTGCCAGGGCACGAGCAGGAGCGACATGCCGAGCGCGAGTGCCAGCAGCCCGAGCGCGCGCGCCAGCACGCGCGTGACCCGCATGGACCCCACATAGGCCATGGAAGGCATCGGCGGCACCTTCAGGGGCAGGTCATGCATGGCTCATCTCCCGCGAGTGCGCGCCAAGCTCGACCGTACGGCTGCAGCGTGCGGCGACGCGCGGGTCCCGTGTGGCGACGATCACGGTCCACGCATGGTCCGCCCCAAACAGCACGCGCGCAAGGCAGTCGAGCGTGTCCTCATGGCCATCGAGGATCTCGTCGAGCAGCAGGAGCCTGGGCTTCGAGGCGATCGCGCGTGCCGCAAGGAGCCTCGCGCGCTGCCGACCCGTCAGGGGAAGCCCACCTGTCGTCAGCGGAGTCGAGAGTCCTTGCGGCAGGTTGTGGAGCGCCTCGCCAAGGCCTGAGGCCTCGACTGCACGCTGGACATCTGCGTACGTCACCGTCGCAGAACCGAGCGAGATGTTCTCCGCGATCGTGCCGGCGATGAGGTCTGTGCTCCGGAGGATGCACGCCTGGCTCCGCAGGACCTCGAGGTCCCACTTCTGCACGTCGAGCCCGTCGATCTGGATCTCGCCCTGGCGCGGCGAGCGCATGCCAAGCATCAGCTCGAGGATCGAGCTCGTGCCCATGCCGCGCGACCCCAGCAGCGCCACACGCTCGCCGGGGCTGACCGCGAACGTAAGCCCCTCGAACGCGGGCCGCCGACCAAGGCGCGCGTACGCCAGCGACTTGGCCTCGACGCGCATTCCATCGCGCGCGGCCGTCCTCGACTCGCCGCCAGTGCGCTCGAGCTTCAGGTCGACGAGGTGCCCCAGCTTCTCAACTGCGGCGACCGCGTCGTACCAAGCCTCGAACTGCTTGCCGAGCTTCGAGATGGACGCGACGATCGCCGACAGGATGATCTCGCTCGCCACCAGCTGCCCGATCGTCAGCTGCTGCGAAAGGACGAGCCACCCGCCCAAGGCGAGCAGCGATGTTGCTGCGAGCACCTCAAGCCCGAGCAGGCCGCCAATCTGCCGCATCAGCACGCGGAAGTGGCGCCGGCGCGAGGCGAGGTAGTCGCGCACGAGGTCATCCGCTCGGGCCGCAGCGAGCTCCGCTCCGCCAGGTCCCTTGAAGACGCGTGGGTGCCTGGCGATCTCCTCAAGCCAGTTCACCATCTCGTACTTGCGCTTGGACTCGTCGATGCTCGTGTTGACGGCACCACGCCCGATCACGGCCATGATGAGGCCCAGCAGCACCACCAGCACGAGCGAGTACGCAAGCAGGTACGGGTGGTAGAAGGCGAGCACCGTCAGGCCAATGGTCGCGCTGAGCACCAGGTTGATGCCGGTGAGCAGCAGCATCGACGCGCTCTTCTGCACGGTGATGACGTCAAGGAAACGGTTGACGAGCTCGGGCGCATGCATGCCGTCGATCGCCTCGAGGTCGATTCGCGG
>CAYPOZ010000071.1:2171-5382 GCA_964412415.1 uncultured Isosphaeraceae bacterium | reverse complement strand
CCAGGCGCACGAAGATGCGCCTCTGGATCACCTCGGCGACCACGTGCTGCAGCCCGCGGAGCGCGCCGGCGATGGCCAGGCACAGCAGCAGCACGCCGGAGATGACCGCAAGGCCCTGCACAAAGGGGCCGCTTGTGGTTCCAAAGCTGAGGTTGCTGATGAACGCGTTGATCGCCAGCGGCAGCGCCAGGTAGAGAATGCCCGTGATCGCACTGAAGATGATGATGGTCCACAGCTCGGGAACCTCAGGACGCATCAGCGCAAACACCCGCCTCACCGGGCTCGGACCAGCCCCGTGATGCCCGTCGCCTGCCGCCGGGGCAGCGACGGCCGACGCGGGCATGGCAGCATGCACGATGCCGACCTCAACTGTTGCGCTCACGCCGTTCACCCCGACCAGGCTGCAGAGCTCGCTCCGCGCGATCGTGCGCGCCCCTTCGTCGGGCCGCGAGCTGCGCCACACGCGCGCCTTGAAGAACCCGTGGCGGAGCAGCGCAATCCACTCGCGGTTTCCCTCGCACCAGACAACGATCGGCAGCTGCGAGTCGGCGAGCCACACCGCCTCGTCCAGCCTCATGCGACGCGGCGTGAGCACCGCACCTCCGCTCGAGAGCGCCTGTCCAAGCGACTCCAGCGGCTCGTGCCCAGTGGCCTGAAGGACTGCATCCCTCGCTTCAGGCGACGAGACCGAGAGCCCCAGCGAGCGTGACAGCTCAGCGATGAGCGCGCTTGCGCCCTCGCCGCATCCGTCGCGCCGAGGCGCGTAGCCGACCTGTCCCGCTCCCATCGTCATGTGCGGCTCCCTCTACTGCCATCGCGCACTCATACGAGGGTCGGCCGCACGCGGTTCGGCAGCTGATTGGCTTCCGGCTCCTTCGACGCGAACCCGACACCGTCGAGGAACGCGACCTTTCCGGAGCGCACGTCGTACATCGCGCCCACGATCGCGATCTCGCCGTTGAGCGACATCGAGGCGAGGGTTGGGCTGTTGGCCTGGATCCACCGGATCGTGTTGCGCACATTGATCTCGGCCACCCGATCGACGAATGCCTCGTTGTCCGCCGTGCGACCGGTCCTGGTCTGTGACTCCATGTTCACGGCCTCGGTGATCGGATCCGTGATCGCACCGAGGTTGGTGAGGCCGGTTGCTTGCACCGGATCAAGGCCCTTGGCCACGAAATCGCATGTCGCCTTGACCGCGCCGCAGCGAGTGTGTCCCATCACGAGCACGAGCTTGGCGCCCGCCACCTTGCATGCGAACTCCAGGCTGCCGAGCGCCTTCGGGCTCGCCACGTTGCCCGCCAGGCGCGCGCTGAACGCGTCGCCAATGCCGAGGTCAAACACGAGCTCCACCGGGGCGCGAGAGTCGATGCAGCTCAGCACTGCGGCCATCGGGTGCTGTCCTGCGGAAGTCTCCTCGACCTGCCGCACGAGATCGCGGTGAAGCCGCTTCCCGCTGACGAACCTCTCATTGCCCTCCTTGAGGAACCCAAGCACCTTTGCTGGGGTCAGCTTGGACTGCATCTCGCGAGTGCTCACGTCCACGTACTGGACCCTGTCCTGGATGCGCGGGTAGCGGTCCTTGAACCCGATGAGGCTCACGTCGATACCGCGCGCTGGCGCCGTCTCGTTCACGAACTCGTGGATCATGGCCACCATGTCCGGATCGATGAAGTCCGCGACCCGGGCATCGATCAGCACGTGGTCCCCCTTCTGGAAACGCGCAATCTCCGTTGCGAGCCGAGCCCGGTTCAGGAAGGTCGTCTGCGACGACAGCTCGAGGCGGTGAACAGTTCCGCCCGCGTGATTCTCCTCGATGATCCGAACTCCCTGCTTGGTGTTGCTCCAGAGGATGAACGCAAGGCTCGTCGCCATGCCGAGCATGACGCCCAGCAGCAGGTCCGTGAACACGATGGCGAGAACTGTCACAAGGAACGGCACGAACTGCACCAATCCCTCGCGCCACATCGACTTGAAGAGCGCAGGGTTGGCGAGCTTCCATCCGGTCACCACCAGCACGGCCGCAAGCGTGGCGAGAGGGATGGTGTTGAGCAGCCCAGGAAGGAGCGCCACGCTGCCGAGCAGGAGCACGCCGTGGAAGATGGCGGAGACGCGGGTGCGCCCGCCAGCCATGGTGTTCACTGAGCTGCGCACGATGACCGACGTCATCGGCAGGCCTCCGATGAGGCCAGCCGCGACGTTGCCCGCACCCTGCGCGAGGAGCTCTCGGTTCGGCGGCGATGCCCGCTTGAGGGGGTCCATCTTGTCAGTGGCCTCAAGGTTCAGCAGCGTCTCGATGGATGCCACGATCGCTAGCGTGCCAGCCGCGATCCAGATTGCGCTGTCGCCGATCCTGCCGAAGTCAGGGAAGGTGAACATGGCGCTCCACGTGAGGCCATCCTGCCCGACGACAGGCACGCTGACCAGGTGCGACGGATCGATCGCCCATGCAGATCCTGACCGACGCAGCACCTCGCTCAGGATCGTTCCGCCCAGGACTGCCGCGAGTGGCCCTGGGAAGAGACTCTTCTTGAGGACCGGAATGCTCTGCCACGCAATCAGGATCGCGACGGAGACCAGTCCGACGACTGCGGCGCCGGGGAGGAATGCGCGGAGGGCCTGCAGCAGTGCGGAGAATGTGTTGTCGCCGTCCCCCGGACGGAAGGCCATGTCTCCCTGCCAGTCCGAGTCGTGGCCCACAAGGTGCGGGATCTGCTTCAGGATCAGCAGCAGTCCGATCGCCGCAAGCAGCCCCTTGATGACGTTGGTCGGGAAGAACTTGGAGAGTCCACCCGCCTTGAACAGGCCAAAGGCAAACTGCATCGCTCCCGCGATCACGACCGCAAGCAGGAATGCCTCGAAGGAGCCAAGCGACGTGATCTGCGCAAGCACGATCGCGGCAAGACCTGCAGCAGGACCGCTCACGCTGATGCTCGACCCGCTGAGCACACCAACCAGGATGCCGCCGATCACGCCCGAGATGAGCCCCGATAGCAAAGGTGCCCCGGACGCGAGGGCGATTCCGAGGCACAGCGGGATGGCGACGAGGAAGACAACCACACCCGCCGATCCAATCGGCCTTGCTCAAAATGAGAATGACTGGTCCTGTGCCTTGTGGCCCTGGGCCAGTTTCAGGCCTGCCGTAGGCGCGATCAGGCTGCTCGGCGGCGACCCGCGGCAAGACCGGCTCGACAAACCGCCCCACGGCCAA
>CAYPOZ010000071.1:0-2161 GCA_964412415.1 uncultured Isosphaeraceae bacterium | reverse complement strand
CCCGCCGTGAGGTCACGGCCAATGCTGATGGGGTGTGCAGGGAGAGCAGACGCGGGGGGCGCGGGTGAGGCCATGGTGTTGGTGAGGTCGGAGTATCGTGAATCAATCCAGACCCGCCGTGCGCCGGGGGCCCCGACTCCGCTCTGGAGCCGACAGCCTGCAACATTAGGACTTTGGCTCGGCGCGGACAAGGGCTTCCGAGCCCGATCGCGGCAAACTTCCCGGACAACCCGCCACAGGCGCCCATAGCCCCGATTACAGACTAAAATGTCGTGAATCTAGGGTGCCCTGTCGGACCTGTCCGCGCCCCTCGCCACACCGGCGGACGGCAGCGCGCGCTCGCAGCGCTTGCGGCCCGCGAAGAGCAGTTGCACCTGGGGGTCGACCTCAATCCGGACCGGCTCGAATGCGGTCCTCAACTCCACCGGCACCGGCGTGTCCGGCGAGATGCGCACCCGCACGTCCACATGCGCACGCGCCGCCTCGCCTTCGGGCTCCTCGCCCCACACGCGCACGGTCACTTCGGCGGATCCTGTGCCCACGTTCGACAGCGATGCCGTGGTCACCCACTCGCTCCCCCCGCCGCTTACCGAAACATCCTTGAGCTCGAGTTCCGGGAGCGCCTTGCCGAGAATCCACTGGCTCGTGAACGCATCGAAGGCTGCGACGTCGGGCGCATGTGCGCGCAGGCTCTCGACAAGATCCTCGATCAGCGGGAAGTCGAGCCCCTCTGGAGTCTGCACGCCATCCTTCCATGTCGTGACGAAGTCGCGAAGCCCGGCGAGCATCGCATCCTCGCCCATCACCTCCCGAAGCATCCAGAACACCAGGCCTGCGCGCTGGTAGGTGATCACCGTGTCGCCCGGCCGCGTGCCGGTGACACGGTTGATCGGCCGCTCGTTGTCCGCGCTGCGGCCCTGCACATACTCCTGCTCCCAGCGGCGCCGGAGCACGTTGGCCTGTTCCGCGCCGCGCTCGTGGTGCAGCAGCATGACCGCGCTGAACTCCGCGAGCCCCTCGCTGATGATGTTGCCGCCCGGACCCTTGCCCGGCATCACGATGTTGCCCCACCACTGGTGCCCGCTCTCGTGCGCCACGATGTAGTAGGCGGCGTCGAAGGTGCCCTCCTCCCCCTCTTCCACCGGCCGCGAGAGGTAGCCGATCGTCTCCGAGAAGGTGATGTTCCCGGGGAAGCCCTGCGCATATCCCGCCAGCCCAGGGGACTCGGTCACGCGCAGGTTTTCCCACGGGTAGGGCCCGAACCAGGTCGAGTAGCTCTTGCGCGCGTCATCGAGCGCATCGACCATCGTCGCGACGTTGTGCGGCGTGCGCGCCGAGTGGTACACGGTGGTGGTCTCGCCCTTCGCGGCCTCGAGCGGACCTCCGACGATGTTGAAGAAGCGCACTGGGTGCTCGGTCTCCCACACCGTCCGGCGCCGGCCGTCAGTCACGGATGACTCGCGCTCCACGCCCACCACGTTGACGGTCCATGCCTCCGGCGCCTCGACGGCGAGCCGCACCTGCGTCGGCCATGCGGGCCCGAAGGCGGGATCGACCCGGGTCTTCCAAAGGTCTAGCGGATAGTCCTTCGGGTCCCGGCTGTTCTTGTCGTCCACTCCAACGCCGTCAACGAATCCCACCACGGGCAGGAAGCTCGGGGAGCACCGCACCAGACGGCAGCAGGAACTCGCCGGTGCCTGCGCCGAAGCGCGACCAGCCGTCGGGGTACGCCCCCTTGAGCCGGAACGAGATCGTGACAGTCCCATCTGTCTGAAGCGGCGTCTTCGGCGTGATGACGTAGAGGCCGCTGCGGTCCTCGATGCAGGGCGGCACCTGGTCCTTGCGGTCGGGATCCGTAGGCACGCCGTCGACCGTCCAGTCCGATGACTCGAAGTGGAGACCTACGGTGATCGGAATCTCCGGCATCGGGGTGCGGTGCGGATTGCGGATCACCATCGACGCGGCCACCTCCAGCTCGCGCGACTCGGGGAACAGCTTCACCTCGCCATCGACCCGGTCGAGCGCCGGAACGGGCACGTCCTCCCATGTGCTCGAGTTCCTCGTCCAGTATGCCTTCGAGGCGCTCTCCGCGGGCTTGCCCTGGTATCCGGTGCGGATCTGCACTTTTTTGTTTAATGATACGGCGACCACCGAGATCGCC
>CAYPOZ010000070.1:0-11120 GCA_964412415.1 uncultured Isosphaeraceae bacterium | reverse complement strand
TACGACGCGACGCGCAAGCAGGCCGACGAGTCCACGCAGCGCATCCGCTCATCGAGCGTCGACTGGAACGAGTTCCGCGTCAACCACGTGGATGACATGGTCGGCATCATCGGCATGCGCTACCCGGATGCGTTCGCGCGCATGAAGCGGCTGCGGATGTCGCTCAACGACGTGTACCTGCGCCACCACCGAGTGTCGCTCGACATGCTTGTGGGCAAGCCAAAGCGTGACGTGCGGACGTACCTCGAGAACCTTGAGGGCATGCCCGCCTACGTCGTTGCGCGATTCATGCTGCTGGCGATGGGCGTGCCGCTCATCCCCGTCGACCAGGCGCTGGTCGACCTGCTGGTGGACAAGGGCGTGCTGGGCGAGCCCGCGGACCCGCTGCTGGTGAGCGAGGCGCTGGCCAAGGTCGTGCGCCCTGACAAGGCTGCGGAGGTGCATGCCTCGCTCGTCGTCGCGACGGACGAGTTCTGGACCTCCGGAAAGGCGCTCAAGGTCCGCAAGGACCGGGAGAAGCTGGTGGAGCAGGAGAAGAAGGCGGCCGAGACGCAGCGCGCGGCCGCTGCTGCCGCGGCGCTCGCCGCGCTGCGCGCGCGCGAGGAGGAGGCGGCACGGGCTGCGGCAGCGCGTCCAGCACCATCCGCCAAGACCCCGCCGGCCAAGGCCGCGACCGCAGGCGTAGGCGTGGCACGCAAGGGTGCGCTTGCGCTGCGCAAGGGCACGGGTGCCCCTGCCGCGAAGTCCACGGGTGCGGTTGCGCACAAGGCGGCGCGCTCAGGCAAGGTCGTCAAGGTCGTCAAGGCCGTCAAGTCGTCGAGGAGCCCGGCGCGCCCGGGCCGTCGCTGAGCGGGGTGATGCGCGATGGCCGGACATAGCGCATGGAAGAACATCAAGCACCGCAAGGCGGCGGTCGATGCCAAGCGCGGCAAGATCTGGAGCAAGCTCTCCCGCGCCATCATCGTCGCCGCCAAGCAGGGCGGCGCTGACCAGCGCTTCAACGCCACGCTGAGGCTCGCGGTGGACGAGGCGAAGGCGGCAAACATGCCGCGCGACACGATCGAGAAGGCGATCAAGAAAGGGTCGGGCGGTACCGACGGCGAGCAGTTCGAGGTCATTCGCTACGAGGGGTATGCGCCCGGCGGGGTCGCCGTCATCGCCGAGTGCCTGACGAGCAATGTGAACCGCACCGCGCCGGAGATCCGCATGGCCTTCGACAAGGCCGGAGGGAACCTCGGCGTGCCCGGATCGGTCGCCTTCAGCTTTGTGCAGAAGGGGGTGCTGCTTGTGCCTGGCGCGACTGCCGGCGAGGACCGGGTGATGGAGATCGCGCTCGAGGCCGGTGCGGATGACGTGGCGTCCGCGGATGGCTCATGGCAGGTCACGTGCCCGCCTGCGCAGCTGGCGGCTGTGAGGGATGCCTTCGAGGTGCAGGGGCTGGCGCCCGAGGAGAGCCAGATCATGTGGCTTCCGCTCACGACCGTGGCGGTGGGAGCCGATGATGCCCATACGGTGGCCCGGCTGGTCGAGGCCCTTGAGGAGCATGACGATGTCCAGAAGGTCTACACCAATGCGGACATGCCAGAGTGACCGCACGACAGGCGTGTGGTGCGCGCGCGGCGCGCTCCGCGCTGCACTGTGCGTGCTGGCCATTGTGGCGGTGGCCGGCTGCGGCGGCACCGCGCGCACCTACCCCGGCGTGACCCGCGGTGCGCTGTGGGCCGCTGCGCTTGGCACCGCGGAGCGGCCGACGGGCTACGACGACTGGCACGTGGTCGAGAACGGCGTCTACGCCGACAAGCCCTTGGGCCGGATCGAGATCTACAGGGAGCTCAAGCGCGACTACACGCCAGCTGGCCAGAAGCGCAGGCGCCAGCAGGAGACGTGGGCGCTCTCTGTCCAGCTCGAGACGGAGGAAGGCCAGATTCCGGCAATCCGCGTCTCGCAGAACTCGACCCTCCGGCATCCGCGCTTCACGATTGAGGCAGACCGATTCTTCGACGAGGTTGGCCTACGGCTGGCGCAGGCATCTCCGCAGGGCGTGCCGGGCGTGCCGCGGGTTGCTGCGGAGCCTGCGCGCGGTGTGCCTGATGCGGGTGCCGATGCGCTGCTCGTGCCCGACTCGCGGGAGGCCGTGCGTGGCGGCGGTGCGCCGGCAGCAGGTGGACCTCCAAGAGAGTCCCCGGAGCCCGGGACCGAGCCGCCGGCCGCGGGCATGCCGCCGGCCGCGGCACCCGCTGGCGCTCCAGCGCAGCAGCCTGCTCCCAAGTCGGTTCCTGAGCGGCCGCAGGACTAGCTCGCGAGCCCCGCGCGCCGCAGTGCGGCCTTCGACGCGATGCCGAGCACGCCGAGCGCCAGCGCGAGCAGCGCAACTCCAGTCAGCAGCGCCACAGGGCCCTGGCTCTTGGCGAACGCAACAAGGTCCTCGGCGCCGGTCGATGCGGCGGCGGCGGCAAACCATGCCGCCACAAGAGTGCGGGGCGCGAGCCCGAGCACCGTGCCGATCACGTAGGGCACGATGCGCACCCCCGAGCCGGTGAGCGCGAGGTTCATGAAGGCGAAGGGGGAGTTGGGCGGAAGCCGCAGCAGCGTCACGTAGAGCAGCGTCTTGCGCTGGTCCGCATTCACGAGCGCCTCGCGGATCACGCGCGACCTTGGCTTGGCATCGATCATCTCCTGGATCGCCGAGCCCGCGACCATCAGCGAGATCGCCCGGCCCACCAGCGCGCCGCCTGCGAACCCCGCGAGCGCGCATGGCGCGCCCCAGGCGAACCCGAAGACCCAACCGCCCAGGATCGCCTGCGAGAAGGTGGGAAGGATGCCTACGCCGGAGCAAAGGGCGGCCAGCAGCGTGAACAGCGCGATCCCCTCCGGGCCACGTCCCCGGAGGCTCTCCGACACCGGCTGCAGCTGCACCAGCAGCATGATGCCAACGATGCCCGGCAGCGTGCCCCACACGACACCGAGCGCCACGGCCAGGAATCGCTGCGTGCGCGAGGAGGGTCCCTCGCGGGGTGAGTGGCCTGCATCCATGGTGCGGGTCGGAGGATAGGTGCAGCAGCGAGGCCTACGCGCCGCGCCTTGCCATGCGGAGTGCCAGCACAAGGCACACGACGGCAAATGCGGTCGCCAGCGGCTTGAGCGGCAGCTTGTGCATCAGCTGCGCGCCGATGCGCGCGCCGACGAGTCCGCCGGGCGCAAGGAGCCCTGCAAGGATGAGGGTGTACGTGAGGCGATCCTGCGCCGTGGTCCCGGGCGGAGGCTCCATCAGGTAGATCGACGTGACCTTCAGCGCGGCGGCGACCACCACGGTGACGATGATCATGGCGGAGCTCGTGGCAATCGCGTCACGCAGCGGGAGCCGGGTGAGCCCGCGGATCAGTGGCACCGCGACGACCCCGCCGCCGAGCCCGAGAAGTCCCGCCATGATGCCCATGACGCCGCCGATGATGCCCGCCTGCGGCTCGACGCGTGCATCGCGGGCGGGATCCGTGGGTTCCGCTGCGGCGGCCGCGGGGTGATCGGCCTGGTCAGGGCGCACGGCGCCGGATGCACGGCGTGCCTGGATGATCTTCCATGCCTCAAAGGCCGCGACGTACGCAAGGAACGCCGCGAAGATGCGCTCGATGACGACGGGGTTGGTGATGGCGCTCGAGAGCCAAACGCCGAGCATGACGGTGACGAGCGACGCGCCCGCGGCATGCATCGCAAAGCGCCAGTGGATCGCCTTCGCACGCACGTGGCGCGGGATCGCACCGGCACTGACGAAGATGGCGCTGATGAGGCTCGCGGCCTGGAAGGCGTTGGGGTCGCTGCCGAGGACAATCGTGAGGAGCGGGATCACGATGATGCCGCCGCCGACGCCGAAGAGCCCGCCTGCGAGGCCGCCGAGTGCGCCGATGATGGCCGTCTCGATTCCCGTGACGAGGTCCATCCGGCGAGTATCGCGGAAAAACGGGCGCTCTGCCGGGGGTGCCTGGCGCGGCTCGCTAGGGTGGATCGCATGTCCGCGCAGTGCATGAGCTTCCTGCTTCGTGGCATCGATGCGCTCGCGTGCGAGGTGGAGGTGCGCACATCGGGACACGGGCTCCCCGGCATCATGGTGGTCGGGCTGCCCGATGCGGCGGTCCGGGAGTCGATCGAGCGCGTGCGGCAGGCGATCTCGGCGAGCGGCATCTCGCCGCCGAGGCACCGAACGGTCGTGAACCTTGCGCCGGCCGGGCTGCGCAAGGAGGGACCGGTCTTCGACCTTCCGATCGCGCTCGGGCTCGTGGCCGCCTGCGCATCGCCGCCGTGCAGGTGGTCGGCGCAGCTCTCAAGGTGCATCGTGGCGGGCGAGCTTGCGCTCGACGGGCGTCTGCGCAGCGTGCGCGGAGTGGTCAGCGCGGCGCTGCTGGCGCGGTCGCTCGGGCGGGCCCTCGTGGTGCCGACTGAGAACGTCGAGGACGCGCGCCTCGTGTCCGGCGTGCCGGTGGTTGGCGCAGAGTCGCTGCAGCACATCCTCTCGCTGCTCGGAGGGATCGAGGCGCGCCTCGCATGCCGCCGGCACACGTGCGGATGCCGATTCGCATGCGGCTGCCGGCAGCGACCGTGCGGCCGCCGACGTGCCGTGCGCACCGGACTTTGTGCACATCCGTGGCCAGTCTGGCGCCAAGGAGGCGATGCTGTGCGCGAGTGCGGGAGGGCACAACGTGCTCATGCGGGGCCCTCCCGGGTGCGGGAAGACGATGCTCGCCCGAGCGCTCGCTGGGATCCTGCCGCCGCTCGACGACGACGAGGCACTTGAGGTGCTGCAGATCGCATCGTGCGCCGGGGTGCCGCGGCCAGAGCGCGGGAGACGTCCGTTCCGGGCGCCGCATCACTGCGCGACCGCCGCAAGCATCATCGGAGGAGGCCCTTCGGGGCGGCTGGGCGAGATCTCGCTCGCGCACCGGGGCGTGCTGTTCCTCGACGAGTGGCCGGAGTTCCGCCGCGACGTCCTCGAGTCGCTTCGCGAACCCCTCGAGGAGGGTGTGGTGCGGGTCGCTCGCGCAGACGGGCTCGTGGAGTGGCCCGCCTGCGTCACGCTCGTGGCCGCGATGAACCCGGAGGATTCGCCCTGGCCCGGGTCGCGCGCACGCCGCGATGGATCTCCCGCGATCCTCGACCGCATCGACATCCACGTGGAGGTCCGCAGGGTCCGCCCGTCTGACCTCACGCGCTCCGCGGCCACGTCGCCTCAGGCCGCGTTGACCTCCGCACAGATGCTCGAGCGCGTGATGGACGCGCGCGAGCGCCAGCGCCGCCGGCAGGGGGCATGCATCAACGCGCTCCTGACGCCTGCGCAGCTCGACCAGCTCGGCGGGTTCGAGGCTGGCGCGCGGGAGTGCCTCTCGCGGTGCCTCTCGGAGGGCTCGATGAGCGCGCGCGGCTACGACCGTGTGCGTAGGGTGGCGCGCACGGTGGCCGACCTCGACGTCAGCGATGCCGTTCGCGAGGAGCACGTGCAGCGGGCGATCGCCTGGCGCCGCGAGGAGGAGGTGGGATGCAGGGCGTGAGTGGCCAGCCGCAAGCCGCCCGGCGCCAGACGCTCAGGACTGCGGCGCGAAGCCGCGGCGCATTGCGTTCTCGGTGCAGGTCCGCGGCTCCACGAACTGCAGCAGGTAGTGCATGCCGCCCGCCTTGCTGCCGACGCCGCTCATGCCGAATCCGCCGAAGGGCTGGCGCCCGACGAGCGCCCCCGTGATGCCTCGGTTGAGGTAGAGGTTGCCGACGCGGTAGTCGCGGCGTGCGCGCTCGAGGTGCGCCGGTCGGCGGCTGAAGACGCCGCCTGTGAGCTTGTAATCGGTGGAGTTGGCTATGGCGAGCGCCTCGTCGAAGTCGCGGGCATGCATCACGGCCAGCACCGGGCCGAAGATCTCCTCGCGCGCAAGGCGGTGCTCCGGTCGGATGCCGGAGAAGATCGCCGGTCCCACATAGGGCTTGCCCACGCGCGCCTCGAGGCCTTCGGGCACGGGGAGCTCAAGCTCCAGCGTGCCCTCGCTGCGGCCGATGCCGATGTAGGAGCGGATCTTGGCGGCGGCCTCCGCGTCGATCACGGGACCGATGTCGGTGCCAGGCAGCGTCGGAGCGCCCACCACCAGCGCCTTGGTCGACTCGACAAGCCGGCGCAGGAACGGCTCGTGCGCCGAGCCGACCGCGATCACGCGGCTGCACGCCGAGCACTTCTGCCCCTGAAACCCGAATGCGGACTGCCGCACACCGAGCACTGCCTCGTCGAGGTCGGCGCTCTCGTCCACGATGACGGCGTTCTTGCCGCCCATCTCGCAGACCACCTTCTTGACGAAGGCCTGGCCGCGAGGCGTGCGCCCGGCAGCCTCGAGGATGTCGAGCCCCACGCCCATCGATCCGGTGAAGGCGATGATCGCCACGCGCGGGTCGCGCACCAGCGCTGCGCCGACCGTCTCGCCGGGTCCTGGCACGAAGGCGAGCGCATCCGCGGGCACACCCGACGCCCAGAGGATGTCGCAGAGGATCTTGGCGATCGCGGGCGTCTGCTCGGCTGGCTTCACGGCCACCGTGTTGCCGGTGACGAGCGCCGCCACCGTCATGCCGCAGCAGATCGCCAGCGGGAAGTTCCAGGGGCTGATGACGGCGGCCACGCCGCGCGGCTGGAACCACTCGTCGTTCCACTCGCCCGTGAAGCGGCCCATCCGGCGCGGCGCGAACAGCGCTGCGCCCTCGCGCGCGTAGTACGTGCAGAAGTCGATCGCCTCGCAGACGTCGGCGTCCGCCTCGCGCCAGGTCTTGCCTGACTCGCGGATGATGATGCCCGAGAGCTCGTCGCGGCGCTCGCGCATCGCGCGCGCCGCGGCCACGAGCGCTGCGGCGCGCTGCGCATAGGGGCGGTCGCGCCATGCGGCGAATCCTGCGGCAAGCCGCGCGACCGCCGCGTCAGCGTCCCGCTCGGTGGCATTCATGGCGACTGCGGGCACACGCGCAGATGCGACGGCAGCCGCGAAGCGTTCGCGCGCGCCAGCCTGCGAGAAGTCGCGCATCGGCTCCGTGAAGAAGGGGAGGCCGTCGTCGA
This sequence comes from uncultured Isosphaeraceae bacterium, assembly GCA_964412415.1. Taxonomy (GTDB): domain Bacteria; phylum Planctomycetota; class Phycisphaerae; order Phycisphaerales; family SM1A02; genus ZLKRG44. The sequence goes on along the minus strand of CAYPOZ010000070.1, from coordinate 4,051 downwards.
CACCGGCGGGCGCCGCCGAGAGCGAGTGCCGCGCCGCCGCAGCCGCAAGCCTCGCCGCAGCGTCATCGCCGCCATCGGCATCGCCCACAGCGTGCGGGGACGCCACGAGCGTCGCGGTGTCCGCGCCGTCGGCGAAGCCTGCCTTGAGCCAGCTCTCGTTGCTGGTGTTCTCGAGCAGCCGCCGCACCAGGTACGCCATGCCCGGGATCATCTCGCCCACCGGCACGTACTCGCGTACGCGGAGCCCAAGCTCGCGTGTCGCCGCCTTCAGCGAGTCGCCCATCCCGTGCAGCATCTGGAACTCGAGCGCGGCAGGGGGAAGCCCTGCGCGCTCAGCCATCGCCAGCGCCGCGCCGATCGACCGCGCGTTGTGCGATCCCAGCGCGAGCTTCACGCCGCCCTCGCCTGCGCGGCGCGGGCAGGAGTCGATGAAGAGGCCGCTCATGCGCTCAAAGCAGGCATCAGTCTGCCGCTTCGTGCCCCATACCGGCACAGGCCATCCCTGCTGCTCGGCGTGGATCGTCTCGTAGTCCCAGTAGGCGCCCTTCACCAGGCGCACCGTCACCTGCCGGCCGCTCGACTTGGCCCACGAGATGATGCGTCTCGCGTCGGCCTCGCCGGAGCGCAGGTACGCCTGCATCGCGAGGCCCGCGTGGAAGTCGACGCGCTCGCAGCAGCGCATGAAGAGCTCAAGGGTGAGGTCCTTGAGCGAGTGCTGCTCCATGTCGAAGTTGACGAAGACGCCGCGCGCCGAGGCGGCGCGCAGCAGCGGCTCGATCGCCTCCACGAGCCCGCGCACGGAGCCTGCGGTGTCGATCGGGTCAGTGCGCGCGTAGAGCGACGAGATCTTGATCGAGACGTTGGTGCGCGGGATCGCGCCAAGGTGGTCGCTCTCGAGCACCGCCTTCGCCGGCCATGAGGCAACCGACGCAGGGAGGTTCTCGATGAGGTCGAGGTACTTCGCGCGGTACATCTCCGCCTCGGCATCGCTGACGCAGGCCTCGCCGAGGAGGTCGACGCTGAATGCGTACCCGTCGCCCCACAGCTGCGAGAGCTGCGGGAGCGCGTCGCGCGCATCGCGGCCCGCGATGAACTTGGCCGCCATCGACTGGATCTGCGAGGACATCGTCTTGGCGACGAGTCCCTTCGCGAGCCCGCCCGCCTTGAGCATCGTCTCCATGCCGGGCGGCAGCGTGACGCCGGGCTGCGAGAGGTAGTCAGTGAGGTGGTCGTAGATCGACTCCGACGACTTGAGGGTGGGGAACGCGTCGACGAACCGAAACAGCTGGACCTTGAAGGCCTCGTCGCGCATCGACCACGACATCAGCTTGTCCGACCAGAACGCGGCGCTCAGCAGTCCGGTCTGGTTGGCGCGCGCAGCCTCGAGCAGCATGCTGGCCTTGGCGCGCGCGAGCGACTCGAGCGACGCATCGCCGCGGAGGTCTGCGGGAATGGAGGCTCGGCCCTCTGCCGTCGGGCGGGGCGCTTCAGTGCGGACCGGGGCGGCAGGTGGTGCAGGCTTGGCCCGCTGGAAGATCTTCATGGCGAAGGCGCAAGTATAGGTGCGCGACTTCGCCGGCTAGTGCCGCGACACGGCCGCGATCGCCTTGGCGTAGGTGGCCAGGCATCGCCGCGCGGCACCGTCCCACGTGATGCCACGGACCTCGAAGAGGCCGTGGTCTCGGAGGCTGTTGCGCAGCGGCGGGTACCGAAGCACCGCGACGATCTTGCTGGCGATGTCGTCGACATCCCAGAAGTCCACCTTCAGCGCGTGCGTGAGGATCTCCGACACGCCCGAGTTGCGGCTGATGATCACTGGGACGCGGTGACCCATCGCCTCGAGCGGCGCGATCCCGAAGGGCTCGCTCACGCTAGGCATCACGTACACGTCGGCCATCGAGAAGACGCGCGGGATGTCGCGGCCGCGCAGGAATCCCGTGAAGGTCATGCGTGAGCCGATCCCCATCTCGGCGGCCATCTCGATCATGCGTGTGGCCTGGTCGCCGTTGCCCGCCACGATGAAGCGCACCTCGGGCATCACGTCGAGCACGCGCTTGGCCGCACGCACGAAGTACTCCGGGCCCTTCTGCATGGTGATGCGCCCGAAGTAGAGCACGATCTTCTCGTTGCGCTCGATGCGCTTGATGCCGTACGTGGACGGCTCGACGTCAACGCCGTTGTAGATGACGTCAACCTTCTCCGGCGGCACGCCGTAGCGGTTTACGCAGAGGTTGCGCGTGAGCATGCTCACGCAGATGACGCGCACGGCCGCATGCATGCCGCGGCGCTCGATGTTGTACACCGCCTGGTTGACGTGGTCGCCGCTTCGGTCGAACTCGGTCGCGTGCACGTGGACCACAAGCGGCCGCCCCGTGAGCCTGGCGAGCGCGATGCCTGCGGGATAGGTGATCCAGTCGTGGGCGTGGATCACGTCGAAGGCGAGGCCTCGCGATGCGCGCACGCAGAAGCGCGCGTAGCGCTCGCTGGCGAGCACCAGGTCGCCGTCGTAGGGGTTCGCGCCTGCGGCGGGTGCGGCGCCGTCACCGTGCGAGCCCTCTGAGGCGCCCGATGCGGATGCCTCAGGCAGCGCACCCACAATCGCGCGTTCCTCGTCAGAGAGGCTGTCGTACCACGTCTGGTAGGCGACCGGGTCAGAGCTCGCCGCGATCACGCGCTGCAGCCGCCCAAGGGCGCGCCGCCACGACTCGAGCTGCGTGGTCGATCGGGGCATCCCTAGGGCGACAGGCGAGGTCGCGTACGCGCTCGGCCACGCGCTCGCGGAAGCGCCGAGCCCGAGGAAGCTCAGTCGCGCCGGCGTTCCCTGCGCAAGCTGCGCCGCGCTGTGCACAGGCTCCGGCGCATGCGAGCCGGCGGCCGCATGCCAGGCAGCCGACTGCCCGCCAGTCGGCGAGACGATGGTGACGGCGGATGAAGGTCCCGCAGGCGCAGGTCCGGGGGTGACGGAAGCGGGTGCGGCCGGCACGCCGGCAGCCAACGTCTCGCTCGCCTCGGCTTCAGGGCTCAGCAGGTGCACATGGCTCGATGCGGAGGGGTCCACGCTGCGCGGCAGCACGAACGTGACGTCAGCGCCGGCGGCGCTCAGCGCGCGAGTGAGACCATGGCATGCGGTACCGAGCCCACCCGTGATGAACGGAGGGAACTCCCACCCCAGCATGAGCACGCGAGCGGCCATCGGAGGGGTCAGCCCCCCTCGCCATCGTCCGCCATGTCACCAAGCTGGCGGAACGCGGCCTCAAAGGCCAGCAGGAGGCAAGCGCCCGCCCGCGTGTCCGCATCGGTATCACCCGACAGCGGAAGATCGCAGGTGAAGACGTAACGCATGGCATCGTCCCTGAAGTGCCTGATGCGACCGCACCCTTCTGTCCAGCCCAAGTCGACCAGCTCCTCCTCCACAAGCTCCTCGATCGGGTCGCCGTAGTGGACGAGGTCCGACTCGATGGACTCGCTGAGCCAGCGGTCGGGGGTCGAGAGCGACACCGAGAGGCCATGCTGGCCATTGCTCACCGAATAGGTCGCCTCTGCGGCGGCGCCGCGAGCCCGGCACTGCAGCGTGGTGCCGTTGAACTCCACCCCGTCGAAGACATCCTTCGATGCGGCAAGCTCACGGATGGCGGACAGCACAGCGTGCACGGTGGCGGGTGTGGAGGCGCTCATGGCGAAAGGATCGCAAGTGTAGCCCGCGACGGCGGATGTGTCCGCCGATTGGGCCGTAGCATCAGGCGATGGCTGAGTCATGGACGACACGCCGCCTGCGGGCCTGGATTGCGGGTTTCCTGGGGGAGCGGGCGGTTGACGCCCCCGGGCTCTGCGCGGACCTGCTGCTCGGGCACGTAATCGGGTGCGACCGCATGTCGCTCTACATGCATGCCGACAGGCCCGCATCGCCAGAGGAGCTCGCAAGGCTCCGTGCCCTTGTGCGGCGAGCGGGCGACCACGAGCCCGTCCAGTACCTCGTCGGCAAGTGGGGGTTCCACGGCATCGAGCTCGAGCTCGACCCGAGCACCCTCATTCCCCGACCGTGCACGGAGAC
>CAYPOZ010000069.1:3699-11160 GCA_964412415.1 uncultured Isosphaeraceae bacterium | reverse complement strand
CCATGGGACACCACACCCCCTGCTTCGTTGAACGTGAAATCGGCGGGCGCACGCTGCGCTTCGAGACCGGCAAGGTCGCCAAGCTCGCCAGCGGCGCCGTCATGGCCCGCTACGGCGACTCCGTCGTCCTCGCCACCGCCGTCCGCGCGAACCCGCGCATGGGCATCGACTTCTTCCCGCTGACCTGCGACTACCGCGAGAAGGCGCCGGCGGGCGGCAAGTTCCCCGGCGGCTTCCGCAAGAAGGAAGGTCCGCCGAGCGAGAAGGAGATCCTCACGATGCGCATGATGGATCGCCCGATCCGTCCGCTCTTCCCCGAGGGCTTCATCGACGAGATCCAGCTCCAGGCGCTCGTGCTCTCGCACGACGGCCAGAACGACTCCGACGTGCTCGCGTGCACCGCGGCGAGCGCTGCGCTGAGCCTCACCGATGCGCCCTTCCAGGGCCCGATCGCGACCGTGCGCGTCGCGCGCATCTACATCGACGACCAGCCCACCTTCGCGATCAACCCGACGCAGGCGCAGCTGGAGTTCAGCGACCTTGACCTGGTGCTCTCCGGCCACGCCGACGGCATCAACATGATCGAGGTCGGCGCCGCCGAGATCTCCGAGGCCGACATGGTCGAGGCGATCCGCTTCGGCTACGAGCAGGGCATCAAGCCGATCCTCGCGCTCATCGCCGAGCTGCGCGCCAAGGGCAATGCGCCCGCCCCGAAGATGGGCGACCCTGTGCTGCCGTCGGCCGAGGTCATGTCGCTCGTGAAGGAGAAGGCCTACGACCAGCTCCTGAAGGCGCGACAGATCCACGGAAAGCAGGCGCGCAACGACGAGGTCGACCGCGTCAAGAAGTGGTGCCTCGAGTCGTTCTTCGCGGTTCCAGCGGGCCTCTCCTACACCGACCACGTTGCGGCCGAGCGCCGCGCGCGCGAGGCGAAGGAGGCGCTGCGCATCCTCGAGAAGAAGATCACGCACTACCTGGTCGCAGAGAAGCACACGCGCGCCGACGGTCGCGGCCTCAACCAGATCCGCTCGCTCGACATGTCGGTCGGCTTGCTGCCGCGCGTCCACGGCAGCGCGTTCTTCCAGCGCGGCGAGACGCAGTCGATCGTCACCTGCACGCTCGGCACCGTGAAGGACGAGCAGATCGTCGACGGCCTGCTTCCCGAGTACGCGAAGAAGTTCTGCCTGCACTACTACTTCCCCCCCTTCTGCACCGGCGAGGCCGGACGCATCGCGGGACCGGGACGCCGCGAGATCGGCCACGGCGCGCTCGCCGAGCGCTCGCTGATGGCGATCCTGCCGTCGCCCGAGGACTTCCCCTACACCGTGCGCCTCACCAGCGAGATCACCGAGAGCAACGGCTCGTCGAGCATGGCGAGCGTGTGCGGCGGATGCCTTGCACTTATGGATGCGGGCGTGCCCATCAAGGCCACGTGCGCAGGCATCTCCGTGGGCCGCTTCACGAGCGCCGACGGCCGCGTCACGCACGTGACAGACATCATCGGCGAGGAGGACTTCTTCGGCGAGATGGACTTCAAGGTCTCCGGCACCCGCGAGGGCATCACCGGCATCCAGCTCGACCTCAAGGCCCGCGGCCTCTCCGTCGAGGAGATCACCACCATCTTCGCGCAGGCGCGCGAGGGACGGCTCTTCCTGATCGATGAGATGGAGAAGGTGCTCGCGCAGCCGCGTCCGGACATCGCGCCGCACGCGCCGCGCATCACCATCGTGAAGATCGACCCGGACAAGATCGGCAAGCTGATCGGCCCGGGCGGCAAGACCATCCGCGGCATCCAGGAGCGCACCGGAGCGCAGGTGGATGTCGAGGAGGACGGCACCGTGTTCATCGCCTGCGCAAACGCCGAGGCGAGCGCAAAGGCGAGGGCCGAGGTCGAGGCGCTCGGCGCCGAGATCAAGGTGGGCTCGATCTACGAGGGCCGCATCGTGTCGATCAAGGAGTTCGGCGCGTTCGTCGAGCTCGCGCCGGGCACCGATGGCATGTGCCACATCTCGGAACTGGCGCACGGCTTCGTGAAGACCGTCACGGACATCGTGAAGGTGGGCGACTCCATCAAGGTCAAGGTCATCAACGTCGATGACACCGGCCGCATCAAGCTCAGCCGCAAGGCGCTCATGGATCCGCCAGAGGGCGTGACCGTGGGCGCAGAGGGCGGCAGCGACGGCGAGCATGGCGGTGGCGGGCATCGCCACGGCGGCGGCGGCGGTGGTGGTGGTCGCCGCGGCGGCGGACGCGACCGTGGGGGCCGCCGGAACGACTGATAAGGAAGAGAACGGACACACCCGGATGTGCAATCGAGGATTATGCGTCATCCGATGCACACCTCGCTTGCACATCCGGTGAACCCGGCACACAATCCCCCCACGGCGAGCGGTGAGCCGACATATGGGTGCACCGAAACGCTCGTGGATGGAGACTCCTGAATGGCCCCGCAATCACAGTCGCTAGAGAAGATCGAGGGTTTGGTGAAGTGGTTTGACGCTCGCAAGGGCTACGGCTTCATCGTCGGTCCTGAGGGTCAGGACATCTTCGTTCACTTCTCCGTGATCGAGCAGGACCAGGGGTTCCGCACGCTGCGCGATGGCGAGAAGGTCATCTACAGCGCGCAGGTCGGCGCAAAGGGCTGGTCCGCTACGTACGCCCGCAGCCTCGTGCGCGCTGCAGCGCCGACGGCGTGACGCAGGGCGCGCGCCCTGCGCTGCGCGCGGCATGCAGCCGATCCGGCACCGTGCACGCCTCCCGCGGCGCTGCCTGAGTCCCTCGTGATCGCAGCATCCGATCCAATCCCTGCATTGGCGCTCCCCGCTGTCGCGTTCGCGCTCGGTGCGGGTGTCGCGATCGCGCTGTCGCTTGTGTCCTTGCCCAAGCGGGAGGCGCGCGCGCGGATCGCGGAGCGCAAGGCGATCGAGGCGACGCGCAGGGGCGAGATGGTCGACATGGCCAATGGCCTAGCGCACGAGATCCGCAACCCGCTGAGCACCGTGGCCCTGAACGCCCAGCTGCTGCGCGAGGACATCCTCGATGCGCCCCTTCCTGAGGAGGAGTCGGCACGGCTCGTGAGGCGCGTCGATGCGCTCGCGCGCGAGGCTGCGCGGCTCAAGGACATCCTCGAGGACTTCCTCCGCTTCGCGGGGCGAATGCAGCTCGACGCCCAGCCCACCGACCTCCGTGAGGTGGTCGCGGAGCTCGCGGACTTCTTTGCGCCTCAGGCGCAGGCATCAGGCGTGATCATCCGCGTGCAGTCGCCTGATGGGCCTGTGATGCAGGGCGTCGACGCGGCGCTGCTGAAGCAGGCGATGCTGAATCTCATGATCAATGCGGTGCAGGCGCTCGAGCAGGTGCCTGCAGCCTCGCGCGAGCTCATCCTTCGGCTCGAGCCGAGCGGCACGATTCACGTGATCGACACGGGCCCCGGCGTGGCGGCGGAGCGCGTCAGCGAGATATTCCGGCCATACATCTCGACGAAGAAGGGCGGCACTGGGCTCGGGCTCCCCGTGGCGAACCGCATCGTGCAGGAGCACGGCGGGCGCATCGTGGTGTATCCCGCCCCCGGCCGCGGCGCCGACTTCGCGATCGAGTGGAACGCGGACCGGGCGCGAGCATCGAGCGGTGGAGGGATCACCGCACCGCACGCTCGGCGGCCCGAAGGGTCGACTGGCGCGTAGCCCGCGAGGACCGCGGTCAGCGCCACATGATCACGACACCGGGACTGACGCTGTCGACGATGGTCACCCCGTCCTCGACGCGCAGGGATATGCCCTCGCTCTGCGCCACGCGGTCGGGGTACCACCCCCACTCGGGCTGCGGCACCGGACCGAAGTACTCCCACTCCTGGCTGCGCATGATCTGCTGGTGGAACGCGGCGCGTGCCTTCTCGACCACGCGCAGGTCGCCCGGGATGAAGGCGAACGCGAGCCGGTCGAGCTCGGCTGCAAGTGCAGACTCAAGCGCGACCCGCGCCTCGCGCAGGTCGTCCTGCGAGCATTCCCCGCGGTAGGCGCTGTGCACGAAGGACTGCAGCAGCCGCTCGGACTCGAGGTACGCCTGAACCTGCGGCACCGGCGACGCAGCCAGTCCCGCGACGCTGGCTGCGGTCGCGGCGACCTTGCCGCCAGCTGGCACCAGCACTGCCAGAGCAAGGGCTAGCGCACGCAGGGCGCGGCTCATCGGGTTCGCATGGCCTGTTCGCATTGGGGCACCGCACATAGCCCGGAGGATCGGTGCGCTTTGGGTCCAACTGAAGGGAAGTGCCCGAAATGCAGGAAAGTCGCCCGTGCCCGATAAGGCATCGATCGGGTATCCCCTACACTTTGGCTCGTCGTGAGGATGGCGGGCCATGCGCTGCCTCCTCGCTCCGCGCGGCCGAAGCCTCGCGGCCACCCCCTGCTTGGAGCTTCGCGATTGGCGACCCCACTGTTCGTTCGGATCTGGACCATCGTTGCAGTCGTCCTTCCACCCATCGCAATCCTCGGGGCGATCGGTCTCACCTGGGGCGGGTGGTGCACCGGGACTGACCTCGCGCTGCTCGTCGTGATGTACCTGCTCACAGGCATGGGGATCACGATCGGCTACCACCGCCTCTTCACGCACCTCTCCTTCGAGACGCCAGCGCCTGTGCGCTGGACGATCGGCGCGCTCGGCTCGATGGCCGCTCAAGGACCCGTCACCTGGTGGGTCGCGACGCACCGCCGCCACCACATGCACTCCGACGACGAGCATGATCCGCACTCGCCGCATGTAGGCGCAGAGCCTGGCCTCCGCGGATGGCTGCAGGCGTTCGCGCACGCGCATGTCGGCTGGCTCATGCGCGGCGGCAAGGAGGCGGAGAGCTTCCGTCTCGTGCCTGACCTGCTGCGCGACCCGGTCTCAAGGCACCTCAGCGGGAACTTCATGACCATCGTCCTGGTTGGCCTCGCGATCCCGACTGTGATCGGTGGCGCTCTCGGATTCGTGTGGGGAAGGATGGGGATGGAAGGATGGCAGGCTGCCGGCATCGGCGCGCTGATGGGATTCCTTTGGGGCGGCCTCGTGCGCATCGCGCTCGTGCACCACATCACGTGGAGCATCAACAGTGTGTGCCACCTATGGGGATCGCGCCCCTACGAGAGCGGCGACCACAGCCGCAACAACCCGATCTTCGGCGTGCTGGCCTTCGGCGAGGGCTGGCACAACAACCACCACGCGTTTCCCGCGAGCCCGCGCCACGGCCTTCAGTGGTGGCAGTTCGACTCGAGCTGGCTCGTCATCCGCACGATGCTGGCGCTAGGCATCGCGCGCAAGCCGAGGCTCCCGTCACCTGCGCGCATGCAGTCCAAGCGCCGCCGCGCGGCATAGCCGCCGAGAGCGCTGCAGTCCTGTGCGGCACCGCCGCGGGTCCGCCCTGCGGAGGGGCCGGCAGGGTCGCTAGTCGAGCCAGTCCTTGGCCTTGAGGCGCTGGGGCACGTACGTCTCCGTGACGTAGGAGATGTCCTTCGTGATGAGCGACTCGACCTCCATCTTGAAGCCGTTGCGCAGCAGTCCCTCGATCTCGCGCTGCCAGCCCTTGTGCCCCTCGAACCAGGGGTAGGCCATGATCTCCTTGGCGCGCTTGATGTCGACGTCATTGAGCGCGATCTGCACGTCGTCCGAGAGACCGCACTCGCGGTAGTCCTTCGAACGGATGCCGATGTACTTCGCGCTGGGGATGGCGAGGCGCTCGCTCTCGAACGCCAGCGAGATGCTGCCCTGCTTGAGCACGCTGTAGATGTAGTGCCCCCACGGATCGCAGTCGAGCAGGCAGTAGATCGGGAGCTTGAGCTCCTCGTGCAGCCTGCGCAGGAGGCGGCGCACGCCGCGCGGCGGCTGGCCACCGCCCTCAGTGAGGATGCAGTTGTGCTTCTCCCAGAAGCGGTCCTCGTTGAATCGGCTCCACACCGTGTTCTTCTCGACGTGCAGCACGAACTTGGCGTCGCACCTCTTGAACTCGATGACGTCGGGCTCGACGATCGAGGGGATCGCGTAGCCGCCTGAGCCCATGCGCCGGCAGTCGATCTCGTCTCCGGAGTCGACGAGGGTGATGTTGCCGACCATCGTGCCGGCCTTCTTGGCGAAGATGTGGAGCTCCTCGCGCAGCGCACCGAGCGCGACCTCGAGGTCCTCGAGTATGCCGTCGGACTCGGACTGGTCCGCGAAGGTCTTCTCCTTCGTGCCCGCGACCGTGTGCAGGCCCTTGTAGAACATTCCACGAAGGCTCAGCGTCTTGTCCGCCTCGATGAGGTCCTTGATCGATGCCGAGTGCAGCATCGACTGCATGAAGCTCTTCGCCTGGTTCAGGTTGAAGAGCGTGCGCTCCTGCGCCGCGTCGCCCATCTGAAGGATGCCGCGCTTGCGGTTCCAGATGGTGTTGGTGCGTGTGCGCGTGGGCACCGACAGGAGCGGCTCCTTGCCGGCGAGCGCGGTGCGCGACACGTTGTCGGCGAGCGTGACGATCTTCGCCTTTGTGGCCGCATCGCGGTCTGCGGACGAGCGCCGGGCTGACTTTGACTTTGCCATCGGTGAACTCCTAGGGGATCAGAAGAGGCCGGGCTCGGATGATGACGTGCCGCGTCGGCCGCGGCCGGATGCGCGAGATGGCGCAGGCCTTGCGGCAGCCCCGGGGGCGCCCGACGCGCCCTTCGCTGCCCGTGCACGGGTCGCTGCAGGCAAGAGGGCGGCTCCAGCGCCGCTGGCCGGCTGCTGCACGTCCGCGTCCGCATCCGCCGCATCGGGCGCGGCGGTCGACGCCTCTGGCACGATGATCACGCCCTCCTCCTCGACCGGCTCGTCCTTCACGACCTTGCCGTCCTCGTCGAGCACCTGGTCCGCCACGGCCGTGCGCTCGCGCGCCTGCTTCAGCAGCGCATCGTGCACCTTGCGCGGGTCGACCCCGTTGATCGAGTTGAGCGCCTTCGCGACCTCGCCGATGTAGCGCTCGAAGATGTCGCGGCGCTCGCCCTCGCGGCGCATGCGATGGCGCTTGCGCAGGTAGGTGCCGAGCTTGCGGCCGCACTCCATCAGCGCGAGCCGCATCTCCTTTCGGATCTCGTCATAGTCCGCGATCGCCTCCTTCGACTCGCTTGTGAAGGGCACCCACACGCTGGCCACGTGGATCATGATCACCAGCGGACCGACGGGCGGCCCCCCGCGCGGCTGCTGAAGGCTGTAGTTGCGCCACCCGGTCTCGATGACGGCCTTGAAGCTCGAGCACGCGCTCTGCTGGAAGAGCAGCGGCACCCGGTTGGCGAAGCGGATGACGCGCGCGGTCTCCTCGGTTGGGAGCTCGCCGCCGAAGGCGATCGCGGCCTCGATCTGGAAGGGACGGCCACGGTAGACCTCGGGCTCACGCGTGCTCGCCGCGTAGAACTCCGCACGCACCCCCTTGAGCATGCCCGCAAGGAGCTGGCGCACGCCGATCGGCGCAAGGCA
>CAYPOZ010000069.1:1458-3545 GCA_964412415.1 uncultured Isosphaeraceae bacterium | reverse complement strand
CGGAACTGCTCGAAGAGCCTCTCGGCGAGCGGCGGCTCGATGTCGGCGACCTTGCGCCGGCTCGTGACCCCGATCGACTCGCAGAGCTTGCCTGCTGTCACGGCTGACACGCGGCAGAAGCGGTCCTGCATGAACTGGTACAGGGTTCCCCGCTCGGTGGCCTCGTAGTCCTTCATCATCTGAAGGAGCGTGCCCAGCTCGATGCCCTTGGGGTGCGGCTGGATCTCGCGAGTCTCGGGAGGCAGGTCCTGCACCGCGCGCGGGAAGATCGTGACCCCTTGCGTGGCCGTGGTGACGGTTGCAGCTGCCGCGGCGGTTGCCTCGCTCGCCGCAAGGATCGGCGCATCAGGCTCCTCGGCCGCGCTCTCGCGCGAGGGCGGCACGAAGGTGATGCGCGCGTGCGGGTTCGCGATGGCAGTCAGCTCAAGGAACTCGTCGACCGATCCGCGGCCGCGCTGGTAGCGGCCCTCGAGCTCGATCGCGACGCAGGTGCCGCTGCGGTAGGACTCCCCATCGAGGAATCCCCCCTTCTCTCCCGCGAGGGCCTTCGTGCCCAGAGTCAGCGCGCGCAGGCGCGCAGGCGGGAAGTCCTGCGTCTCCTCGTCGAGCGTGACTTCGGCGCGGTTGGTCTTGGTGTTCATCGCCAGCTCGATGTGGTGCGCTGGCTGCTTGGCGCCCGGCTTGGTGTGAATCACCATGGGCTTGCCGGTGGTGATGAGGCCGTACATGCCTGCCGCGGAGATGCCGATGCCCTGCTGGCCGCGACTCATCTTCAGACGGTGGAACTTGGACCCATAGAGCAGCCGGCCGAAGATGTTCTCAACCTGCTTGCGCACGATGCCAGGGCCGTTGTCGATGACGGTGACGCGGTAGCGCGAGCTCTTCGCGGTGGCTGGCCGGTCGGGCTGCAGGTCCTCGATCGTGACCGTGATGTCGGGCAGGATGCCCGCCTCCTCGCACGCGTCGAGGGCGTTGTCGACAGCCTCCTTGACGGTGGTCAGCAGCGCCTTGCGGGGGTTGTCGAAGCCGAGCAGGTGCCGGTTCTTCGCGAAGAACTCGCTGACGGAGATGTCGCGCTGGCGCGTGGCCATTTCCTCCGCGGAGAGCCCCCGTGACTTGGTCTTGGCGGGCTTTTCGGGTGCGGAACGCTTCTCGGCCACGACGGCATCCTTGCCTTGGAGGGCAGTACTCATGGAATCCTCCTCCGACGCTCGCCGGAGTCCTGGTCCTTCAGGGAGAGCGAATGTAGCGGGATCGGCGATGCCGGGCGCCGGCGCGCAACTTTCTGTCCCGGTCGACCGTGGGTAGCATTCCCGCCCCATGGAAACGACCCTCATCATCCTCAAGCCGGACGCCGTTCAGCGTGGCCTCATGGGCCGCATCATCTCCCGATTCGAGGAGAAGGGCCTGCAGATCGTCGGCATGAAGATGATGCGCATCGCGCCTGAGCTGGCGGCGAAGCACTATGCGGATCACGTGTCGAAGCCCTTTTACCCGGGACTGGTGCGCTTCATGACGAGCGCGCCCGTGCTGGTCATGGCGATCCGGGGCATTGGCGCGATCGGAATCTGCCGGGGCATGATGGGTGCCACGTTCGGGTCCAAGGCTGCACCGGGCACGATCCGTGGAGACTTCGGCGTCTCCAACTCCTTCAACCTGATCCACGGATCGGATGGTCCTGAAGCTGCCGCAAAGGAGCTTGGGCTGTTCTTTGGGGCAGGCGAGGTCATCGACGCGCCTCGGGCGATCGACGCGTGGGTGTACGACTCCTCCTCCGGCAAGGCGGAGTGAGTTAACCGTCTGATAATCAGACATCACTTCCATTTCATCGTTATTTGAAACTGGATGACGCGCAGGTGCGAAACCTGCTGCGGAGACATCGCCTCTTCCTGTCCGGGTTGCACGCGGAATCGCCGCGTATCGCGAGAACTGAGGCCAGGATCGATGCGTATGCCTCCTGCGGCGTGCGGTTTTTGCGCTGCATGTCACGCATGGCATCAGATTTGCAATGCCATACGTGAGGTCCACCTCGTGGGATTTAGCCCGAGCGTCGGCATTCGGCCGTACTGGATCCGAGACCGGCCCTC
>CAYPOZ010000069.1:0-1448 GCA_964412415.1 uncultured Isosphaeraceae bacterium | reverse complement strand
CCCATGCGACACGCATCTCTTACCACCCGATCATCGCTGTCCGCCAAGTTGGGACCCAAGGTTGGACCTAAGGTGGGACCGGAGGCGGGACGCAAGGCCGAACGTGAGCCCGAGGCTGGTCGAAGCGCCCGACCGCGCCGCGCATCCGCGCGTCTCGCGCCCCAGGAGAAGGCCCGTCTGGCTGAGATTTTCGCGGAGCCGGTGGACTTCATGGAGAGCCCGGAGTTCAGCAAGGCTGGCGCCGAGCGCCGGATCTTCGAGGAGGCACCTGAGATCGCGCGCCCCGATGTGTCCTGGTACCGGCCACTGATGGATGAGCGCACGCGTACCCGCGAGATGTCGCGACCCGGCCGTGCGCCGGCCACCGTGATTCTGACTGCCGCACAGGAGCGGGTGCTCTTCCTGAAGCTCAATTACGCGCGCTACAGGATGGCGAAGCTGCAGAAGAGGGCCGGTCGCCAGGAGCTGACGGTCGCGGAATCCCATGAGGCACTCCGCTGGGCGGACACAGCGACCTCGATCCGTGAGCAGATCGCCGAGACGAATCTCGCGCTGGTTCTGGCGATGGCCAAGAGGCTGCGCGGGACCGACCTCGACTTCGGCGATCTCATCAGCGAGGGCAACATGGCGCTCCTGCGATCCGTCGACAAGTTCGACTGCGGGCGCGGCTTCAAGTTCTCCACTTACGCCTGCCGGGCGATCCTCAAGGCATTCAGCCGCCACGGCATCAAGGCGATGAAGTACCGACAGCGGTTCCCGACCGAGTTTGACCCGGAGTTCGAGCGATCCGACCATCTCGCCACCGTGCGCGCCGCAAGCGAGCGCGAGTCGGCTCAGGAGGTCCGGTTCGTTGTGGAGTCCAATCGCGCGGACCTCTCGGAGCTGGAGCGCTCGGTGATCTCCCGGCGGTTTGGCTTCGATGGTCCCTTCGGCCCACGGAATCCCACTCTTGAGGAGGTCGGCGAGACGATCGGCCTCACGAAGGAGCGCGTCCGCCAGATCCAGAACCGCGCCCTCGAGAAGATCAAGACGGCCCTGATGGCGATCCGATCGCCTGAGCAGAAGCTCGATTCCGGCGAGGAATCCGGCCAGGGCAAAGGCATATACCTTGGTAAAACCGGCATGGGCATCAGCGCAAACTGACGGGCAGCGGGTCGGGCGTAGACTTTCGCGCCATGGCGATCCAGAAGGTCTATGCATCGGCTTCGGCAGCTCTTGATGGGCTGCTTCGGGATGGGATGTCGATTGCGGTCGGCGGATTCGGCCTGTGCGGAATCCCCGAGCAGTTGATCATTGCGCTGCGTGACTCTGGAGCTACAGGGCTCACCTGCGTGTCCAACAATGCAGGGATCGATGGGTGGGGCCTTGGCCTGCTGCTGCAGACGAGGCAGGTGCGTCGGATGGTCTCGAGCTACGTGGGCGAGAACGCGGAGTTCGAGCGCCAGTTC
>CAYPOZ010000068.1:10881-11186 GCA_964412415.1 uncultured Isosphaeraceae bacterium | reverse complement strand
AGGGCAGCGTTGGGGAGCGGTACTGCGCGCAGCACGGGCTGGACGTCAAGCCATTTGACTCCGTCGACGCTGCAGCGGATGCCCTGGCGAGTCGACATGTCGATGCGGTTGTGGCCGATGCCCAGTCGCTCGAGTACTTCGACCTTTCCCACCCGAGCGTGCCGGTGAAGACCGTCGGCGAGACCTTCGAGCAGCGCCACTTTGCGTTCGCGGTGCGCCAAGGCGACGACGACCTGATCCGACGGCTGAACGTGGGCATCCTGCTCATGCGCGAGGACGGAACGCTCGACCGCGTCCGCAGCCAC
>CAYPOZ010000068.1:7912-10871 GCA_964412415.1 uncultured Isosphaeraceae bacterium | reverse complement strand
TTGACGTCTTCACCAAGTGACCCCTGGGTCAAAAGGTCACGCACAGCCGGGGTATCCGCATAGGGTGCCAGCGCATTCATGCGGCCCAGTTCCGCAGCCACTGGTTCGGCCACTGAACTGGGCCAGGTTGCCCCGCGCGCAGACGCACATCAAGGCTTGCAGACACACGCGCGAGGTTGCGCGTGCACCAACCCATGCGCGCGGTGCAGCGTTCGCTACATGGTCCACCGCGCGAGCAAGACCGCGAGGTCAGACCCGTCCACGGTCCCGTCGCCGTTGATGTCCGCAGGGTGGCCGGCGAAGCCCCACGCCGCGAGAAGGACAGCAAGGTCAATGCCGTCGACGATGCCATCGCCGTTCAGATCTGCGGACTTGGCGGCACCACCGTGGGAAAGGGCCGATGAAAGCACGACCGCGGTGCTCTGGCCAGGACCGGACATCGCAAGGATCAGCCCCGCATTGCCCATCGCCTCGAAGTACTCGATGCGCAGCTGGTGCTTGCCCGCGGCGAGAGCTCGCGTTCCACGCACCGTCCGCATGGTGTGCACGCCGTCGTTGTCCACTACAAGCTCGTCGCCGATCCAGAGCCGAGACCCGTCATCGCTTGTGAGCCCCAACGTCCAGTAGCCGCTTACGGGCACGTCGACCCATCCTGTGTAGACGGCACCGACGTTGTCCGCACGTCCGCTGCCTGCGAAGGCTCCAGTCGTCGATGGGTAGTAGATCTCCGGGACGATCTCCGATGCGTATGGGACGAGGCTCGAGAAGTCCGGAAGCGCAGTCGGCGCGGTGAGCGCGTAGTACTCCACGAGGAGGCCCGGCGTGGCGCCCACCGGATTGTCGGCACGCCGTGCGATCGCAACGTCGATGTACGCCGTGGCGCTGGCCGTTGCGCCGCTCACCGGCTCGACAAGCGTGTACGACAGCGAGTGGGTGCCGGCTGATGCGCCCACGTTCTCCACGTGCAGCATGTCGCGCACGCTGCCCTTGCCCTGCACCAGGGTGACCGCTGCGCCACCTGAGGTCGTGGAATCGAATGCCTGGATCTCAAGCCTGTCCATGTTCGGGTCATAGTCGTTGGCGAGCACGTCAATCGTGACGCCGCCTCCGACGATCGCGCGCACGCGGTCGTTGCGTGCCACCGGCGGCTGCGGTACGAGTGCCTCCACTGCAGCCTCAACTGCGCGGCGCAGGTTGATGCGACCCCACCCGAACGTCTCGCTGTTCGCCTCCGTATCCCACGAGTCGCACGTGTTGAACAGCACATGCTCGGCTTGTGCCGCCGACAGCAGCGGGTTCGCTGACCGGATCATCGCGAGAGCGCCATTGGCGATTGGCGTGGCCATGCTGGTGCCGCTCGAGAAGCCATAGCTGCCGTCGCGTGTCGTGCTGAGGATGCTGACGCCCGGCGCGAAGAGGTCAACGCCGAGGCCAAAGCCGGAGAAGCCTGCACGCTGGTCGGCCTGGTCGCTCGCGCCAACGACGATCACGTGCTCGAAGTCCCATGACGCATGGTCCGTGTCGGAGTTGCCCGCAGCCCAGAGCATGGACGCGTCAAGCGAACGCACGTACTCGCCGGTCGTCTCGATTGGCGGGTAGCCGATGCCCGAGTAGCTCGTGCTGATCACCTTCGCGCCGTTCTCGGCCGCCCACTGCACGCCCTGCAGCAGGTCCTCGTAGGTTGCGCCGCCACTTGCGAGGTCGCTGACACGCACCGGCATGATGCGGAGCTTCCAGCCCACCCCACTCACGCCAGCGGAGTTGTTGCCGGCCGCCGCCGCACAGCCCGCAACGTGAGTGCCATGCCCATTGATGTCGGTGACGTTCCCGCCGCTGGCCTCAGGAAGGTTGCTCACGCTGTTGAAGCCAGGCACTCGGTACGGGAGGTCCTCATGGACAACGATTCCCGTGTCCGTGACAGCGAGGATGACGTCCGCCGCGCCGTCGGCGCGCCAGGTGTCCCACGCTGCAGACGACTCGATCATGGCATGGTGCCACTGCTGCGGGAAGAGCGGGTCACTGGGCACAACGGTCGGGTACACGAGCCAGTTGGGGCACGCGTACTCGAAGAGGCCAGTCTCAAGAAGTTCGGCTGCGACGGCGCTCTCGGCAGCGCCCGGATCGAACGGGATCCCGCCGACCACCACCACGAACTCGTCCGTGCGGCCGTTCCTGCGGTTGTCGAATGTGGCCAGCTCTTGAATCGCCTCGTTGCGTTCGGCAGGCGCAAGGTCCTGCCTTGGCCGGACGATGAGCTCACCTGTGAACTCACGTTCACCGATGACTTCCGTGAACGGAGGGGCGCCACCGCCGAATGCACCACCTGGTGCCGCCATGACCGCCACGCCAGTGCCCATGAGTACGGCGAGCGCACCTGCCGATCGAGATGCGAGCCAAGCACAGTCACGCCATACATGGGCGGCACAGTTCATCTGACGTTCGGTCATGTCGGTTTCCTCTCAGGATCATTGACATGCCGACCGGCCGGGCACGCGCCCGACCGGTCGGCCATGTCGTTAGGGTCTCGTCACCGCTCACGCCCGCCGACGGCGCGAGGGCAGCATCCCCACGGCACCGAGTAGCGCAAGCGCTCCGGGCGCGGGCAACGCGCAGCCGATGACCTTGTCGGACCATCCGCCCTCGCCGCCACGGAACCTCACAACCATGCCGTATCCCGCCTGGTTGAGCGCGATCTCAGCATCAAGGGCCGAGAGCGCGGCAGCGGTGCCGGTCATGGTGAACGTGAAGGTCGCCGAACTGCCCGTCGCGATTCCATTGGAGGGATTGCCGCCCCCAAGGAAGCTGCCGTTGAGGCCCGCGCCAGCCGCAAACGTTCCATACGGCGGCGCAAATACCGGTGCAGAGATGTTCCGGAATGCGGCACTCGTGCTCGACACGAACGACAGGCCACTCGCCGTGCCGTTGGGGCTCAGCGCAAGCGCCGTGATGTATGCGCCAA
>CAYPOZ010000068.1:1379-7902 GCA_964412415.1 uncultured Isosphaeraceae bacterium | reverse complement strand
GTATCCGCCAAGCGACGGGTCGACAGTGTTGGTGAGCGTGATCGAGATGCTGGCGCTCGTACCCCCGGTATAGGAGTAGGTGAGCTCCGCACGGAAACTGCCGATTTCCTCGGTGCTGCAGCAGGGCGCGTAGGTGTGGGTCGAGAACGAGGCGAATGCAGGTCCCGCGCACATGGCGGAAGCAAGAAGCGCGCACCCGAACGCATGCCAGAACGACACAGTGAATCGAATCATCAACGATCTCCTTATACGTGAGTTGCAGGTTGTGGGGAGCACGACTTCGCCCGCGACATCGCCGACGATTCCCACGCGCACACAGCGCGGCCTGCGCCGCGCATTCGCCCAATTCCGGAGTGCGCCAAAAGCGAAGGCGGCCGGCCAGCCCCGCGAAGGGCCGACCGGCGCGCCGACATGACCGCATGCACTATCTGGTCAGTCCACAATCATGCGCGACGGCGACGCAATCCGACGATTCCGGCCAAGCCCAGGAGCGCCACCGCACCCGGAGCGGGCACGGCGATCGCGTCGATGTAGCGGTTGAACTGCAGCGTGCTCGCATCGCGGAACTGACCGATCGAGGTGATCGCGCCGGTGACCGGGTTGATCGAGATCAGCTGGTTTGACGTGATGCCGGAGATTCCGTCGCCGACAATCTCGACGCCGAACAGCGTGCTGCCGAGGAACTCGAGTGCACCGATGCGCGCATTGGCCGTCCCGCCGCTGAGCGCGGTGGGGCTCACCAGCTGACCGGTGATCGTGTTCACCTGCCAGATGTTGCCTGTGGCAAGGTCCGGCGTGCTGAACATCGTGCCCTGGCTGTTCGACGCGAGGCCGCTGCCCGTGGTGTTGAGGTTCTGCCCGTTGGGGCCCACGACGGTGGCTGCGCCGGTGGCGGTGTTGATGGTCATGAGCGAGCTGAACGAGCCCTCGGCCCATCCGTAGAGGGTGCCGCGGCTCAGGTCGAGGTCCGCGCCGAAGTTCGGCGGGTTGAGCCCGAGCGAACCCACCTGCGTCACCTGACCGGTCAGCGGGTTGATGCGCACGAGGCCGTTCGCGAACGTCGGGCTCGCGCCGGAGGTCGTGCCCCACAGCCACTGGTTGACGGAGTCCCACGCCATGCCGTTGATCGCGTAGCTCGCGCCCGCTGCGTCCACCAGCGCGCCCACAACGGTCGTGAGCCCGGTGTTCGAGTCGACCGTGTAGAGGTTGCCGGCTGTGCTGAGCGCACCGTCAGCCGCATAGAGGGTGCCAGCGTCGGCGGAGGGTGTCGCCACGCACGCAAGCGCCGCAGTCGAGGCAGCGCATGCTCCCATGCGCCAGAAGGACAGTTTCGTTCGAATCATCAACAGTCTCCCTTGAAATGAATTGCAGATTGGGAAGAAAACGGCTGCGCCAGCGACAACGCTGGCGATTCCCACCCGCACAGAGCGCAATCGAGGGGTCCCATTTGGCGGGATTCGGGCAATCGAGCCGACTTGCGCCTGCCCCCAACCGAACTTCAGCGCAGTCGCATTGCCGTCACGGCACCTTGGCCGGCATAGCCTCCGGCTCCACGTCCGGCGCATCCGCGGGCGACTCGGCATCCGCAGGATCGGAATCCCGCCACATGTGCGTGCCCGGGTCGCCTGGCTCCGGCTCCAGCCTCACCGGCCCATCACCGACGCGCGTCAGCGTGGTGCGCGAGCGACCCTTGATGAGGTCGCCAATCATGGCGGAGGCAAGGTCGCTCGTGACCGCGTGGACGGACACCGGATTCGACGCTATCGACTCCGTGTACCCGGTCGAGTCGCCCACGGACTGCCACACGATGCGACCGCTCGGTGCGTGGTAGAGCTGCAGCACCATATTCATCGTGGTCCAGTCGCTTCGCACCATGGTGAGGCCAAGCGGATTGAAGCGGACAGCGTTCGCGGTTCCGTGCGATGCGATGGTCGCAAGGAAGAAGTAGTCGAGTCCGGTGGCCTTGCCGAGCGACGCCAGGTCCTCGGCCAACAGGATGCCCGAGTTGTTGGCGTCCTCAAGCAGCTTCGAGAGCTCACGAGACCGGCCGACGCGCGCAGCCAGCGCCAGCGTCGCGGGCCCTGTCAGCACCGTGGCATCAGGGCACTGGCGGTGCATGCCCACACGAACGCCATCCGAGGCGAAGGTTCCCAGGCCTCGCAGCGGCGCACCTGGCGACACTCCCTGAAGAGTGCCGACGCGCGGAGGGCTGGCCGTGAGGATGGGCCGCACGCCGCCCTCCTGCTCGAGAAGGGAGTTGGCATAGACCGCGGAGCGCGTATGAAGCCCCACTTGCAGCTTGGTGTCGGCGCAGCCAGCGAGCCCAAGCAGCGCGAGCAGCGCAGCGGCGGCAGTGCGTCTCATGCTGGTCACTTCGGGTCGTACGGAAGCGCCGACTTGTGAACGCACAGCCGCAGGTTCCCGTCCTTGCACCGGCGGAAGACGAAGGTCTTGTCGACCATGACCTCGACTCCGTCAGGCCCGGTGACGTACACGTTTCCCATCGTGATGGCGATGTCCCCGTGGATCTGGATTCCGTTCTCGGCAGCGCTGTTGTCGTAGCGGGCCTTCGTCCAGCCCTTGAGCGCAAAGCCCGTGTCCTCGGGAAAGTTCGGATTGCCTCCGACGAAGTAGGCGAGCGCACCTTCGCGCGTGGGCCGGAAGGTGTTTGGACCGAACGCCAGCGTGGGCTTGAAGAGCACCTTGCCCTCCGCGTAGTCGTAGCTAGAGTCGATGAGCTTAGCCGCCTCGGCCTTCGCATCGCCGCCACGCGCATGCAGCTGCGCGATGCGCACGAGCCCATCGCACCACGCCTGCTGCGCCGCGTTGACCTGCGCCTCGGTGATCGGATTGTTCGAGGGAAGGCCCAGGCCGAGCGCAAGCGGCGCAAGTAGGGCAAGCGCGACGATGGGCAGGGCGATTCGACGGTGGATTGGCGTGTTGTTGCTCATGGGGAGTGCTAGCGCACCTCAGGCCTACAGGGCTTTGGGCGCGAACGCACGACGGAGCCTATCGGCAATGCGGGGTGCGCGCCGCGTCACGTCGCCAATCACGCCGACACGCTCCACACGGATCAAGGGACCATCGAGCGTGGCGCGCCCCACGGCAGCCGGGCAAATGGGCTTGCGGTGGTTCCGTAGATCGCCTCGCCATTGACCCTCATCCATGCGCCCACGCCGCGCAGCGTGCGCGCGGCCTCAGCCGGGATACGACCCTGCGCATCCGGACCGACATTCAGCAGCAGGTTGCCGCCCTTGGACACGATGTCGCACAGCAGCCGCACCACCGTGGCCGTGTCCTTCCAGTTCATGTCATGCGAGCTGAAGCCGCAGGACTCATTGAGCGTGTGGTTGAACTCCCAGTCCATGCCGGGAATGCCTGTCGGCGGCACGTACTTCTCCGGGGTGCCGTAGTCGCCGTTTCGGTTCTCGAGCCCGAAGAAGAGCCGGTTGTTCACGAGGATCCCGGGCTGTGCGGCGCGCATGTCCGTCATGAGCTGCCCAGCGCCCCATGCCGCGCCTTGCCGGGTCTCATCCGAATAGTCAAACCACATCGTCGAGAGCGGCCCGTAGTTCGCGAGCAGCTCCTGCGTGTGCGCGCGGATGTAGGCCTTGTATCGCTCCTGGTCGCGCGGCGCACCCGTAGGCGGGTACGCAGGCAGCGCCATCTCGTACGCATCTGGATGCTGCCAGTCGAGCAGCGAGTAGTAGAACCTTGGGCCCAGTGCTGGATCCACTCCGCGTAGTGCTGCGGATAGGTCTTGCCGTCCCACACGCCACCGGCGCCGAATCGGCTGGAGCGGCTGGAGGCGACGAGTCGGGCAGGACGTTTGTCATTAGGACCCGTAGCGCGACTTGGAGAAGCACGAACTGAGGGTAGGGTGACGGCATGAAGGCCATCGCAGCGCTGCCCCTGCTGGCTGTGTCATTGGCGGCACACGCCGACTTCCCGAACCTCAGCGGCAACGACCAGGCGAATGGGCGCGTGAACGCGGTCGGACCGATCTCGGCGGCGCAGATCTGGTCGCGCACCAACATGACGTGCCTGATCTCGTGGGTACCGCTCATCGAGGGAAATCGGGTGTTCCTGGTGAGGCAGACGTACGCATGGTCGCCCTACAACCCGCCTCCGGGCGAGGCGCGTGTGCACTGCCTTGATCTCCAGACCGGCGCCACGCTCTGGACATTCGACTGCCCCTTCGTCGCAGGCCAGTGGACCACCGTCGTGTACGGCGCGCGGGATGGTCGCGTGTACGTCGGGCGCGGCGGCAACGGCGGAAGCTCTGCGGCTCCTGTGCACTGCCTCAATGCGCAGACGGGATCGGTGCTCTGGATCTCACAGGACGACGTGCGCACCGGCGCCTACGAAGGCATCGTGTTCATGGACAACGGGGACCCGATCTTCGCCTCCAACACCGATATGCGGCGCATCGACGCGGCAACCGGCGCAACCGTGTGGCTGACGCAGCGCACCTGCAGCGTGAGCGGAAACTGCGGTCCGGCGCGCAACGGCGATGCGATCTACGTCGATGAGGTTGCGCCCGGCGGCCAGCGCATCTCCCGCTTCAGCGCCACGACGGGACAGCGCCTCTACAGCAGCGCCACGATGCCGGGGTTCCTGTGCCAGAACCAGCCCTTCTGCGCACCTGGCGGCCTTGTCTTCTACCTGCGCACGAGCAACGAGGGCACGCCTGACAAGTTCTACGCGTTCCGCGACACCGGTGCCGGATTCGAGACGCTCTGGAGCGTGGCTGCGCGTACCGAGGCAGGCGCACGGCACGCGGTCACCCCGGATGGCGGAGTGACGATGCTGTCCCCTGAGGGACGCCTGCAGATCCGTGACCAGCTCACCGGTGCGCTGCGTGCAGAGTCGCCGATTCCGGTGCTCGCCGCACACGGTTTCACGTGCTCGATGGTGACGGTCGATTCGCGTGGCCGGCTCTTCCACAACAACTCGCTTGGCGCGGGAAGCGCCGCTGCCGACCTGCGCGTCTTCGATGCCGCGCTGCAACTTGAGTGGTCTCTGAGCATCGCCGGCGTCAGCCAGGGCGGACCGTCGGTGGCCAGTGACGGGAGCCTCGTGCTCGCCGGCACCGGCGTGGTCCGCCGCTACTGGACGCCGACATGTGTGCAGGCGGACCTCAACTGCGACGGGCGCGTGGACGGCGTTGACCTCACCGCGCTGCTCGCCGCGTGGGGCCAGTCGGGACCGGCCGACCTTGACGGCAACGGCACTGTTGACGGACTCGACCTTTCGGTCATACTCGCAGGATGGGAACCATGAACCGATCACGCGCCTTTGCCGCCCTCGCTGCCGCGCTCGCCTGCGCATGCCCCGCGCTCGCGGGCACCTACCAGTCGGTCTTCACTCTCGCCACGCCCTACACGGCATCGGCGCCGAGCATCACGCACGTGGTGCTCACGTGGACCAGCACTGCCGACAGTGGCGTCATCGGACTCGGCGACATCACCGACTGGTCAGTCGAGCTGCGATCCGGCGGATCCGCAATCTTCACGGACTACGCGATTGTCAACGACGTGGTGCAGACACTCGGAGGAGTCGCGCGCAGCGAATCTGACCTGCGATTCCAGTTCGACTTCGCCACACAGAGCTACCGCGTGTTCGACACCATGTACTTCGGAAGCCTGCTCTCCGGGGCGACAGGAACGACCTACAACGCGTACCTCTACCAGGGGCTTTCGGGCGAGCCGGATGCGCCACTGGGCATCTGGTTCAATGGAAACGAGACCACGCGGCAGCAACCAGGCTTCTCGAGCCACGTCTTCTTGGCGATTCCCGCGCCCGGCGCAATGGCACTGCTGGCGGTTGCTCTGTGCTGCAGGCGACGCGCGTCCCGCTTGAGGCGAGCCGTGCCCGATGCGCCCGCGCTGACGTAGGACGACCAATGCAACGCAACGTTCCCATCGTGCTCTCGGTCCTGGTGGCATCGGCGAGCGCAGCCGCGCAAGATGCGGTCCAGTGGAGCACTTCCTCCGGAGGTAACGGCCACTGGTTCGCCGTGATCTCCGTACCCGCCCCGCACACTTGGCAGAGAGCGCGGCAGTTGGCGGCCGGCCGTGGCGCGGACCTCGCATCGATTGCCTCCCACACCGAGAACGAGTTCGTGAAAGCGCTCGTTCGTCGGCCTGAAGTGTGGAACGCGAGCGTGGGGCCGTGGATCGGGGGCTACCAGCCAGCAGGATCGCAGGAGCCCAATCAAGGTTGGGCATGGTCCGACGGGACCCCGTGGACCTTCTCCGATTGGGTCGCCGGAGGGCCCAACAACGGATGTGGGGACCTCAACGAGAACGCCGTGCACTTCAGCGGATGGTGGAACCTGGCCATGGCGTGGAACGACCTGCCTGCCAGCACATGCAACGCTGCCGTTGTCGGCGCAGTGATCGAGTGGTCCGCGGACTGCAACAGTGACGGCATCGTGGACTACGGGCAGATCGTGGCAGGCCAGCTTCCCGACACGAATGGCAACGGTGTGCCCGACGGGTGCGAGGAGACGGGATGCGTT
>CAYPOZ010000068.1:0-1179 GCA_964412415.1 uncultured Isosphaeraceae bacterium | reverse complement strand
CGGCTCGCGCGCCATCAGGGGCCTTGGACGCCGAAACCGAAGAGTGCGCCCTCACGCCTGAACGAGGCAAGCGGGTTGCTGGTGGCCTGCCGCGGATCGAAGGGCTGCCAGCCGGTGTGCGTGCTCGCGTTGAGCAGTCCGCCTGAGTTGTCCGCACGGAGCACCATGCTCTGGCAGGGATTGGTCCAGGCCCAGGCGAAGCCTGCGCAGTAGCCGCCCTCGTCCATCGCGTCCGTACGGTCGATTGGTACCCACTCGGACTGGGCCACCGCATGCTCCGCTCGGCCTTGTCTCCCATATCTCACCTAGGTGCTGAGGTCCCGGCCTGTCGTGTCACGCATGAACGCGAGGGTCACGACGGCCACTGCGCCAAGCGCGCAGATCCATGCGGGCGTCGCGCCGGGCATGCGCATGTCCTCGATGAGCCAGTTGTCCAAGGCTGGCATGAGCCCGCCAGCGAACGCCATCGCCACGCTGTACGCGAAGCTCATGCTGACGACGCGTGACGCCAGGGGGAACATCTCCACCAGCATCGTGCCCTGCATGCCTAGCGCGAGCCCCACCGGCATGCCGACAAGCAGCTGCGCACACAGGAAGGCTGCAGGATCGGCTGGTGCCTGGCCCATCACGAACCACGCCGGAACCAGCACCACCATCCCCCACACCGTGAAGAGGATGGCCGATGTGCGGCGGCCCATGCGGTCGCTCATCCATCCCCCTGCCACCGTGCTCACGCCAACCACCAGCAGCGAGAGGGTCGTCGCTGACTGGATGTCGCTGGCACGCTCGGGTGTGCCCGCCTTCGCGCTCACGACCGCCGCGTCGAACCCGTAGTAGTAGAGCGCGTTGGCGAAGGCCACGATGGCCAGCAGCTGAAGCGACGGCCTCCAGTCGCGCGCGATCGACACAAGGGCAGGAGGCCGGGCCGTGATGGCGCACGAGGCGAGCCCTGCCTCGCTCTCCTGCACGGACCTGCGAAGCCACCAGCCGAAGGCAGCGGCAAGGGAGCTCGCCAGGAACGGGAGCCGCCAGCCCCACGAGTCGATCTCCACTGGCGAGAGCGTGCGGTCGATGATGGACACCACCGCCGATCCCACAAGGAAACCTAGAGTCGCACCCACCGCTGTAGTGCCTCCGACGATGCCGCGCATGGATGGCTTGGCATGCTCTGTCGCATAG
>CAYPOZ010000067.1:4382-11367 GCA_964412415.1 uncultured Isosphaeraceae bacterium | reverse complement strand
CGCCACCACGCGGACCGTCGCTGCGCGCGCCGCCGAAACCGCCACCACGCGGACCATCGCTGCGCGCGCCGCCGAAACCGCCACCGCGACTGAACCCGCGGCCGCCAGAGGCGCCCTCGCCGCGCGAGCCGCCGGACCCGCCTGCGCGTCCACCGCGACTGAAGCTCTTGCCGCCGCCATCACGCGCTCCGCCACGGTCGCCTCGCGCACCAGCGCCGCCACCGCCGCCGAATCGCTTCGGTCCGCGAGAGCCGCCTGCACCACCACGGCCCTGCCGCGGTCCTCGATCGCCGTTGAATGCCATCGCGCGATGGTAGGGTGCGCACGATGCGCGCGCTCGAGACGAGAGTCGCTATCGCCGCGGTGGTGGTCGCCGTCGTCGTGATGGCGATCAAGCTCGTGGCGTGGATCGTCACCGACTCCGACGCGATCCTCTCGGATGCGCTTGAGGCGCTTGTCAACGTGGCCGCAAGCCTGATGGCGCTCGGCGCGATCAGGATCGCGCACCGTCCGCCTGACTCCACGCATCCCTACGGCCACGGCCGCATCGAGTTCATCAGCGCATCGATCGAGGGCGGCATGATCCTCTTCGCCGCAGTCGCGATCGTGGTGCAGGCCACCGGATCGCTCATTGGTGGCGCGAGGGAGCTCACGAACCCGGGCCTGGGCCTGTGGCTCATCGTCCTGACAGGCGTCATCAACGGCGTGATGGCCGTGCTGCTGCTGTCGATCGGGCGTCGTACAGGGTCTGCGGCGCTCAAGGGCGACGGCATGCACCTGCTGTCTGATCTCATCACCACCGTCGCGGTCGTGGCCAGCCTCATGGCCGTGGCCTCGACTGGCTGGTGGTGGATAGACCCTGCGTCAGCGATTCTCATCGCAGTGGTCCTCGGACTGATGGGCGTGCGCCTCGTGTGGCGCAGCTTCGACAACCTCATGGACAGGCGTGACGACCGGGACCAGCAGGCGCTTGAGCGGCTGCTCGCGTCACACGTCGGACCGCAGGGACAGGTGCCGCGGATCTGCTCCTTCCACAAGGTCCGGTCCCGCCACGATGGGCGCGAGCACTGGATCGACATGCATGTGCGGCTTCCCGCGTGGATCAGCGTGCGCGAGAGCCATGATGCGGCATCGGTCCTTGAGGGGCAGGCAGTTCAGGCCCTCGGCGGCCCCGGCGACGCCACTGCTCACTGCGAGCCTTGCGCCGATCCTGCCTGCGCGCTCTGCGCCACATCACGGCCGAGCACGTAGCCCGCTGCGAAGTACGCGGCGACGCGCGGCAGCCCCACCCACGCCAGCGGCAGCACAAGCATCGCGGTGGACGCCGCCGCCCATCCCAGCATCGCTACTGCGGTGCGTGTCCACACGGATGCGCACCCGGACCGCGTGATGCGCCAGCTCACCCGCATTGCGTCGAGCGCACGGGCGCCATCGGCAACGGCAAGCGGCGCATAGATCCACCTGCACTGGATCCACACCGATGCAAGCACAAAGGGCACCGCAAGAGCTACAGACGTCCACCACACGCGGATCGTCAGCTCGAGCCCCTCGACGCCGTCGGACATCGCCTGCA
The DNA here is from genome assembly GCA_964412415.1 of uncultured Isosphaeraceae bacterium. GTDB lineage: Bacteria > Planctomycetota > Phycisphaerae > Phycisphaerales > SM1A02 > ZLKRG44. The sequence continues at coordinate 9,794 of CAYPOZ010000067.1, read as the reverse complement.
TCGTGATGATGACGCCTGCGACGACGATCGCGATCGCCCACAGCACGAAGGGCACCACGACCGCAAGCGCAAGCATCGCCACCACCCCAACGAACGACGCGACCCGCGCGAGCGGACCGCGCATGTCGCTCGCCGACACAGGAAGCCGACGGTGCGCACGTACGCACATCCACGCCATTCCGTAGAGGGCTGGCAGAGGCAGCGCACAGAACACGGCGAGCTGCACGCCCACGCCGAGCAGCCGCAGTGCCACGGTCACCAGGAGGGCAAGCGGCGACGTGGCCTCTGCCGCATCCGCAACCTCCTCCGGATCCGGAAGGGGCGCGATGCGGTCCATGACCCACGCTGAGGCCACCTGGCTGAGCACCCATAGCGCGATCGCGCCAAGCGTCCACCAGCCCGCGACCACAAGGGCCCTGCCAGCACGCCTGCGCGCGTCCGTCGCGCACGCCCGCACGACAGTCCAGTCGGACAGCGGATCGCTCATGCTCTGAAGTCAGGCGGCGCGGTCGCTGATGGATCGAATGCCGGAACGCGCTTCGATGCAAGCCCCCATGACCCGTCGGGGCCTCGCATGATCAGCTCTGGCGCGCCCGGGCATTCACGCCGCATCAGCAGGAGCCACGTGGCGGCGAGGAGCGCGAAGATCGTCGGGAGACCGATGATGATGAGCGGGATGCCGCAGCACATCGCAGTCACGACCGCGATGACGAACACCAGCAGGAACAGCACGATCAGCTCGAGCACGTGACCCTTGGAGATGCGCCATGCGGTACTGACGGCAGCCACAGGCCCCCGACCCCCCATCGCAGGGTCAATCACAGGAAGCACGCAGAAGGTGAGGCGGACCGCAAGCCAGGTGGCGACGGCGAAGATGGGCAGTGTTGCGACGAGCAGGATCACTCCAACCACAACCGCCCCAACTGTCACGCCGGGTGCAGTGTCGGCAAGCGTCTTCGGGAACAGGAACAGCACGGTCGACAGCACCGCAAGTCCAGCGGCCATGCCATAGAGCGGCATCGTCGCGAGGTACTGGAGGATGATGGCGCCCCACTGCGCGGGGAGCCTCCTGTAGCCCTGAAGGATGTCCTGCACACCGGGCGATTCGCCGCGCGCAACGCGAATGGCGATGAGGAAGGTGCCCACCGTAAGCGGCAGCTGGACAAGGAGCGCCCACACCAGGCCGAAGCAGTTGGACGCGAATCCGAGGGCGATCGTGCGCGCGCTCGGGTCCGGGCCATCCGACATCAGCGCCTGACGCAAGGCATCACGGAATGGATCCTCGCTTGCCGCAGTGCCCGCATCATCCTGTGCAGTGGCGTCCACCGGCCGAGACGCCGCTGCAGTCACGGCCTCTGCCCTGTCAGCCTCAGCTGAGATGACCTGCGCCATCGCAAGGACCTGCGGGGGCACTTGCGCCATCAGCAGCGCAACGCTGCACAGGAGGAGTGCCGTGAATCCGCGCGAAAGGATGCCCTTGGCGAGCTCGATGGTGGCTGAGATGCTGAAGGCTGGAGCCGCCGGCGGCACTGCGACCGGATTCGTGGCGATCGGGGTGAGGCTCACTGGGGTGTCTCCTTGGACGCCGTGGGTGGTGGGGGTGCAAGATCGGGTTGGGCCGGCGTGCCGGCGCGCGTGCGCTCGGTCGCATCGCCCTCTGCTGACATCCGCGCGGCCCACCGCAGGCCACCCTCGATGTGGTCCATGAACAGCGGCTCTGCGAAGCTCTCCGACGTGTGGCCGCCGCCGGTGTACCACGCTCGGCCCTTGCCAAGGTCACGGCACCATGCGATCGGGTGGTCGCCCTCCATGCGTGGACCGGTGATGGTCGAACCATCCATCGACGCGAGCACGCGCACGCCATCCACTGTTCGGGGCGATCGGTCGTAGACGTACCACTCGTCGGTGCGTTCCCAGCGCTCGGGGAGCATGGATGTGGAGGGATGCGCGCGATCCTCCACAATCACCGTAGATCTCTGCACCGCCGGATGAGTGACGAACCGCGCGCAGCAGAGCTGATCGCCATACCAGGGCCACTGGTGCTCGGTGTCGGCCGCGGAGTGGATGCCGATCCAGCCTCCTCCCGAAAGCACCCACTGTGTCAGCGATTGCTGCTGCGCATCATCGAGCACATCGCCCGTCGTCGAGAGGAAGACGATGGCGCTGTAGGGCGCAAGCCCTTCGCGCGTGAATGTGGCCGAGTCCTCGGTGTGGTCGACGGTCCATGCGGTCCCGAGCCGCTCGCGCAGCGCCTTCACGCCATCAGGGATCGACGCATGGCGGAATCCGACGGTGCGGCTGAAGATCAGGAGGCGGGGTCGCTCGGTGCCGGATGGGATGGTGGCGCGCGCAGCTTCAGCGGGTTGGGGAGGCGCATCCTGGTCCCGCTCCGCCGCCGCGTAGAGCTTGACGACCACGAGCATCAGCACTGCCGCCACAAGCAGCCGCGTCGACATGCGAGGCAGGGTATCAGTCGATCAATGCCACTCGCGTGCCGTGCCGCTAGCGCTGCAGTGCGTGAACTCAGTCGCCGACGGTGTGCCACACCGTCTTGATCTCGGTTACGCCTTCGAAGGCGCGCGAGCTGGTCCAGAGATGGTCGTCCCAGCGCGTGCGCGAGTCCACAATGTGCACGCGCTTCATGTTCTCGGCGGTGCCGGACCGCAGGATCGCCGCCACGGATGGCGCATCTGCCGCAGCTGCCGCCTTGCGCGTGCGCAGCTTCGCGGTCGCCGCAGCCTCGTCCATGCACGCCACCACCGCATCGATGTCCCGGTGCGCGGCAACCGCGGGCGCAAGCTCGCGTGCGGAACCCGTGAGGATGTTGAGCACGCCTGCGGGAATGTCCGACCCCGGTGCGGCTTCCGCAAGAACGAGTGCAGGCACCGGATTGCGCTCTGACGCGATCGCGATCACCGCGTTGCCGCTTGCGAGCGCAGGCATGATCACCGACACGAACCCGAGCAGCGCAGGCTCTGGCGGCGCGATGGCGACCACAACACCCGTCGGCTCAACGCGCGAGACGACCTCGAACGGACCCGCCACCGGATTGCGCCCGCCAACCACGCACTCGAGCTTGTCCGACCACCCTGCGACGCTCACCACGCGGTCGATTGACTCGTTCACCTCGCGCGCGGCCACACGCGCGCTCGGTGCACCCGCTCCATACCGTAGCGCATCAACGAGCTCGCTCCTGCGGCCCTCCATCATCTCGGCGAGCCGGTACAGGATCTGCCCGCGCAGGTATCCGGTCGATGACGACCACTTCACCTGCGCGCCGCGCGCGGCCTCGACCGCATCGCGAAGGTCCTTGCGTGTGGCAGCCGCCACATACGCGACCGCATCTCCGCTGTCTCCAGGAAGCGGCACCACGCGGCCCGACTCCGAGCGCGGATACGCGCCGCCAACGAACAACTTCCAGGTCTTGGTGATGGGCGCCCGATCGGTGTGTGCTGCCATGGGTGGTTCCTCGTGCGCCGCTTAGCGCAGGTACTCCGCGAGTCCCGCTCGACCGCCCTCGCGGCCGAACCCCGACTCGCGGTAGCCGCCGAAAGGTGCGCTCGGGTCGAACCGGTTGAAGGTGTTGCACCAGATGACTCCGGCATTGAGCTGCCGCGCCACCTCGTAGGCGCGAGATCCCCGGCTCGTCCATACGCCTGCGCTGAGCCCGTACGCCGTATTGTTCGCGCGCGCCACCGCCTCGTCGAGCGTGCGGAAGGTCATCACCGCGAGCACAGGCCCGAAGACCTCCTCGCGCGCAATCGTGTGCGCAGGCTCCACACCGGTGAAGAAGCAGGGCCTGCACCAGAATCCGCGCGCAGGCAAAGGATCAGCGTGGCAGTCGTGCCGCACCGCGCCCTCATCGACCGCACGCGTCAGGTACCCGCCGATGCGCTCAAGCTGCGCCGCGCTGTTGATGGCGCCGACATCGGTGTTCTTGTCGAGCGGGTCGCCCACACGAAGGTGACGCATCCTCATGCGGAGCTTCGCAACCACCTCGTCCACAACGCTCTCCTCCACGAGGAGCCGGCTGCCTGCACAGCACACCTGTCCCTGGTTCGCGTAGATGCCGGCGATGATTCCCTCGATCGCCTGGTCGATCGCGGCATCGGCGAAGACGATGTTGGGGCTCTTGCCGCCGAGCTCAAGCGTGAGCCGCGTGCTGCGGCCGGCGAGCTGACGCGCGATGCGCCGTCCAATCTCCGTGCTGCCCGTGAACGCGATCTTGTCGACACCTGTGTGCTCCACAAGCAGACGGCCGGTGTCGCCCGCTCCCGTGATGACATTCACGACGCCATCTGGAAGCTCCACCTCCTGCATGATCTCTGCGAGCCGCAGCGCAGTGAGCGGCGTCGTCTCCGCAGGCTTGAGCACGCAGGTGTTGCCGCAGGCGAGCGCAGGCGCAAGCTTCCATGCCGCCATCAGCAACGGGAAGTTCCAGGGAATCACCTGACCGCACACGCCGACCGGCTGCGGCCCGTCCGCTCCGCATCCCGGCACCGCCTCGTGCAGCTTGTCTGCCCATCCCGCATGGTGGAAGAAGTGCTGCGCGGCAAGCGGCACGTCCTCGTCGCGCGTCTCGCGGATCGGCTTGCCGTTGTCCATCGTCTCGAGCACGGCGAGCTCGCGTGCGCGCTCCTGGATGCGCCGCGCGATCCGGTACAGGTACTTGGCGCGCTCGATCGGGCGCACGCGACGCCACTTGCGTGCTGCGCGCGTGGCTGCATCGACCGCCCGGGCCACGTCGTCGTCGCCAGCCTCAGCCACACGCCCGAGCACCGCTTCCGTCGCCGGGTTCGTCGTGTCGAAGAAGCGGCCCGAACGCGGAGACCGGAACCGTCCCCCAATGAAGAGCCCATGCTCTGCCCGGATCTGCACTGGCGTGCTTTCGGGGGCCGGCGAGTACTCCCAGGTGGGTGCAGCAGGTGCCGTCGTGGACATGGGGACCGATTATCGCCTGCCGAAGTGCCCTCCGGACGCCCGGAACACCGAATCCCGCCCGGATTCCCCGGCGAACACCATGCATGCCCACTTACGCGATCCTGGCCGCAGTACTGCTCGCTCATTCCACCGACGGCACGCCTGCGTCCAAGCCTGATGCAGGATCCGCGGCTGCCTCGGCCCCGGCGACTCCCACCGACACTGCGACGCCTGCCACCAAGAGTTCGAAGGCTCCAGCCGCTGCACCTGCGCCAGCCATTCCGACATCACCACCCGCTGCAGGCACTGGCGTTCGAGTTGCCGGCGAGATCCCAGACAACGTCGAGCTCGTGCTCGAGGGCGAGGAGTGGCGCTTCGGCCGCATGCGCGGGGGTGAGCAGATTGGCGACCAACGCCGTTGCCGTCGTCTTCTCCCGAGGGAAAAATGGTGGAATTGCCCCCAGCAGTGCGGATGAACAGGCCAACGGCGAT
>CAYPOZ010000067.1:3283-4372 GCA_964412415.1 uncultured Isosphaeraceae bacterium | reverse complement strand
TACCCGTCCGTGCGCCGCGCCGAAGTGACTGCATCTGGCAACAGCAACCTTGGATCGAACCTTGCCTTCTGGCCGCTCTTCAACCACATCAAGGAGCGCGACATCGCGATGACGAGTCCAGTGGAGATGGACTACCGCGGCATGGCCTCCGAGGACGGCACGTCGCTTGACGAGTCCAAGGGCACATGGACGATGTCGTTCCTGTACCGCACCGCGGACCTCGGACCGACAGGCGAGGACGGCCGAGTGAAGATTGTCGATGCACCACCGGTCACCGTGCTCTCGATTGGCATGCGCGGCGGATACGGGATGTCAAAGGTGAACGAGGGCCTCGCGAGGCTTCAGGAGTGGCTCGCGGCCAACCCGCAGTGGAAGGCGTGCGGCGAGCCGCGCGCGCTCAACTACAACGGGCCTGCCGTTCGCATGAAGGACAAGTGGAGCGAGGTGCAGATTCCGGTGACGCTCGCGTCGAGCACGGCCGGCAGCGCTGCCGAGAATGTGTCCGCATCTGCGCCTGCAGCCGCAGGGTCTGCTCCGCGCACCAACTGAGTCGCGCATCGGTATTGCGAGACGCCCGCTACCCTTGCCGGGATGCCCTCCGTACTGGCGATCGACATTGGCGGCACGCACGTAAAGGTCCGCGTCCCGAGCGATCCGGACAAGCGTGAGTTCGAGTCCGGCCCGACGCTGACGCCCCAGCAGATGGTGGATGGAGTGAAGGCCGCAGCCAAGGGCTGGTCCTACGACTGCGTATCGATCGGCATACCGGCGCCGCTCGTGAAGGGCGCGCCCGTGAAGGAGCCGAGCAACCTCGGTCCTGGATGGACAGCCTTCGACTACGGCGCCGCGTTCGGCACCCCGACGAAGATCATCAACGATGCGGCGATGCAGGCAGTGGGCAGCCACAAGGCGGGACGCATGCTGTTTCTTGGGCTCGGCACCGGACTCGGCAGCTGCATGATCGCTGACCGGGTGATCCTTCCGCTCGAGCTCGCGCACATGCCATACCGCAAGGACCGCACCTTCGAGGACTACGTAGGTCTCAGAGGGCTCAAGCGCCTTGGCAAGCGACGCTGGCGCAAGCACGTC
>CAYPOZ010000067.1:2098-3273 GCA_964412415.1 uncultured Isosphaeraceae bacterium | reverse complement strand
GTCGACACCGTCGTCGGCATCCTGCGCGCCGCGCTGCTGCCGGATGATGTGGTCATCGGCGGCGGCAACGTGAAGAACCTCAAGGACCTGCCCGAGGGTTGCCGCGCTGGTGACAACGCGAACGCCTTCACCGGCGGGTTCAGGCTGTGGGAGCCAGAGTGGTCGAACTCCGTCGAGCTGTACCACTCGCGCTAGCGGTCTGTGTGCCGGCGCTGTGCGAAGGGCACCGTGCGTTCGCGCAGTCGCCTGACAGCCCGACCTTCTACGACGACGCGCCCTCGTTCCTCCACAGCAGCATGGCCATCACGCGCGCACGCGCGGGCATCGATGTGATGCCGGGCATTTCGCCGCTCTTCGATGGCGTGCGCGCACCCCACGACTTCAACCTCTGGGCGCCGCAGCCATACCCAGTCGCCGGCAGCGAGCCGATGTCCCTCATCGGGTTCGATCCCTTCCAGGTGCCGCTCACGCCGGGCCGCAACATCGAGAAGTGGGCGAGGTCGCAGATGGCGCTCCGCATGGACCTCTACGACATCGTGGTGTACCAGGCGTCGACCTACGCCCAGCCCGGCTACGGCAATACGAGCGGCATCAACCGGCTCAATGTGCGTGGCGACCTCAAGCTGTGGGACTTCGGCGGCGGTGCGGTCGGCCGCTTCACGGCGCAGTACCGGTACGCCATCCAGTTCCCAGATGACGTCTCGGAGGGCACGAAGGCAGGGACCGACATCTCGCTCAACAGCGACTGGACGGGTTTCGAGAACCGCATAGCGCGCTTCAAGTACGAGCAGGGTTTCTTCGACAACAACCTCACCTTTGTGGTCGGCAAGATCAACCCAAACGACTACCTCCTGAACATCGAGTTCGCCAGCGACGAGACTTCGCAGTTCCTCGCGTCGATCTTCGACGGCACCGACGTTCCCGCATCGGGTTTCGAGGGATACATGCTTGGCACCGGGCTGCTGTTCACGCCTATGCCTGGCATGTACCTGAACGCGATCGCCACGAATCCCACCACTAACCAGGCCGCAGACCTTGGGCTCAACTACCTCGACAGCGGCCTGTGGTGGTTTGGTGCCGAGTTCGGCCTCATCACCGCATTCGCGGACGAGTCGCTGCCCGGCAACATCGCCGTCGGCTTCAACACCACCAACGCGAGCTACACGTCCACGTCG
>CAYPOZ010000067.1:0-2088 GCA_964412415.1 uncultured Isosphaeraceae bacterium | reverse complement strand
CGACGCCGTGGACGGCTCCGGCTTCTGGCTCTACGGGTCGCAGTACCTGACCACCGACCTCGGCGTCTTCGCTCAGATCGGATACACGGATCCGGCGGTCGCGCTGTACAGCCAGGAAGCCACTGCGGGCATCTCCCTCAACAACTGCTTCGGCCGCAGGAACGACGGGTTCGGCGCCGCGATCGGGTTCTCCGTCGCGCCGCAGGCGGACCTCGGCACGCAGATGACCTTCGAGACCTACTACAGGATCCAGGTCACTTCATCCCTGCAGATCACCGCGGACATCCAGGTGATCGACCATCCCGTGCAGCCGCTGCAGGGGACATCGTCGGACCAGACGATGGTTGTGTTCGGCATCCGCGCGCTCGTGCGCTTCTAGCGCCGCAGCGTGGTGCGCACTCTCGCACCAGCCCTTGGCCACCAACGATGCAAACGCATTCAGGCGGTGCGCGTGTGCACACACGCCAGCGCGAGTCCCGCGACCTCAGCCGCCTGCACCCTCAGCTCCGGCACGGCCGTGCTCTCCCAGCAGTCCGGCTTTCGAAGCGTGCCCACCAGAAGAAGGTCATCGGCGATGCGACCGTCGGCGGCACGTGCGCGCCCATGCGAATCGGTCTCGATGCCGAGGCCGAGCCTGTCTGCGCGGAGATCGCCCGACATCAGCAGCGACGCGATCGCAGGGTCCGCGTCCCCTGCGTGCGCAGCCATAGGACCCGTGCAGTTGACCACCCATGCGACACGGAGCACCTGCTCGGCGCCAGGTCCGCGCGAGGGTGTGCGCACGAGAAGGTCCACTGCGTCGTCGATCGCATCCGCACGCTCAGGTCGACCCGACACCATCCTGATGTGCCCACGCTCGACTGCGGCACGCACCTGCTCGGCCACAGGCGACGCCATGCGGTGCCGGTGCACTTCCCACAGCGGGCGGATGTGCCGGACCGCACGCGCACGCTCGGCATCGGGCATCGCGCGCCAGATGGTCGCCGTGTGGGGACGGAGCCCATCCACAATCGTGCGCCAGTCAGCCTTCGCAGCCTGCGCGTCATCGATCAGCCCACGGAACCAGGCGAAGAGTTCACGCGCCGTCAATCGCGGGGCGCGAAGCAGGGCGGCCACGTGCGCATCGAGCGCTGCCGGCTTCGGCCCGATGGCCGCGTGAGGCTGGGGCAACCACGCGCGCCTCGAGATCACCCAGATCGGTGCGCTGCGTGGAGGCGCGTTCGATCCCGCAAGGCTCAGAAGCGCATCCACCGCCGTGAGCCCGCTTCCGATGATCGCGACCGGCTCGTTGGGCTGGATGTCCGTGACCGCATGCGGCTTCCACGGATCTGCTATCCACCGGGTGCGCGACCCGTGCCAGCGACCGTGAAGGGGATCGCCCGGCGGCCGGTGACCCGATGCAAGCACCACCGCATCGGCCGTGATCGAGGGTCCCCTCGCGCAGTGGATGAGCCACCCTCCATCGGGCCTGCGCATGACGCGACGTGCCTCATCAAGGCACATCGACAGTGTCGCCACGCCACGCGCCGCGCGCGCCGCATCATCGAGCGTGTCACGCACATAGTGGCCGTACTCCATGCGGGGCGCGAAGTCCGTAGGGCCGAGCGCGCTTCCGCGAGCCTTCAGCCAGTGCACAAAGTGCTCGGGCTCCGACGCGATGGCACTCATGTTGGATGCACGGACATTCAGCAGGTGCGAGGGATCTTGCGTTCCGTATGCGGCGCCCTCGCCCGCAGTGCCGCGCCTCTCCACCACGTGCACCGCGACGCGCTGACCGGACTCCGCCGCGCGGCGGAGCACCTGCGCGGCGGTCACGCATCCCGAGAACCCGCCTCCGATGATGCACACTGAAGGGACCATTGACGCGTTCGGGCTATGTATCTCTAGGGTCACGCGAGAGCCGGTTCAGCTGCGGCGGACGATCCCGCCAAGCGGCACCGCTGCGCTGCGCGACACAGCCGCGAGCAGGATCGCGCCCGCTGCAATCATCGCCATCGACAGCAGCATGGCCCAGAAATACCCCGCCGGGTCCCACCCGCCCGAGGCCGTGCGCGGCCACAAATCCAGGATCCAGCCGATGAGGGACTG
>CAYPOZ010000066.1:6611-11451 GCA_964412415.1 uncultured Isosphaeraceae bacterium | reverse complement strand
CCATGCCGCCGCCACCCATGCCGCCGCCGCCGCCGCCCATGCCGGGCATGCCCTGCGCGAGTGCGGTGTCGATGGCGAAGTCGGGCGCGTTGTCGAAGTAGGGCGCCTCGAAGAGCAGGTCACGCACGTCGTACACGACAGTCACGCGGCGAAGCTGAAGGCTCTCGGAGGACGCGATGATGACCACGCCCACCTCCACGGTCCAGTCCACGCGGTTCGCGGTGGGGTCGGTCTGCATGCCACCGCCTTCGGACGCCATCGCGGCATCGAGCACCATCTTGAGCGCCGCGTCAGCGCGCAGCTCCTTGAAGACGAGGTTGACTGGCGTGGTCTGGGTGACGTTGACCGAGCCGAGGCTGCGCCACTCGATGTAGAAGTCGAGGCCGGTCACCTTCTGGAAGTAGTCGAAGACCTGAGAAAGCTCCGTGTCGACGAAGTCGAGGCCGATCGGGCGCTGCAGCGTCTGCAGCGTCTGGCGGTTCGCCTCGCTCTCGTTGTAGCCGGCCGCGGTGTCACGCCGGAGCGAGAGCTGCTTCCAGTCCTCGGGGTAGGTCACGACCGCATTCGTCGAGCGCGGGCCAGGACCGCTGATGTTCACCTTCGGCGGGATCATCGACTCGAGCGCGGCCTGCGAGAGGCCCTCGAACGCGAACGCGCGCTGGCGCTGCAGGTCGGCGTAGCGCCGGTAGAGCTGGCTCGTCTCGATGATGTCGCGCAGCGCGAGCGCCGCGGGATTGTTCGGGTCGATGAACAGCGTCTCCTGCAGGACCTCGAGCGCCTGGTCGTACTTGAGCTCCATCTGGAGCTGGCGCACGCGGAGCAGGTTCTCGTTGATCGTCTTCTGGCGCTGCTCAAGCTCGGCCTTCTGCTGCTCGGATGCCTTCTGCTGCGCCTCGGTGCGCGAGCTCTGCTGCGACTGCAGCTGCGCCATCGTCTCGGCGGCCTTCACGCGGTCCAGAAGGTCCTGTGCGCGGCGGGTGCGCGCGTCGTAGTCGGCGCCCGAAAGCACCGCACGGGCCTTGTCGAGCGTGACACGCGCCGTCGTGATGCTGCGCTCCGCGCCTGAATAGTCGCCGCGGCTGAACTGCTCGTCGGCTCGGCGGAGCAGCGTGTCGAACTCGACCTGCGCCTCCTCGCGCTGCACGGCGGCATCGCCACGCACACGGTCAATCGAGGATGCCTGGTTCATGGCGGCCTGCGCGTCGTTGAGTCCCTTGAGCGCCTCTGCATCGCCGGGGAGCTGCGCAAGCAGCGCGGCCCAGAGGTCTGCCGCGGTGGCCCACTGGCCAGCGGATGCAGCGCGGCGGGCCTGGTCGCGGAGACCGGTGGCGCTGGCGCTCACGATCGGTGCGCTCTGGCCCTGGTTGGGATCGGCGGCCATGGGCGGCTGTGCGGGTGCCGGCGGAGGAGGCGCTGGTGAAGCAGGTGGAGCAGCTGGCGCTGCGGGCGGTGGCGTCGCTGGCGCCGGGTCATCGGGCCATGGCTCGGAGGGTGCGCCCTGCTGGGGTGACGCAAGCGATGCTGCAGAGAGAGAGAGCGCGGCGCCAAGGGCGAGTGCGGACCGCCAAGGCGCCTTCCTCGACCGCTCAGTTGCTCCAAGGCGTTCGTCGCGCGGGTCAGTCAATGACATGCAGAACTCCGAAGGGTGATCTCTCTCGGCGGCATCCTGCCACACACGAACCGCCGCCGGCCCGAGGGGCCGCCGGTTCGTCCGTCCGTCCGACGGAGCCCCGAAGACTAAACGGCGGAACCGTCACCCGCAAGGGACGCGCGCCCTACGCCCGGTAGTATCGCGCGGTTGCATGCATAGCCCCGGAAATCCCAATTCGACATCGGCGCAGCACGGATCATCCTCAGGGCCGGCTCAATCGAGCCGAGGCTCAGGATTCGGCGGGAAGCCGGTCGCAAGGCTCGCGCTAGCCGACGGATCGGTGTTTGAGGGGCTCGCCTTCGGGGCCACCGGCCCTGGAACCAAGCGCATCGGGGAGGTCGTCTTCAACACCGCCATGTGCGGTTATCAGGAAGCGATCACAGACCCGAGCTACACCGGGCAGATTCTGGTGATGACGGCGACGCAGATCGGCAACTACGGCATCTCGAAGGAGGATGTCGAGAGCGCGGCACCCGCCATCGCGGGGTTCGTGGCACGCGAGCTCAGCCGCATCACCTCCAACTACCGCTCGGTGACCGATCTCTCCTCGTGGCTTGCATCGCACGGCGTGCCGGGCATCAGCGGCATCGATACGCGAGCGCTCGTGCGCAAGCTGCGCATCGGCGGATCGATGAATGGGGTGATCTGCTCCGACCCGTCGGTGACCGACGATGCGCTTGTGCAGATGGCGCGCGACGCGGCTTCCATGTCCGGGCAGGATCTTGCGTGCTCGGTCAGCCCGCGCGAGCAGTCGGCCTGGAGCGAGGACCTCGGCGACTGGGCCCCCCGCACCGCTGCATGCATGCGGGTGGCAGGGCGGCGCCTGAACGTGGTGGCGATCGACTGCGGCGCCAAGCGGAACATCTACAGGAACCTTGCCGAGCGCAACTGCGAGGTCATCGCGGTGCCGCACGACTCGGGCGCCGACGCGATCCGCGCGCTGAAGCCCGACGGGCTGTTCATCTCGAACGGCCCCGGCGATCCGGCGGCCGTCGCTTCGACGATCGCGACGCTGCGCGCTGTGGCCGGCGAGGTGCCCACGTTCGGCATCTGCCTCGGGCACCAGCTTCTTGCGCTGGCGCTTGGCGCCACGACCTACAAGCTCAAGTTCGGCCACCGCGGGTCGAACCAGCCGGTGCGCAACTCGCTCACGGGCCGAGTCGAGATCACGTCGCAGAACCACGGCTTCTGCGTGGACCCGGACAGCCTCGCGGCCGCGGGCGGCGAGGTCACGCATGTGCACCTCAACGACGGCACCGTGGCTGGCTTCCGCCACCGCACGAGACCGATCTTCTCGGTGCAGTACCACCCCGAGGCATCGCCGGGCCCGCACGACAGCGACTACCTCTTTGACTGCTTCGTCGAGATGATGGAGACGCGCGCGCCGATCACCGCCGATGCGATGCGGCTTGCGCAGGTGCGAGCCGCCGCTGCGGTGCGCGAGAGCGGCACCGCGGTTGTGGCGTGAGCGCGTCGGCACCGGCGCTGGTGCGTGTCGCCGTCGAGCGCGGCGTCGATTCGTTCCCTGATGGGCTGACGTACTCCGTGCCGGCTGGGCTCGATCCTGTCGCTGCAGGCGAGCGGGTGCTTGTGCCCCTTGGCCGCGGCAACCGCACCGTGGCCGGGTATGTGGTGGCCACCGGAGATGCGGCGGCCGGCGCAGGTGCGGGCCTCGACATCAGCCGAATCAAGCCGATCTCGGGACGCGACCCATCGGGCGCCGCCGTGCCTGGCGAGGTGCTCGCGCTCGCGCGCTGGATTTCGGGCTACTACTGCGCGCCCATCGGGGTGACGATCGCGTCGATCCTGCCTGCGGCGGTGCGCCGCAACGTGGGCCGCGTGAGCCGAACCTTCGTGGACCTTGCTGCGGAAGGCGGCGGCGCGACGGGCGGCAGCACGACCTGCGGCAGCGCGACCGGCGCGGTGGTTTGTCCGTCCATGCGCAGCGCGACCGGCGGCGGCGATGCTGGCGCACGCGGCACGGCACCGAGTGCGATGCGTGGCCCTCGCCTGCCCCGCGTGCAGCGCGCAGTGATGGATGCGCTGCGCGCGCTCGCGCCTGAGGAACGGCCGATCGACATCGACAACCTTCTCGATCGCGCGGGCGCGGCCACCAAGGGACCCGTGCAGGCGCTCGCGAAGGCGGGACTTGTGACGCTCACGCAGCGCAGCAGCGTGGAAGCGCGGTGGGCCGCGGCCGACATCAGCCGCGCGCAGGCGCCCGAGCCCACCGTCGACCAGATGCGCGTGATCGACGGGGTCGGCAGCACCATCGGCGCGGGCTTCTCGCAGCACCTTCTCTTTGGGGTGACCGGCGCGGGCAAGACCGAGGTCTACATTCGCCTGGTGCAGCGCGCGCTCGCGGCCGGCAAGAGTGCGATCGTGCTTGTGCCCGAGATCTCATTGACGCCGCAGACGATGGGGCGGCTCGTGTCGCGGCTGCCCGATCACCCCGTGTGCATACTCCACTCTGCGCTCACGGCGGCGCAGCGCCATGAGCAGTGGGAACGGTGCCGAGAGCCCGGACCCAAGGTGGTGCTCGGTGCGCGCAGTGCGGTGTTCGCACCGCTGCCAGACGCCGAGCTCGGCCTCATCATCGTCGACGAGGAACATGACCACTCCTACAAGCAGGACCAGGCGCCGCGCTACCACGGCCGCGATGTGGCGATCCGGCGCGCGCAGCTTGTGGGATGCCCGGTGCTGATGGGCAGCGCGACGCCAAGCCTCGAGAGCTGGGCCAACGCGACGGTGCGCGGCGTGAGCGCGCTGCACCGGCTCGCGCACCGCGCGCCAGGACTGCGCGTGCCTGACGTGCAGATCGTGGACTTCCGCGCCGATGTCGCGCGCTGGCCCGACCGCCGCGTGCACCTCATCGGGCCCACGCTCGAGGGCGCGATGCGGCAGGCGCTCGACGCGGGTGGCCAGGTACTGCTGCTGCTGAACCGGCGCGGGTACGCGAATCTCGTCGCGTGCCCCGACCGCAAGTGCGGATGGTCACTCCGGTGCGACCACTGCGATGCGGGCATGGTGGTGCACCGCGCCGATGCGCTCGCCTCGCGGATGGAGTTCGTGCGCTGCCACCACTGCGGCGCGGAGCAGCGGCTGCCTCGGAGGTGCCCTTCGTGCTCGCGCGCCACGAGCGTGTTCGGGCTCGGCACGCAGCGCGTCGAGGAGGAGGTGGCGCGTCTC
>CAYPOZ010000066.1:0-6601 GCA_964412415.1 uncultured Isosphaeraceae bacterium | reverse complement strand
CGAGGTCAAGGTGCTGATGGGCACCCAGATGATCGCGAAGGGGCTCGACTTCCCCGGTGTGCGCGTGGTTGGCGTGGTGAGCGCCGACACGGCGCTCAACTTGCCTGACTTCCGCGCCAGCGAGCGCACCTTCCAGCTTGTGGCGCAGGTGGCGGGCCGGTGCGGCCGCGGACAGGACCCGGGCCGCGCCATCATCCAGACCTTCCAGCCTGATGCGCCGGCCATTGTGGCGGCCGCCCGCTCCGACTATGAGGGATTCGCGGCGGAGGAACTCGCCGCGCGGAGCCGTGTCGGGCTGCCGCCCGCGCGTCGGATGGCCCGCATTGTGGTCCGGCACGCCGAGGAGCGGCGCGCCATGGAGGATGCGGTGGCGCAGACCGCGGCGCTGAGGGCCCTTCCGGAGGCCGGCGGAGTCGATATCCGGAACCCTTCTCCCTGCCCAATCGCACGAATCGCGGATCGGTGGCGGGTGCAGCTCGAGCTGCTGTCCGACGGTCCGGGGGGCATCCAGCGGCTGCTGGCGGCCGCCCGGTCGAGGGGCGCGCTGCGTCCGGGCGAGCATGTCGCCGTGGACGTTGACCCCGTCGCCCTGCTCTAGGAGCGCGATACACTTGTGGATCCGCTCGCGCGTCCGTATCGGACGCCCGGACCCCGCCTCCACGGAGCCTTTCGTGACGACTCAAAACTCGTCGAACTCCCTCCCTCCGACCTCGCCGCGCGACTCAGTGAATGCTTGGGGCGCGGACTACATCGACGGCCTCTACGAGCAGTGGCGCGTCGACCCCGCGTCGGTGGATGCCGCGTGGCAGCAGTTCTTCAAGGGGTTCGAGCTCGGCGTCGAGGCGCCAGCCAAGAGGCGAGGCGCCGGAGGCACTGGTTCACCCGCAGCGGTGGATGCGGGGCACGCGGGCGCGCCGACCGCACACGCGCCTCACGCCGCAGCCCCGGCTCCGGCAGCTCGCGCGACCGACACAGGCACCGCCTCCGCCGCAGCGCTCGAGCTGCAGCGCAAGGTCGACGATCTCATCGCGCGCTACCGCGCGTTCGGGCACCTTGCCGCGCAGCTTGACCCGCTCGGCACTGAGCGTCCATTCCCTCAGCTGCTGACGCTCGAGTCCGTGGGGCTCGACGACTCTCACCTGCCGATGGCGGTCGATCCCGGTTCGCTGCGGATCGCGTCGCCCGCGACGCTCGCGGACGTGATCGGCGCGCTCGAGGAGACCTACTGCAGGCACATCGGCGCCGAGTACCAGCACATCACCGATCCTGACCGCCGCCGCTGGCTTCAGGAGCGCGTCGAGGCGCGACGCACCGAGCCACGCCCAAGCGTGGATGCGCAGCGCCACATCCTGGGCGAACTGGCCAAGGCAGACACCTTCGAGTCGTTCCTGGCGATGCGCTACGTGGGCAAGAAGCGCTTCGGTGCAGAGGGCGCGGAGAGCCTGATCCCGATGCTCGACTCGGTGATCGACCAGGGCGCGGCGCTTGGCGCACGCGAGTTCTGCCTGGGCATGGCGCACCGCGGCCGCATGAACGTGCTCGCGCACATCGTCGGCAAGGACTACGAGCGCTTCTTCACCGAGTTCGAGGAGGCGTGGGCGCCTGACTTCGCCGATGGCGGCGGCGACGTGAAGTACCACTGCGGGTTCAACTCCGAGCGGCAGACGTCTTCGGGCCCGGTGAAGGTCTCGCTGCCCAGCAATCCGTCGCACCTTGAGTTCATCAACGGCGTGGTGCTCGGCAGCGTGCGCGCGAAGCAGGAGCTGCGCAGCGACGAGGACCGGCGCGAGGTGGTGCCCGTGCTCATGCACGGCGATGCCGCCTTCTCCGGGCAGGGCACGCAGGCCGAGTGCTTCAACTTCATGAAGCTGCGCGGATACGACATCGGCGGCTGCATCCACGTCGTCACCAACAACCAGGTCGGCTTCACGACCGATCCTGTTGACCTCTTCACCGTCAACTACTGCACCGACGTGGCCAAGGGCTACGACTGCCCCATCTTCCACGTCAACGGCGACGATCCCGAGGCATGCGTGTGGGTCGCGAAGCTGGCGATCGAGTTCCGCCAGGCCTTCGGGCACGACGCGATCATCGACCTGGTGTGCTTCCGCAAGCACGGCCACAACGAGGCGGACGAGCCGAGCTACACGCAGCCGCTGATGTACGCGCGCGTGCGCAAGCAGAAGCCTGCCTTCGCGAGCTACCGCGACCGGCTTGTCGCGGAAGGCACGATCACGGCTGACGAGGCGTCTTCGCTTGTGGCCTCGCTGAAGGAGTCCCTCGACCGAGCGCAGACTTCCGCGAAGGCGACGCCCGTGGAGCCTTCCATTCCCCCGTTCGAGGGCCGCTGGAGCGGGCTCGGCTTCGGGTACGACGCGATCACGCCGGAGACTGGCGTCGCGCGCGAGACGCTCGCGACCATCGCCGCGTCGCTGGGCAGCCTGCCGAGCGACTTCGCCGCGCACCGCACGATCGCGAAGGCGGTGCAGGGCCGAGGCACGCAGGCGGAGCCGGGCTCGAAGGTGGAGTGGGCCACGGCAGAGCTCATGGCCTACGGCACGCTGCTCAAGGAAGGCCACCCGGTCCGCATCACGGGCGAGGATGTGCAGCGCGGCACCTTCAGCCACCGGCACGCGGTGGTGCGCTGCCAGGACACCGGCGAGGCGTGGTGCGCGCTGAAGTCGATGGGGCCGTTCGAGATCGTCAACTCCCCACTGACGGAGAGTTCGACGATGGCCTACGAGTACGGCTACTCGCTCGTGGACCCCAATGCGCTCGTGATCTGGGAGGCGCAGTTCGGCGACTTCGCCAACGGCGGTCAGGTCATCATCGACCAGTTCATCGCGGGCGGCGAGATCAAGTGGCGCCGCTCCTCGGCGCTTGCGCTCTTCCTGCCGCACGGCCAGGAGGGCCAGGGCCCCGAGCACTCCTCAGCGCGTCTGGAGCGCTTCCTGCAGCTGAGCTCTGAGGACAACATGGAGATCTGCGCGCCGACGACGTCAGCGCAGGTGTTCCACATGATCCGCCGGCACCTCAAGCGCACGCACCGCAAGCCGCTGATCGTGATGACGCCCAAGAGCATGCTGCGCCTGCCCGCGGCGCAGAGCACGATCGAGGAGCTGGTGTCCGGCCGCTTCCAGCGCGTGATCGACGACCCGCGCTCGGCCGACTTCGGGCCCGCGCAGCGCGTGATCTTCTGCATGGGCAAGGTCTACTGGGAGATGGTCGCGCACCGCGAGGCCGCGGGCGACCGGTCGACGCTCCTTGTGCGCCTTGAGCAGATGAGCCCCTTCCCTGCGCCCGAGATCGAGGCGCTGCTGCAGAAGTACCGCGGCGCCGAGTTCTGCTGGGTGCAGGAGGAGACCCGCAACTCGGGCGCATTCCGCTACGTGCAGGCGCAGATGATCGACCGCTTCGGCGTCAACCCGCGCTACATCGGTCGACCCGACTGCGCATCGCCGGCGACCGGCAGCGCGCTCATGCACGAGCAGATGGCCAAGGCGCTCGGCGCGATGGTCTTCCCGTCGCTCGACCCGCGCGCGAAGGCGAGCGCTGGCGCGTCGAAGTTGGAGAGCGCCGGCGCTGCCGCCTCCAAGGGCGAGTCTGCGCCAGAGCCTGCAGCGGGTGCCGCTAGCCCCGATTCCAAGCCCGCCGGCCGCGGGCGCCGCAGCGGCAAGGCCGACAAGGACGAGCCTGCCGCGGCAGAGGTCGCAAGTTCGGGCACGGCGAACGGCGCTGACGCCAGCGCGCCACCTGCCCCTGCAGCGGCCGATGACGCAGACACCCCAGACCTGTTTGCCTCGCGTCCCTCGCGCAGTCGCGGATGAGCGCGTAGGTTCCCGGGGTCCATTCCCCTGTTGACGGAGCACCAATCATGGTTGACGTGATCGTTCCAAGCCCTGGAGAGTCCATCAGCGAGGTCCGCCTCGGCACGTGGAAGAAGGGCACTGGCGACTGGGTCGAGAAGGACGAGCTTCTCAACGAGATCGAGTCCGACAAGGCGACGCTCGAGTTGCTTGCCCCTGCATCCGGCCTCCTGAAGATCAAGGCCGACAGCGGATCCGACCAGAAGGTGAAGGCAGTGGTCGCCGCAATCGACGAGGCTGCAGCGAAGCCGGCTGGCTCGGCGAAGGCCGCCGCCGCGAGTGCGCCGGCCGAAGCGCCTGCCGCCAAGGCCGAGGCGCCTGGGGCGAAGTCTGCCGGGACCTCGATGCGCGCGACGCCAGTGGCGCGCAAGCTCGCGGCGGACAAGGGCGTCGACCTCGCGAGCGTGCCCGGCAGCGGACCCGCCGGACGCGTGATGCGTGCCGATGTCGAGGCCGCGACAGGCGCACCCGAGCCTGCACGCGCTGCAGCAGCGCCCGTGCGCCCCGCTCCCCCGCCGCCGATGCCCGTGGGCGGGCGCGGCATGCGCCGCGAGAAGATGACGAAGCTGCGCATGCGCATCGCGGAGCGGCTCGTCGAGAGCCAGCAGACCACCGCGACCCTCACCACCTTCAACGAGGTGGACATGAGCGAGATCTCGCGGCTGCGCGCGGAGCACAAGGAGCACTTCGAGAAGCGCCACGGCATTGGCCTTGGCATGATGAGCTTCTTCGTCGCCGCGACGGTCAGCGCCCTGCGCCGATGGCCACGCCTCAACGCCTTCATCGTGGGCGACGAGATCGAGTACCACGACTTCATGGACATCGGCATCGCCGTCGGCACCGAGCGCGGCCTCGTCGTGCCGGTGATGCGCAACGCCGAGTCGATGAGCTTTGCGGACATTGAGCGCCACGTGCGCGACTTCGCGATCCGCGGCCGGGACGGCAAGATCTCCATCGACGAGATGACCGGCGGCACCTTCACCGTCTCCAACGGAGGCGTGTACGGGTCGCTGATGTCGACGCCGATCCTCAACCCGCCGCAGTCGGGCATCCTGGGGATGCACGGCATCAAGAGGCGCCCGGTCGAGGACCCGCACCATCCCGGCCAGGTCGTGATCAGGCCCATGATGTACATCGCGATGAGCTACGACCACCGCATCGTCGACGGCACCGAGGCCGTGCAGTTCCTTGCCCACATCAAGGAGTGCTGCGAGAAGCCCGAGCGGATGCTGCTGGGGCTCTGATGGCAGTCCTCGCCCTCACCCAAAGGCAGGGTCCTGCGGTGTCGTGCCTCGACGCCCTCGGTCCCCCATCGCGGACCATGTTCGCGGCGCTCGCTTCCGCGGCCGCGGTCTGCATCGCGCTTGCGGGCTGCGGCGACGGGAGCGGGGGCGACTCCGCATCCGCTCCCGCCCTGACGAGCAAGCGGCAGGCAGGCCCCGACGACCTCGCGAGGATGGACACGCTTTCGAAGGCGATCGCCGACTCGTTCGAGACCCAGGCGCAGCTCCAGGCGCGCATGTCACGCGGCGAGTCGCTCGATGCCGCGCAGTCGCGCACCTACATCGAGGCCGTCAGCGCAGGCTTCGACACCTGCATGGCCATCAGCTCGATGATCCGGGAGCATGGCACATGGCAGGCCCCGATGCGCAAGTCGCTCGAGCGCATCGCGAAGCCCGCCATCGTGCGCTGCGCGAAGGCGCAGGAGGCGCTCGATGCGGCGCGCAAGGCTGGCAAGGCCGGGAAGATGGAAGGCCGTCCTCCGCAGCCCACTGGCGAGCAGGGCTACGCGCGCCTCGAGGTGATCGGCATGATGCCGTACACCAAGGTCGAGACCGACGCGATCCCAATGCCGTGAGCGCGCCGTTCAGCGCGCGACTTCCTCGGCGGCGACATCATCCTCGTTCAGCATGAGGACCGTCTCGACACGAGCGGCTGCGTTCTCGGGAAGGTCCTGGCCGGTGGCGAGGATCGTCTTGCGGCGCTCCTCGAGCTGGTCTGGCTTCACGCCGAGGTAGTTGAGCGACTCGTCGATCACGTCGCGCACCACAGGACCTGCGATCGAGCCTCCGAAATGGCCCTTGCGCCTGTCAGGATCGTCGATCACGCACAGGACCACCAGGCGCGGGTGCGCGAGCGGCGCGCCAGCGATGAAGCTCGACACGTAGCGGTCCTCGTAGTAGCCGCGACCCTGGCCCTTGGGCTTGGGAAGCTGCGCAGTGCCCGACTTTCCGAACATGCGGTACGTGGCGCTCTGCGCCTTGCGGCCGGTGCCCTCGGACAGCACTCGCTCCATCGCCTCGCGCGCGATGAGCGCGACAGGCTCCGGAATCACCGGAGTGCGGGGCGGCGCGCTCGGCGAGCCCTCATCGTCTTGAGGCAGCACGAGCCGAAGCGTGGGGATCGAGCCGTCGGTGCAGAACGCGCTGAACGCGCGAGCCATCTGCACTGGCGTGACGCCAATCTCATGGCCCATCGCCACCGATGTCTGCGTCCACTTCGTCCACTTGCCCGCTGGCGTGATGAGCCCCTTCTCCTCGCCGGGCAAGCCCACTCCCGTGTGCTGCCCGAAGCCGAAGCGGTCGACCACGCCGCTGCGCATCTGGTCGAAGCTCATGCGCTCTCCCGCCATCGCCATGCCGCTGTTGAGGCTCTTCACGAGCACTGTCTTCCAGTCGACCGTGCCGTAGTAGTGCACGTCGCGGATCGCGCGGCCAAATGCGGTGCGGTACGGG
>CAYPOZ010000065.1:11020-11511 GCA_964412415.1 uncultured Isosphaeraceae bacterium | reverse complement strand
CGCCAAGACCGGCGAGGTCCAGAATGTGCGCGCCGCTGATGCCGATGGCGGCGCGCACATTCTGGACCTCGCCGGTCTTGGCGTGCGGCACGGCCACACCATGCCCGAACCCTGTCGAGCCCTTTCGCTCGCGCTTGATGATCGCCTTGAGCAGCTCGTCCCTCATGGCCTTCGGTGCTGCGCCGGAGGACACGAGCGCATCGAGCAGTTCCGCAATCGCATCTTCCCGCTTCGAAGACTTCAGTGCGGGCACGACGGCGGTCTCGACGACCATCTCACGCAGTTTCATTCGGGGCTCTCCTGCACGCGCCCCGAGCTCCGGTCACTGCCGGTGGTGGCGGATGCGATTCTTGTGGTCCTTCAGCTGCCTGACGCCCCGGTCCACCGCAAGATCCACACATGCATAGAGGTTTCCGTGGCGGGAGTTGCACACGAAGTCCTTGTGGCGCTCGACGTCAGACCGGATCTCCACATGGTACCCAACCCGGTCG
>CAYPOZ010000065.1:7316-10983 GCA_964412415.1 uncultured Isosphaeraceae bacterium | reverse complement strand
CTCTGCCCATACGGCCAGCGGGCGCTGGCTGTTCGTCCGGAATTCCGCTTCGGGTTGGATCGTGGGGCAGGGGTCACGGCTGGGACCGACGCGCACGCGCGAAGGTCACCTGCACCGTCGAATACGAACCGCCCCTGCGGAAGCGAATCTGCGTCGTTTCTCCCGCATTTCGCCGGGACAGCGCCGTCATGAGGTCCCGCAGCGACTGGACGTCGTCGGCACCGATCGCCACCACGACGTCGCCGCTCTTGATCCCCGCACGGTCGGCGGGGCTTCCGGGCTGCACGGCCGTGATCCGGACACCGTCGGTGGCGTCCCGGGCCTCGATGCCCAGGCCCGCCGTCAGCGCACCGGGCGCGAGCGCGCCTGGCCCCATGTCGGTCACCCACTCGCGCCACTGCGCCTCCAGCCGCGCCGCCGGCTGACCGCTCACGGACTCGAGCGCGCGGATCCCGGAGGGATCCTCCGCATACATGGCGATGTACGCGCGGTACCACCGCTGAAGCCACCCACGCTCGGTGATCCACGTGAAGATCGAGCGCACGGCGGGGTAGTTGACGTCGGCCTTCACCATGAAGTCGGGCTGGCTCATGCGCGCCAGATCGGACCAGGTTGGAGTGCGGCCCGCGCGCATGTGCTCGTGCGCCTTGGGCTGCCGGAGGTTGGGCAGGATCTCCACGCGCGCGCCAGTCCTCGAAGAGGGTGGCGAGCCCCTCCTGGATCCAGATCGGATGTCGCTGCCCAAGGCGCTGCATGTGTCCCCAGTGCATAAGGTGCACGAACTCATGGCGGAGGCTCGAGCCGGTGTCCCTGCTGACGAGGCTGCGGTCCTTGTGCTCGTAGAGCCCGGACTGCTGCGGGTCCCCGAAGAACCGCTCCGCGTCCGCATGGGTGGCGATCGCGACAAGCACGGTGTCGGGCGGCATCGCGCCGAAGAGCGACCTCGACAGCGCCGGCGCCAGCTCCTTCAGCATCGTGCGCGTGCGTGCCATGCTGGCAGCGTCGACGCCCGACGCGAAGATCACGTTGAGCTCTCCGTCTCGCTCGACGCGGTACCGCTCGGCGCCGAAACGGTCGAGCCAGCGCTCGAGCGCGGCCGACGCGATCCGGTCGCTGCCTGCCGCAGGTGCGCCAGTGGGGCTTGATGCGCCGCTGGAGCCGGCGGGCGCCGGTCCGATCGGGTTCGACCAGTCGGGCGCGCCGCCCGCGGGCCGCATCTCACGCTGGACGGACAGCACCAGCGTCCACGACTCGTGCGAACGGAGGGGCTCGAGGTCCGGGTGGCCTTCGAGGGCTGCGTCGTCGCGCCATCCCGCACGGAGGGCGCGGATCGCATATGCGGCAGAGGCACGGAGGTCGCGCTGGCGGGACGCCACTCGCGCGGCATCGAAGAGGATGCCGTCGTCGCGCGGGTGCGCCTGCAGGTAGGCATCCACAAGCGCGCGCGCCTCCGCGAGCTTGCCTTCCCCGAGCAGCTTGGGCAACCGCAGCTCCAGTTCGCCGCGCGAGGGCGCGCTTGCTCGGGTGGGCCGGTCCGTCGCCTGCGCGTGCAGGTGGGCACGCGCAGGCGATGGGCCAGCATGTTCCGCCGCGGCCGTCGCGAGGTTGGGAGCAGCGGCCGCGTTCAGCAGCGCGATGGAAGCCGCGATCGCAGCGCTCAGCACCGCGCGCTCCACAGCGTGACCGCATCCGGATACGCGATCGACTCCTGCTCGATGACGCGAGCCGCAAGCGAGTCGGGCGTGTCGCCCGGAAGCACCGGGCACCTGCGCTGCACCACGACGCGCCCATGGTCGTACTGCTCGTCGACGAGGTGCACCGTGCATCCGGACTCGCGTGCACCCGACGCGAGCACGGCCTCGTGCACATGCCGGCCATGCATGCCCGGACCGCCGAAGTGAGGGAGCAGTGCGGGGTGCACGTTGAGCGTGCGGCCGGCCCACGGGCCGACGCGGAACATGCGCAGGTATCCGGCGAGCAGCACGAGCTCGGCGCCTGCGTGGCGGAGCGCGGCGTCAAGCGCATCGCTCGTTGCATCGCCTGCTGCGCCGGGCACGATCTCCACGGCAAGGCCCGCCGCGCGGCAACGCGCCACTGCAGGGATGTCCTCACGGTGCGCGATCACGGCGCTGATGCGCGCAGGCATGCGTCCCTCGCGGGCCGCGCCATGAAGCGTGAGCGCGGTGCGGCCCGACCCTGAGACGAGCACAGCCACAGGTCGCGCGCTCATCCCCGCTCCGAATCCGTAAGGTCAGTCAGCGTCACCGGCGAGTCGAAGGGGATCGGCGTCCGCGACGCGTCCACCGAGACCATCGTCACAGTGGCCTCCGTCACGCGTGCCACGTCACGGGTCGCGACGCGCTCGGCATCCACGACCACGTGCACGGTGACGCTTGTGCGGCCCGAACGCACAGTGCGGGTGCGCAGCGTGACCAGCTCGCCGGTGAACACAGGCGCATGGAACTCGATCTTCTCCACCGCCACGGTGACCCACCGGTGAAGGCCGTGCGAGCGCGCCTGCACGTACGCCGCCTGGTCGATCATGCTCATGATCACTCCGCCAAAGACGGTGCCGCTGTGGTTGGTGTCGCGCGGCATCGTCATGACGCGCAGCGCAAGCCGGTAGTCACCGTCAGTCATTCCACGATCGTAGGTTGCCTTCTCGGGAATGCCGGCACGCATGTTCCGCGCGTCGGCGCCGCCGCACCCGCGGCTACGCACCGAGCATGCGCGCCAGGTACCGCCCCGTGTGGCCCGCGGGGTTGCGGGCCACGTCCTCGGGGGTGCCGCTCGCGACCAGCGTGCCGCCGCGCTCGCCGCCCTCGGGCCCTAGGTCGACGATCCAGTCCGCGCACTTGATCACGTCGAGGTTGTGCTCGATCACCACAAGCGTGTGGCCGGCCGCGGCCAGCCGCGCAAGCACCGAGAGGAGCCGCTTGACGTCATCGAAGTGCAGTCCCGTCGTGGGCTCGTCCAGGATGTAGAGGGTGTGCGACCCTCCGGCCTGTCCGAGCTCGCTTGCGAGCTTCACGCGCTGCGCCTCGCCGCCGGACATCGTTGTCGATGCCTGCCCGAGCTGCATGTACCCGAGCCCCACGTCGACAAGGCACCCGAGCATGCGTGCCACCCGGCCGTGCGCCTCGAAGAACGTCCGCGCGTCCTCGACGGTCATGTCGAGCACCTCGGAGATCGTCTTCCCGCGGTAGCGGATCTCGAGCGTCTCGCGGTTGTACCGCTTGCCTGCGCACGTCTCGCAAGGCACGAAGACGTCGGGCAGGAAGTGCATCTCGATGCGCTTCACGCCGGTGCCCTGGCAGTTCTCGCACCGTCCGCCCTTCACGTTGAACGAGAACCGGCCTGGCTCGTAGCCGCGGATGCGCGACTCGGGCACCTTCGCGTAGACGGCGCGGATCTCGTCGAAGATGCCGGTGTAGGTGGCAGGGTTGGAGCGGGGGGTCCGGCCAATCGGGGACTGGTCCACCTCGATCACCCGGTCGACCGACTTGAGCCCAACGATGCGGTCGTGCGCGCCGGTCGAGGTGCGCATGCCGCTGACCTCGCGCTGCGCGCCCTTGAGCAGGATCTCGGTGACGAGCGTGCTCTTGCCGCTTCCCGAGACGCCGGTCACGCACACGAGGCCTCCGAGCGGGAACGCGACGTCGATTCC
>CAYPOZ010000065.1:4088-7306 GCA_964412415.1 uncultured Isosphaeraceae bacterium | reverse complement strand
CAGGTTGTTCTCGCGGGCGCCCTTGACCACGATGGCGCGCGACTCCGAGAGCGGACGGCGGCGCGACGGCACCGCGATGCCGCGGCGTCCGGAGAGGTACGCGCCCGTCAGCGAGTCGGGGTTCGCCGCCACCGCGTCGACGGTGCCTTGCGCCACGACGCGCCCGCCGTGGCGGCCAGGCCCCGGGCCGACGTCCACCAGGTGATCCGCCGCGCGGATGACGTCCTCGTCGTGCTCGACCACGAGCACCGTGTTGCCGATGTCGGCCAGCCTGCGCAGCGTGGCCACAAGCCTGTCGTTGTCGCGCTGGTGAAGCCCGATCGTGGGCTCGTCGAGCACGTAGCACGTGCCCACGAGCCCAGAGCCAACCTGCGTCGCGAGCCTGATGCGCTGCGCCTCGCCGCCCGACAGGGTGCCGCTCTGGCGGTCGAGCGTGAGGTAGCCCAGTCCCACCGAGGCCAGGAACCCCAGGCGCGCGTCGATCTCCTTCATGATCGGTGCCGCGATCATGCGCTGTTCGGTGCCGAGCTCAAGCGCGCCGAAGAACTCCGCGGCGCGCTCTATCGGGAGCCGGGTGGCCTCCGCAATGCTGATGTCGCGCCCGGCGCCGCGCACGACGACCGCGAGCGACTCCGGCCTCAGCCTCGCGCCGTGGCACGCGGTGCACGGCGCGTTGCTCATGTACCCGTGCAGCCGCTCCTTCACGAGCTGCGACTCCGTCTCGTCGTAGCGCCGGCGAAGGTTCGGCATCACGCCCTCGAACGCGAACCGCTTCGTGCCGGCCTTCAGCCCCTCATCGTCGGCGCCCTGCATCAGGATGCGGCGCAGCTTGGGCGAGAGCGACTTGAACGGCGTCGCCGGATCCGTGCCGGTCACCGCGCAGAAGTTGCGCAGCTGGCGCGCGTACCAGATGTTCATGCGCCGGCCGTTGCGGCGCCACGGCTCGATCGCGCCCTCGGCCACCCCCAGCGAAGGGTCGGGCACGACGAGCGACTCGTCGAACGCGTCGATGCTGCCGAGCCCGCCGCATGCGGGGCACGCGCCGTGGGGGCTGTTGAAGGAGAAGAGGCGCGGCTCGAGCTCGTCGATCGCGCACTGCGGGTGGTCCGGGCAGGCGAATCGCTCGCTGAAGCGGCGCTCCTCCCAGGAGCCGCCGTCCTGCTCGATCAGCGCAAGCATCGATCCGTGGCCTGCCTTGAGTGCGGTCTCCACGCTCTCCGCGATGCGCTGCCTGTCCTCGGGCGCGATGGCGATGCGGTCGACCACCGCCTCGATGTCGTGCAGCTCGTAGCGGCCGAGGCCGAGCGGGTTCTCGCCGCCGGCCTTGAGCGCATCGCGAAGGTCGATCACGTTGCCGTTGACGCGTGCGCGCACGAACCCTCCGCGCTGCAGGTCCTCGAGCACGTCCTTGTGGAACCCCTTCTTGCCGCGCACGACCGGCGCGCAGATCATCGCGCGCTTTCCGGCTGCGCCAGTGACGAGCGCATCGACAATCTGCGATGGCGGAGTGGCCGCGATCGGCCTCCCGCACACATGCCCCGATTCGTCGCGGTGCCAGCACCGGGGCTGCCCGCATCGTGCCCACATCAGTCGCAGGTAGTCGTAGATCTCGGTGGTGGTGGCCACGGTCGACCGTGGCGTGTGGCCGCCGCCGCGCTGCTCGATCGCGATCGTTGGGGGGAGCCCGTCGACCGAGTCGATGTCGGGCTTCTTCATCTGGTCGAGGAACTGGCGTGCGTACGCGGAGAGGCTCTCCATGTACTTGCGCTGGCCCTCGGCGAAGATCGTGTCGAACGCGAGCGAGCTCTTGCCGCTGCCCGAAACGCCAGTGATGACGACAAGCTGGTCGCGCGGGATGTCGACATCCACCGACTTGAGGTTGTGCTCGCGCGCGCCGCGCACACGGATCGCGCGTGCCGGGTCGACAGCCGCAGATGATGGTGACCGCCCAGGCGATCGCTCTGGTGAGCGCACGGTCCCGGTGGCAGGCGACGATCGGGACTGCGCCGTGACCTTCGCGCGCTTCGCGGTCGATGCGCTGGCCGCCTTCGGCGCTCCATCCGACGCGCTCTTGTTCGCGCGGTTCCCTGTCGGAGCGCGCGGCTTGGCGGATCGGGTCGGCGGCATAGACCATGATTATTGGGCAAATCCCTGCCTTTGGGGCGGGTTCCATGCCACTTCGGGCAGATTTCCGTGGATTCCGGGCAT
This sequence comes from uncultured Isosphaeraceae bacterium, assembly GCA_964412415.1. Classification (GTDB taxonomy): domain Bacteria; phylum Planctomycetota; class Phycisphaerae; order Phycisphaerales; family SM1A02; genus ZLKRG44. The sequence continues at coordinate 5,098 of CAYPOZ010000065.1, read as the reverse complement.
GGGCGCTGCGACACTAAAGCGCTTCGGTCTTGCGAAATGTGCGTCAAGGCGCCCTCGCCGTCCGAATGGTGATGTCGAACTCCGCGTGAAACCGCTCGCCAGCCCTATGCCGACGCTGACATCTCCCGCGCCCCGGCGTGGAGCTGTGGCCTCAGTGACCCGGGTGAGGCCCTCCCTCCCGCAAGTCCGCACTGCCCTTCAGGGTCAAGCCGGCTGGTGGCGGGGTGGTTACGACGGTTCGGTGACGACCGACGACGAGAGGTCGCTGGCTGCCATGAGCCGGCGCATCCGGCTGCGCGCCTAACCCGGCTTCCGCTTCCCCTTGCCCCGCCGCGCACGGGTGCCCGGCGAACCTGGTGGCGCAGTCTCGCGCTCGCCGCGCTTGGGTCTCGCGGGCATCACGGGGCCCTCAGGCATTGACTTCACTCGCCGCAGCTCGTCGCGCAGCTTCGCCGCCTTCTCGAACTCGAGCGCGGCGGCAGCCTCGAGCATCTCGGCCTCAAGCGCGTCCGCGAGCTCATCGCGTCCGACAGGGTTCGGCGCCGGCGCGCTCGCGATGCGCTCGCTCCGGGGCACCTGTCCTGCTGCGATCTCGTCCTCGATGCCGCGCCTCACCGCACGAACCACGGTGCGCGGCACGATGCCGTGCTCGGCGTTGTAGGCGATCTGCTTCTCGCGCCGGCGCTCGACCTCCTCGATCGCGGCCTGCATCTCAGGCGTCATGGTGTCGGCATAGAGGATGCAGCGCGAGTGGGCGTTGCGCGCCGCGCGGCCCATCGTCTGGATGAGGCTCGACCTGCTGCGCAGGAATCCCTGGCTGTCCGCATCGAGGATCGCGACAAGCGCCACCTCAGGGAGGTCGAGGCCCTCGCGCAGCAGGTTCACGCCGACGAGGCAGTCGAATGTGCCCTCGCGAAGGTCGCGCAGGATCTCGAGCCTCTCGAGCGTCTCGATCTCGCTGTGCAGGTACCGCACGCGCACTCCGGCCTTGTGCAGGTAGTTGGTGAGCT
>CAYPOZ010000065.1:1803-3856 GCA_964412415.1 uncultured Isosphaeraceae bacterium | reverse complement strand
CGGCGATCACGCCGCCGCAGCGGTCAAGCTCGTAGGGGCTGGGCGTGGCGCTCACGAAGACAACCTGCGGCGCGATCTCCTCCCACTCGTCGAAGCGCAGCGGCCGGTTGTCGAGCGCGCTCGGCAGCCGGAACCCGTGCTCGATCAGCGTCTCCTTGCGGCGGCGGTCACCGTGGTGCATGCCGCGGATCTGCGGGATCGTCACGTGGCTCTCGTCGACGAAGAGGATCCACTTGCGCGGGTCGCAACCAGGCACCTGCCCGAAGTAGTCCATCAGGCAGTAGCCACGCGCGCCAGCGGGGCGCCCGTCCATGTGCCGCGAGTAGTTCTCGATGCCAGGGCATGTGCCCGTCTCGGCGAGAAGCTCGAGGTCGTAGTTGGTGCGGCCGAGCAGGCGCTGCGCCTCGAGCAGCTTGCCCTGCGACTGCAGCGCGAGCACCTGTTCCTTGAGCTCCGCGCGGATCGACTCAAGCGCGCACTGCATCTGGTCCTCCGGCATCATGTGGTGCACGGCGGGGAAGATGTAGATGCGCGACTCCGACGCGAGCACCTCGCCGGAGATTGGATCGAATCGCTCGATACGCTCGACCTCGCTCCCGAAGAGCTCGATGCGGATCGCGTGCGACTCCGATGCCGGCCACACCTCTATGCAGTCTCCGCGGATCCGGTACCGGCCGCGCTCAGGCGCAGTCTCGTTGCGCGTGTACTGCATGCCCGCGAGCGCGAGCAGGAAGCGCCGGCGCTCGAGCGGCGCGCCGCGCTCGATCACGGCCACCCGGTTGCGGTACTCGTCGGGCGACCCAAGGCCGTAGATGCAGGACACGCTGGCCACCACGATGGTGTCGGGGCGGCTGAGCAGGTTGCTCGTGGCCGCGAGCCGGAGTCGGTCGAGGTCCTGGTTCCGCGACGCGTCCTTCTCGATGTAGATGTCGCGCTGCGGGATGTACGCCTCGGGCTGGTAGTAGTCGTAGTAGGAGACGAAGTAGCTCACCGCATGGCGCGGGAAGAGCTCGCGCATCTCCTCGAAGAGCTGCGCGGCGAGCGTCTTGTTGTGGCTCATGATGAGCGCGGGCCGGCCCGTGTGCGCGATGACGCTGGCCATCGTGAACGTCTTGCCGGTGCCGGTCGCGCCAAGCAGCGTTTGCCAGCGGTCTCCCGACTCGATGCCGCGCACAAGATGGGCGATCGCCTCCGGCTGGTCGCCGGCCGGCTTGAACGGGCTGCAGAGCTCGAAGGTCGCGCTCACGGACCCTGAAGGGTAGGGGGCATCAGGCCTTTGCCGCGGCAAGCAGTTCCCGGATCGGGCGCGACACGATCCTCCTGGCCGCCGGCCACGATGCTGCGATCGCCGCAACGGTCACGGCCACCGCACCGAGCGCGATGATGTCCGGCTGCACCGCATACACGAGCTCCAGCCCTGCGAGCTCTCGGTACATGCGCGTGCCCATCCAGGCCAGGTGCATGCCGAACCCGGCGCCCACGATCGCCGCGGTGATCCCGATGAGCAGCGCCTCGCCGCACACCATCCGGACCACAACCGAGCGCGATCCGCCCACCGCCTGAAGCACGCCGAACTCCTGAGCGCGTCCCGCGACGCCCGCAGCGATCACGCTCGCGGCGGCGATGCAGGCGAGCCCCAGCGCGCCGCATGCGACGCCGCTCGAGACCCCCAGCATGATGCGGCCGATGCGCGAGATCTCCTGCCTGATCTGCCGGCCCGACGCGAAGACGGCGCCCGGCACCGCGTCCTCGACCGCGGTTGCGAGCGCGGCCTCCTGCTCGTCGGTGACGCTGTCGGGAAGCTGCATCTGCACGATGTAGGACTCGCGCGAGCCGAAGTGCCGCGCGGCGGCGTCGAAGTCCATGAAGATGCAGCTCACCGCGTGCTCGGAGTACAGGCTGCGGATGCCGAAGAACTGCGTGGCCACATCGAGGCCCGCGGCGCCCACCACGCCCACGATCTCCACCGGCACGCTGTTGGATGCGGAACCGATCGTGATCGTGCTTCCCACGCCGAGCCCGCGCGCCACCAGGAACTCCTGCGCGACAAGCA
>CAYPOZ010000065.1:0-1793 GCA_964412415.1 uncultured Isosphaeraceae bacterium | reverse complement strand
CGGCACCAGCGCGGCTCTCACCAACCGTTTCGGCAAGCACCGCATCGCCCTCAAGCAGGCGGCTCGTCGCGCGTTCCGGATCGCCGTCGATCCACTCGAGGCGGTTCATCGCCAGGAACGGGCGCGGCTCGAACCCGATGCAGACCACGCTCGTGGGCGAGATGCCCGTGAGCCCGAAGACCTGCGTGCCCATCACCTGCAGTGGCAGGTACCCGATCGCGGCGCTGGCGGTCGGGCCGTCGATGGTGCGAAGGCGTGCCGTCTCCTCAGCGCTGAATCCGGTGGTCTTGAACGCGAACGCATCGCCGAATCGCACGCGCTCGCTGATCTCCTCAAGCAGCGCGCGGCCGTTGGTCCACGTGGACACGAGGATGCCGACGCCCACCATCAGCGCGCCCGCGACGAGGCCAAGCCTGTATGGATGCGCGTGCGCCGATCCCGCAAGCACGCCACGCGGCAGGGAGAGCGCCCACTCGATCGGCCTGCACGCCACACGCGCCACGATCGCGAGCACGGGCACCGCACACAGGAACCACCCGACCTGAAGAGCCGGCAGGCCGATGAACGAGTACGTGTAGAAGCGGCGCTCGGCATCATCCACGGCGAGCAGCGCCACCTGGAACGCGATCAGCGCGATGCCTACGGCGCCGATCCACCAGGTGCCGCGCGGATCGGGCGCGTGTGCCCTCGGCGACAGCGCGCGCAGCACGCTGACCCTGCTGGCCTGCCACGCGGGCCACAGTGCGCCGAGCACTCCCGCGATCGTCGCACCCACCACGGAGAGCCCTGCCGCGGTCCACGACAGGGTCAGCCCATCCGTGAGCAGCGCGCGGTACCACCACGCGATCGCGCCAGCGACGGCGATGCCGAGCGGCGCGCCAGCGAGCCCCGCGCTGCCGCAGAGGATCGCGCCGCCCATGAGCTGGCCCGCGAAGATCTTGCCGCATGATGCACCTACTCTTCTATCCATCGCGAACGCACCCTGGTGCTCGCCGACGGCGGGGGTCATCGCGATGCCCACGATGCACGCGCAGCTCAGGAACGAGAGGGCAGTGGCGAGGATGAGCCCCAGGTCTGCTGCCGATGCCTGGCGTCCGAGCCCGCTCGTGGCGAGCTCCGCGGGCTCGAGCACCAGCGGCGCCTCAAGTCGCGACGCGTTGGCCTTCACCCATGCATCCGTGTCGATGCCCTCGTCGAGCACGATGGAGACGACGGTCACCTCGCCCTCGGTGCTCGATGCCTCGGCGAGCGTCACGCGCGCGAGGTGCGCGGTCGGCCTCTGGAGCGCGCCCAGCATCATGCGCTGCCGGATGCCGCTCACGCGCAGCGTGATCGGCTCTCCGAATCGCACCACCTCCACGCTGTCGCCCACACCGACGCCGAGCCTCTGCGCGGCCAGGGGATCGAGGCCGATCTCGCCGGGGCCAGCGGGCGCGAGGCCCTCCACGTAGTCGACCTGGTCGAAGATCGCGTCCGACTCTGGATCGGTGCCGCGGCACTGCACCGTGACGCGGCGTGCACGCGCGTCAGGCGCCGCAGGGTCGAGCCCTGCGGGGCGCAGCGTGAGCGACCCCGCAAGGCGCCCGGCTGCCGCACGCACGCCCAGCCACGAAGCGGCCTCCGCAATCACCGACTCGTCGATGCCGGCGCCATGCCTGTGCACCACGCGGGCATCGGCCGATCCGATGGCGCGCCGCATCCGCGCATCGACATTGGCGAAGGCCGTGGCGATGCCGGAACCCGTCGCGGAGACGAGCGTCGCCGAGAGCATCACGGCGATCGCGACCAGCAAC
>CAYPOZ010000064.1:10027-11800 GCA_964412415.1 uncultured Isosphaeraceae bacterium | reverse complement strand
TGGAGATGTTCGTGGGCGTCGGCGCCAGCCGCGTGCGCGACCTCTTCAAGCAGGCCAAGGAGAACGCGCCCTGCATCATCTTCCTTGACGAGATCGACGCCGTCGGCCGCCGCCGCGGCGGAGGCTTCTCCACGGGCGGCCACGACGAGCGCGAGCAGACCCTGAACGCGATCCTCGTGGAGATGGACGGCTTCGAGGCCGCAGACCAGGTGATCGTGATCGCCAGCACCAACCGCGTCGATGTGCTCGACCCCGCGCTCACGCGCCCGGGCCGCTTCGACCGCGCCGTGACTGTGCCGCTGCCTGACCTCAAGGGCCGCGCGCAGATCCTTGCGGTGCACTCCAGGAAGGTGAAGATGGGCCCCGACGTGGACCTCGCGCGCCTGGCGCGCGCGACGCCGATGTTCAGCGGCGCCGACCTTGCCGCGGTCATCAACGAGGCCGCGATCCTCGCGACGATGACCGAGAAGGACTTCATCGAGATGACCGACCTCGAGGAGGCGCGCGATAAGGTCCGCTTTGGCCGCGCGCAGAAGTCGCGCAAGATCGAGCAGGAAGAGCGCGTCGCGACCGCATACCACGAGGCCGGGCACGCGCTGCTGCAGGAGCTGCTCGGCGATGCCGATCCCCTGCACAAGGTCACGATCATCCCTCGCGGGCAGGCGCTGGGCACCACGTTCAGCCTCCCCGAGAAGGACCGCTACGGCTACTCGCGCAAGTTCGTGCTCGCCACGATGCGCGTGCTCTGCGGCGGACGCATCGCCGAGCAGCGCCGCACCGGCGACACGAGCTCCGGCGCCGCGATGGACATAAAGATGGTGACGGCCTACGCGCGCGCGATGGTGCTCGAGTGGGGCATGAGCGAGCGGCTCGGCTTCGTGAACTATGCCGGCCAGGACTCGCGCGAGATGTTCATCCCCGAGCGCGACTACTCGCCCGAGACTGCCCGCATCATCGACGAGGAGATCCGCCGGCTCGCCGACGAGGCCTACGCCGACGCCGTGCAGCTGGTCGGCGCGAACTGGGAGAAGGTCGAGGCGATCGCCGATGCCCTGCTCCGCCACGAGACGCTGCAGCGCGACGAGGTCGAGAAGCTGATGCGCGGCGAGCGACTGGAGAAGTCGACGGTGGCCGAGATCCTGCAGAAGGAGCTCCCGAAGCCTCCCTCGCCTGCGCCGAGCGCCGGCACGTCGGGCTCAGGCGGCGAGGATCTCGGCGGTCTCGTGCCGCGACCCGCCTGAGCGGCGATCGCCGCCGATCACTCCTCGACAGGGTCCTGCCCGAGCGTTCGCTTGGTGCGCAGCAGGTGGTGGTAGTGCTGCGCGAAGCGGTGCGCCTCGTCGCGGATCGACTGGCACAGCTTCAGCCCTGCGTTCTCGCGGCCGAGCCTGATCGGCTCGTCGCGGTCGGTGGTCCAGATCAGCTCCTCCTTCTTGGCGAGCCCGATCACCGCGGGCGGCTGACGGTCAAGCTGCGCGAACGCATCCATCGCGGCGCGCAGCTGGCCGATGCCGCCATCGATCAGGATGAGGTCGGGATAGAGCTCCTGGCCCTCGCCCGCCTCGCGGTAGCGCCGTGACACGACCTCGCGGATCGCCGAGTAGTCGTCGTTCGCGACAGTGCGGATGCGGAACCGCCGGTAGCCGTCCTTGAATGGCCGCCCGTCGATGAACGCCACCTTGCTGCCGACTGTCTCGCTGCCGCCGAGGTGCGCGATGTCGATCGCCTCAATGCAGCGCACCGCGTGGGGGAGCCCAAGCGTGCGCTGGATGC
>CAYPOZ010000064.1:7863-10017 GCA_964412415.1 uncultured Isosphaeraceae bacterium | reverse complement strand
TAGGCCTGCCGTCGGATCCTGCACGAGGCTCGTGACCTCGGGCTGCCAGTCGTACTCGGCGTCGCCGCCGCGCGTCTCACGCTCGGAGAGCTTCTCGAGCGCGCCGATCTGGTCGCGCAGCGACGCGGCCCTCTCGTACTGCTGCGCTGCGGACGCCTGCTCCATCTCGGCGCGCATCTCGCGCAGCATTGCGCTGCGCTTGGAGCCGAGAAACCTGATGAACCGCTCGATGTCGGCGCGGTACGCCTCGGGCGTGATGCGGTTCGCGCAGGGCGCCGTGCACTGGTCGATCGCGTGAAGCAGGCACGGCCTGAAGCGGCGGTTGGCGGGGCTGTCCGAGCGGATGTCGAGCTCGCACGTGCGGAACTTGAAGACACGCTGCAGCGTCTGCATCGAATGGCGCAGCGCGCCGCTGCTCGTGAACGGCCCGAAGATGCGCGCGCCCTTGAAGCGCTCGTGCTGCGGGTCACGGGTGATGAAGACGCCGGGGAACTCGTCGCGCACCGTGACGACGAGGTACGGGAAGGTCTTCCCGTCCTGCATGCGGTCGTTGAAGCGCGGCCGGATGTCCTTGATGAGGCGCGCCTCGAGCAGCAGCGCCTCCCACTCGCCTTCGCACGGCAGCACATCGAGGTCCGTGACGACATCGAGCATGGGCTGCTTGCGCGGGCCAAGGTCGGCGCTCGGCACGAAGTAGCTCGATACGCGGTCTGCCAGGCAATTGGACTTCCCGACGTAGAGCACCCGGCCCTCGGCGTCCTTCATCAGGTAGACGCCGGGGATCCGAGGCAGCCCCCGAGCCTTGGCAAGGAGCGCCGCAAGGCGGTCGTGGCGGCTCATGGAGCTGCCATCAGGCCGTTCCTGACCTGAAGGTCCGTAATCGGAGGACCCGCCTCCGGGCGCGCGGCGCTGGTCCCCCTGAGGTCCAGAGGCGCCCCCACTGGCCCCTCCATCGGACCAGTCACGCAAAAATCTGACGGCGAATTGGGGCATCACAGGGATCCTGATGCTATTCCCGGGGTATAGTGTGGCAACTCAAGGAGCTATGAACCAAATGAAGACCATCTCTGCCATCCTCGGATCTGTCGTCCTCGCCCTCGCTGCCTGCTCTTCCCCCGAGTCCACCACCGCCCCCGGCGCGGTTGGCTCGAAGAAGGCTGACTGCTGCGCCACCAAGGCTGACTGCGCCTCGAAGTGCGCGGACAAGAAGGAGGCCTGTGGCGAGAAGACCGCCGCTGCCGCCCCCGGCGCCGTCGGTGAGAAGAAGAGCTGCGCGACCTCGTGCGCTGACAAGAAGGCTGCTGCGTGCCCGGCGATGACCGCCGATGCCGCCCCGGCCCCCGGCGCCGTCAGCGAGAAGAAGTCCGACTGCGCCAGCAAGTGCTCCTCGATGAAGAGCGGCTGCAGCGCCTCCAAGACCAACGGCTGAGATCGCGGCGCGAAAGCGCCCGACTCGCCGTCACGAACGTGCAGGCCCCTGCTTCGGCGGGGGCCTGTTTCATTTTGCCCGCGATGGTGACGCGAGACCGGTGCTGCGATAGGCACCGGCGCGGCATGAGCATGAGGTCGTCTTCGCCGACGGCACGCCGTTAGCATCGCTTGCATGTCATCGATCCTGTTGCGCGGCGGCCGGGTCATCGACCCTGCCCGTGGCGTGGATGAGACCGCGGATGTCCTGGTTGAGGGCGGGATCGTGCGGGCCATCTCGGCACGGTCCGGCCAGCGCACAGCCGACGTGACCGTCGACTGCAGCGGCAAGCTGGTGCTGCCCGGGCTGGTCGACCCGCACGTGCACCTGCGCGAGCCGGGCCAGTCCCACAAGGAGACGATCGCCAGCGGCGCCGCTGCGGCCATCGCGGGCGGGTTCACAAGCGTCTGCTGCATGCCAAACACCGATCCCGCGATCGACCTGCCGAGCACCGTCGAGTTCGTGAGGATGCGCGCCAACATCGCGCGGCTGGCGCGCGTGTTCGTGGCGGGTGCAGCGACGGTGGCCCGCAAGGGCGAGCAGCTTGCCCCGATGGGCGCAATGCGCGCCGCGGGCGCAGTCGCCTTCACCGATGACGGCGACTGCATCGCCTCCGCAAGCATGATGGGCAAGGTGCTATCGACGTGCGCGTCGCTGGATGTGCCGTTCATGCAGCACTGCCAGGA
>CAYPOZ010000064.1:1865-7832 GCA_964412415.1 uncultured Isosphaeraceae bacterium | reverse complement strand
TCCGAGCCTCACGCAGGGCGCCGCCATGCATGCAGGCGCCGTGTCCGCGCGGCTTGGGCTCGGCGGATGGCCGTCGGTCGCCGAGGAGATCATCATCGAGCGTGACATCAGGCTCAACCGCGCCTACGGATGCCGCTACCACGTGCAGCACCTCTCGAGCGCCGGAAGCGTGGAGATCGTGCGGCGCGCGCGTGCCGAGGGCCTGCCGGTGTCCGCTGAGGCGTCGCCGCATCACCTGCTGCTGACCGACGAGGCGTGCGACGGCTACGACACGATGGCGAAGGTGAACCCCCCGCTGCGCACAGCGGCCGATGTGGCGGCCGTGCGCGCCGGCGTCGCCGACGGCACGATCGGCGTGCTCGCCACGGATCACGCGCCGCACACGAGCGCCGAGAAGTCACGCGACTTCGCATCCGCGCCCTTCGGGCTTGTGGGGCTCGAGACTGCGTTGCCGCTCTACATGGAGTCGCTCGTCGTGAGCGGCGCGATTTCGCTGACGCGGCTCGTCGAGCTGCTCACCATCGCGCCCGCTCGCCTGCTTGGGCTTGACGCGCGCGGCATCGGGCGCCTCGAGGAGGGGCTGCCCGCGGACATCACTGTGGTCGACCCGGCCGCGGAGTGGACGGTGGACCCCTCGGCGTTCCTCTCCAAGAGCCGCAACACGCCCTTCGCGGGGCGCCGCGTGCGAGGTCGCGTGAGCGATGTGCTTGTCGGCGGGCGACGCGTGCTCGCCGAGGGCACGCTCGCGGACACCGCCTCCGCCGCATTGCCCTGGTGCTGATCGTGTGACCGGAGGTCAGCCCCCCATCCGAGAGCGGGTGTGCGACCTGCTCGCCACCGCTGTGCTGCGCGGCAAGTGGGCCGTGCTGTCTGTCGCAACGCTGCTTGCGGCGGCTGGCGCGCTGCTCGCCGTGATGCGACTCCAGCTCGATGCGGACACGAACTCGCTCATCGAGCCATCGCGCCCATTCATGCAGCGATACAAGCAGTTCCTCGAGCAGTTCGGGGACCAGGAGCACATCTATGTCGCGATCGACTCGCGCGGCGATGCGGCCGCGGCGCGCAAGGCGGCCGACGCCATCGGCACCGCGCTCGAGGCAATGCCCGATCTCACCGCTGTGCGCTGGCGCGTCAGCGTGCCCGAGCAGTGGATGCTCGCGCCGCGCGCGATGAGGGATGCTGAGCTCGAGGGGCTCGCGCGCGCGGCTGGCGCGCTGCCCGTCCTCGCCGACGCCCCTGATGCGGCGAGCGTGCTTGCGCAGGCCGATGCGGAGCTCGGACGGCTCACGGCAGGCGGGCTCTCGATGGGCGAGGAGGAGCGCGCGAGCATTGGCGCTGCAGCCGTGATGCTGGCGTCATCGGTGGTCCCGTCGGCAGAGGGAAGCCTCGCACGCCCGATGGAGCCCCAATACCTGCAGTCCGACACGGGAAGGATGCTCTTCGTGGAGATCTCGCCGCAGAAGGACTTCACGAGCCTCTCCACGATCGAGGGCACGCTCGCGGGGATCCGCCGGGTCATCGCCGAGATTGCGCCGCAGCATGCCGCGGTGGAGATTGGCCTCACGGGCAAGCCCGTGCTCCAGGCCGACGAGCTGGCGACCACCAACACGGACATGACGCGCGGATCACTCGTGGCCACAGCGATCATCGCCGCGATCGCAGCGCTGGTGTTCCGCAGCGTCACACGGCCGGTTCTCACGGTGATCGCGTTTGCACTGGCGTTCGGATGGACCTACGGGCTCACGACGCTGCTCGTGGGCCGGCTCAACCTGCTCTCTCTGGTGTTCATGCTGGTGCTTGTGGCGGCAGGCCTCGACTACGGCATCCACCTGCTGATCAGGTACATCGAGTGCCGCAGGTCGATGCGGGCGACCCCCGCCGTCGCGGCGACGCTCCGCAGCGTGACAGTGCCGACATGGACCGGCGCGCTCACCAGCGCGGGCACGTTCCTGCTTGCGCTGCTCACTGACTTCGGCGGATTGCGCGAGCTCGGCATCATCGCAGGCGTCGGACTGCTGATGTGCGCGATTTCGATGACGGTAGTGCTGCCGGCTCTTCTGGCGGCGACCGAAGGGCGACGGGACGGGGCGGCGGATGCGGCGCGTGTCGACGGTCCCGCCGGCGCGGCGAGCGAACGCGATGGCGACCCACCCGATGCGGGCCTGGCAGCTGAGCAGAGCCGACGCGCGCCATGGCGCGGGCGCGCCGGGTGGATCGTGGCCGTGAGCGCCTTCGCGCTCATCGTGCTCGCATCGATGGTGCCCTACACGCGCTTCGAGAGCAACCTGCTGAGGCTGCAGGCGGAGGATCTCGATTCGGTGCGCTGGGAACGCATGCTGCTCGAGGACTCGGTGAGCGCGTCATGGTTCGCGGTGAGCACGCCCGCCGATCAGGCAAGCGCGCTCGCGCTGATCGAACGCGCGAAGGCCGAGCCGCTCGTGGCGCAGGTCCGCAGCGCGTTCGACGTCGTGCTGCCGGACACGCCAGCGCGCACATCGCTGCGAGCGGCCATTGCCGATGCCGCGCGCAGTTCTGGCGCCGCCGGCGGCACCGCACCTGGCGCAATGCCGGCAACCGCACCTGCGGCCCAGGAACACGCCGCCCCCGCTGCCGCATCTGCCGCGGCCGAGCCGCGCACCCTCGCCGCACAGGACGTGAGCGCCGTCGCGGACCGGCTGAGCAGGCTGGTGCTGCTCTCGTCGATGGGAGGCGCCGACGCCCAGGCGCGCGCGAAGGCGACGCTCGATCCGCTCGTGCGGCAGCTGCGCGATCTCGAGTCCGCGCTGCGCAATCCCGAGTCTGCGGCCGCAGCCCGCGCTGCCGCAGAGGATGCGTGCGCACGCGCGTCAACCGCCGCACACGGGCTCACCGCAGGCGCATCGCGCTCGCTGCGCGACGCGCTCCCTGCCGCGATCCGCGCAAAGTTCGTGGCTCCCGACGGCACGCTGTGCGTCATGCTCTTCCCCGCCGCGGACGTGTGGGAGTTCGAGCCGATGAAGGCGTTCGTGGGCGCGATCCGGGCCATCGACCCCAGCGTCACCGGCGTGCCGATCACCCAGTTCGAGTCGATGATCGACATGGGCGGCGCATTCACCCTGATGAGCTGGGGCAGCCTTGTGCTCGTGGCGATCCTGGTGTGGATCGACTTCCGCTCGTTCCGCGCCACGTTCGCGTGCGTGTTCGCGCTGTGCCTCGGGCTCGTGTGGACGCTTGGCGTGATGGCGGCACTTGGCATCCCGCTGAACATGGCCAACTTCTTCGGCATCCCCATGCTGATCGGCCTCGGCGTCGACAGCTCGGTGCACATCGTGCACCGAGCGCGCGCGCAGGGTCATGCCCGATCGCTCGGCAGCACACGCATGGCGGTGGGGCTCGCGTCGGCCACCACTGCGATCGGGTTCGGCACCCTGTGCTTCGCGCACCACCAGGGGCTTCAGAGCCTGGGGTGGCTGATGGTCATCGGCAGCGCATGCTGCTTCGCGGCGGCCGCGCTCACCCTGCCCGCAGTGCTTCAGGCATATCCCCCGACCGCCGGGACGCGACGCCACATGCACCTGCGCCGCGCCTAGGTTGCAGCACAGATTCGGCAGTGCCTCACGCGCCAAGAGCTGCCCGGAACCGGCCGTGCGTCGCGCGCCCGGATCAGTTCCGGCGCGAGACGGTGTAGCCGAGCTTGCGGATGGCAGCCTCGACAGCGCCCGCATCCGCACCCGCGATGAGCGTCACGTCGGCGCGCGAATCGTCGAAGGACACCACCACGCCGGTCACTCCGGGGATGCCGCGGGTCTCCTCCGCGATCGCCTCCGCGCATCCGTTGCAGTGCATGCCCTTGACCTCGAAGCTCACCGGGATGGTGGCGACATTGGCGGCCTTGGGCGCTGCGCCTGACTGGGTCTCCATCGTGGGCAGCGCTGGCTGCGCGGCCGCATCGGACGCGTCACCCGAGTCGCACGACGAGCAGTCGCATCCGCCGGCGACTGCGAGACCGGAAACCGACAGGGCGATGGCGCCACGAAGAAGGCCGTTGAGCATGTCGGGATGGTACGCCGCCTAGCGGCCGGATTGCACGGGAATCGCTGCGGCAACGGCCCGCTCGACGGCGTCGCGGACACGCGAGCGCGCCTCGGCGACCGGCATGTCGAGCCGCGCACCGGCGGCCTGCGTGTGCCCCCCGCCGCCGAACTCCGCGGCGAGGATGTTGACATCGGTGAAGCGCTGGCCCTCGAGCACCGCAGGCTTGCTGCGGAAGCTGATCTTCGTGACCGCACCGTCGCCGGGCACCTGCGTCAGCAGCACCGAGACGCGCACGCTGCCCACCACCATCGGCACGTTCACGAGGCCCCCGATGTCCTCCTGCCGGGCGCCAGATGCGGCGAACTCCTCGGGACCAAGGTGCATGATCGCGGCGGTGCCGCCGCCGGCGTACTCGATTGACGCGAGCGCACGCGACATCATGCCCAGCCGCGGCGGGCGCTCGTTCTCGTCGAGGAGCTGCACGAGCCGCTGGTTCTCGACGCCCAGCGCGAGCAGCCGCGACGCGAGCGCAAACACGGCAGAGTCCGCGCTCTTGAAGCGGAACCACCCGGTGTCCGTCGCGAGCCCCGCGAAGATCGCCTCGGCGATCGAGCCGCGCGCGCTCCCGGGGCCGGCGAACGGGACGCCTAGCGCATCGATGACCGACGCCACGACCTGCGTGGCGCTCGCGCAGCTCGTGTCAACGATGCGCGAGTCGGCGATGTCGTCGCCGCGCGCGTGGTGGTCGAGCCCAAGCACCCGACCGCGCATGCCTCGCAGCCAGTCCTGGAACGGGTCGAGCTGGCTCCACGCGCCAGTGTCGACGACCACCGCAAGCTCGCGGTCCGCGCCCGGCATCTGGCCTGGCGCGACCAGCAGCTCGCCCGGCGCCGAAAGCGCGAGCACATTCGGGTCCATCGGGCCCGCAACGAGGGCCTGAACGTCCGCTCCAAGCGCACGGAGCGCACGCGTCAGCGCAAGCAGCGATCCCATCGCATCGCCATCGGGCTTCCAGTGCGTGAGCACGGCGATGCGCCGCGCGCCGCGCAGGATTGCGGCCGCCTGCGGCGCATCGATCGTGGACGTGTAGGAGAACGTTGCGCTCATCAGGCCATCACTCCATGGCTCGCGGATGCCGCGACCGCGCAGTCGCGGCCCATCTGCGCGACGAGCGCATCGACCGTCGGGAAGGCGAGCATCGGGCGGATCCAGCGGTCGAAGTCAACATGCAGGCGCTGCCCGTAGAGGTCCGCCGAGCGGTCCATGCCGAGAATGTGGACCTCAAGCGTACGCGGGCATGCGCCAAAGGTCGGGTTCGTGCCGACGCTCGCAGCGGCAGCCCAGCGCGCGCCGCCCGGCATGGTGACGGTGCACGCATAGACGCCATCCTGCGGAAGCATCACGTCCCCGAGAGAGATGTTCGCCGTCGGGTATCCGATGCCGCGTCCGCGTGCGGCGCCGCGCACTACCTCGCCGCTCACCCTGTGAGGACGTCCGAGCACTCGCGCCGCATCGGCCACGCGGCCAAGCGACAGGAGCCACCGCGCGGTCGAGCTGCGCGCGGGCACGAGATGACCGTCGCACAGCGGCACATCGACCTCGTCCACCACGATGGTGCGGAACCCTGATCGGTCGCCGATGTCCTTGAGCGCGCGCACGTCGCCTGACCGAAGCGGAAGTCAGCACCCTCGACGATCACGTCGAATGGCACCCGAAGCGCCAGCTCGCCGATGAACTCCTCCGGGGAGAGCCCCAGCAGGCGGACGTCCGGCTCGATCGTCTCCACCCGGGTGGCCCCCGCCGCAAGGAGCGACGCACGGCGGTCGTCGGCCGACGCCAGCCGCGCCGGGCACGCGCCGCGCAGGATGACCGCGGGGTGGGGCTCGAACGTGACGGCAATCACCTGCCCGACCCCGGCGGCGGCGGTCCGAGCCGCGCCAAGGAGGGCCTGGT